>CAIOYO010000224.1 GCA_903862595.1 uncultured Opitutaceae bacterium | reverse complement strand
CGCCGTGGCCGGAGCGCCCCCCGGTGGCGGATGGGGCGGTGGACGCGTCCGCGGCGACCGAGCCTCGCTCAGCGGAAACCTGGCTTGAGGTGCAGATCGCGTTGGCGCAGCGCGGATTCTCCAGCGGATCGATCGACGGCAAGCCGGGCCCGCAGACGCGCGCGGCCCTGCAGGCCTTTCAGGAAAGCGAGTCTCTTCCGACGACTGGCGAGTGGGATCCGGCGACGCGCGCGCGCCTCCGCATGCCGCGTGAGCCGCTGGAAACCCGGGTCCTGACGGAGGCGGATTTCGCCGGGCTTCAGCCGATTGGCGCGACGTGGCTCGAGAAATCGAATCAGGCGGCGCTGGAGCACGAGACGATCCTCGAGCGGCTGGCCGAGCGCTTCCGGGCCCATCCGAACCTCTTGCGCCGACTCAATCCTGCGACCGATTGGTCCATGCTCGCGCCGGGGGCGAAGGTGATCGTCCCGGCCTTCGGCGCTGCGCGCGCCTGGCCCTCGGCGGCGCATCTTCACGTGCGGCTCGCGGCGCGCGTGCTGCAGGCGCGCGATGCGCACGGAGCGATTCTCTTTCATTGCCCGGTCAGCATCGCGCGGGACGTCGCGAAGCGGCCGGTCGGTGAGTTGCGGGTCACGGTGGTGATCCCGAACCCGGATTACACGTTCAAGCCCGAGACCTTCCCGGAGTCCGAGGAAGGTCGGCGCCTCGGGCGGCGGCTGATGATTCCACCCGGTCCGAACAATCCGGTCGGCGTGGCATGGATCGGCCTCGATCGCCCGGGCTACGGCCTTCACGGCACGCCGGCACCCGAGCAGGTCGGCCGGACCGAGTCGCACGGCTGTTTCCGCCTCGCGAATTGGGACGCCCGCACCCTGCTCGAGTTGGCGTGGATGGGTTTGCCGGTGCGGATTGAGCCCTGAGTGCGCGGCGACCGGCGCGCCGCCGCGACCTCAGGGGGCGTGCGCGTGGTCCTTGCCGTGGCCACCGTGACCGCCAGCGGTGGGCGCCGCGGGGGTTTCCGCCGCGTGCTGCTGCAGCCATGCCTCGGGGTCTTCGGCCACCACGAGCGTACCCCACATGATGAGCCAGTGGCCGGGGAAGGTGCAGACGAACTCGTAGTTTCCGGGAGTCCGGGGCGCTTGGATGAAGAGCTTCTGTTTCTGCCCGGGCTCGAGCATCTTCGTGGCGGCGATGACGTTGTCGCTCGCCGGCACGTAGGCGCGGCCCAGTCGATCGGGGGTAGGCGGCATGACGTTGGCAGCGTTGCCGATGGCCTCGCGGGTGCCGGGTTTCACGACCACGAGGTTGTGCGGCATCACGTCGATATTCTCGAAGATGATTTCAAACGGCTTCCCCGCCTGCACGACGATCTGGGTGGTGTCGTAGCGCATCTGCTCACGCACGCTCGTGACGACGAAGACGCTGACTCCCAGCTCGCGGAAGGCGCGGCGGAGCGGAGCGGCATCCTTGGCGGGCAGGAGCCCGGCGAGTTCCTGGCCGAGGCGGGTGAACTCCACGAAGTCCTGCTGCGAACGTTCCCCGGCGGCCGTCTGGGTCGCTTGGGCAAGGATGCCGCGGGACAGCGCGGCGGCATCGAGTCCCGACCAAGCGCTGCGCGGCAGCTGCAGCAGGGCGCGGGTAGCGATGACGCGATCACTTTCCTGCAGCACGTAGGGCGCGATCAGCAGCGCGTGAGCCGACGCGTTTTCCTCGCCCAGGATCGGCAGCACGCGCAGCGCGGCGGTGCGGACGTTGCTGGCCGGCGCCGGAGCGCCCGGGGCGAGCAGGCCGGCCACCAGCGGCTGGAATTGGAGCCGCAGAGCCGGGTCGCCGATGAGGTACAGCGCGTCAATGAGCAGCGTACGACCGTCCGTGCTCGGCTCGGTCTGCCGCCAGACCCCAGCGGGCGATCCCTCCATGACGGCCTTGGCGGCAAGACCGGCGCGGCGGACTGAGCCCAGCGTATGGTCCTTCGAGGCCATCCGCGCGATCAAGCCTTCCGCCTTGCGGAGGTCCGCCGCGGCGGAGGAGGCGAGCAGGCGCCCCAGTTCCCCGCCGGTGCCCGGATCCTGATAGCGTTCATCGAATCGAAGGAGCGCGGCCGCGAGCTCCACCTCGCGGGTCGTCCCGTTGAGTTGCGCGAGGGCAGAGAGTGCGGACTCGCGCGTCCCGGCATCGAGGCCCGCGCGCTCGACCTGCGCCGCGTGGACGGCCGGCGAACCCGGGGCGGCGGCCAGCTCCGCATTGCTCATGCGGCCCAGCACGAACGAGAGCGCCCGCGGATCCTTGATCTCCGCCGGAGACGGACGCAGGGCGCGCATCGTCTCCTCGAGCGTGTAGTTCAGGTAATAGTCCCGCGGGTGATTGAGGATTTCGAGGGCGACATCGATCGCGGCGCGGTCGGTGAAGAAGCTCGCGGCGCGGACCGCCTCAAGGCGGACGAGCGGATGCTCGTCGGCGGCCTGCACGCGCAGGAGCGCCAGGGCGTTGGGTAGGCGGTCGCGCCAGTAGCAGAGCACGCGGGTGGCGGCGGCGCGGGCCATCGGCTCCGGCGAGCGCAGTTGCTGCGCGAGAAGCGCGGGGTTCACGGCGTTCATCCACTGGTGGACCCACAGCGCTTCGGTGAGGAGGAACGCGTCGGCGACCGAGCGAGGATCGAGCGGCGCGGCCCAGCGCTGGACCGCGGCGATGACCTCAGCGCGGGGACGCAGCGCGAGTTCCTGCTTGGCGCGGATCCGCGTCCGGTCCTCCGGCAGGCGGAGCAACTCAAGCAACCGATCGATCGGCTCGCCGGCGATCCGTGCGACCGGCACCAGCGGACGGGACGGGTAGGTGATGCGCCAGATGCGGGCGTGGGAGCGGTCGCGCAGCGGGTCGCGCAGCGAGTACTGCATGTGGCCGACCAGCGCCTCCTGCCAGTCGGTGATGTAAAGGGCTCCGTCGGGACCGAACTCGAGGTCGACCGGACGGAAGTTCCGGTCCGAACTCAGCAGCAGCGGCTCGATCTCCTCGCCCTCGAAGCCACTGCCCGCCGCGGTGCGCCGGTGCTGCAGCACGCCCTGGACCCCGATCGTGTTGTTGAGCAGGAACAGCCCCTGCGCCTCGTCCGGGAAGTGGCGGCTGCTGACGAATTCGCAGCCGCTGGTCGGGCGGACGCGCTTCGGGAACCACTGCTTCATGGTGGAGTGCTTTTCCGGATACGGAAGGAACCCCGAGAACGCGGTGGCGAAATAGTTCGCGCCTCCCGAGGAGTCGGAGATGAAGGCCTGCCCCCAGCGATCGAAGGTGATGCCGTGCGGGTTGGCGTAGCTGTAGCTGACGAAGGCATCGAGCTTCTGTGAGAACGGCTCGAAGCGGTAAGTCGCCGCGTTCTTCGCGCGGACGGGGCCGTAAGGCGTCTCGACCTGCGAGAAGTGGAACGTGCCCTCCTGGAAGTAGAGCGCGCCGCCTGGGTCGAACGTGAACTGGTTGATCACGTGGTGGCTGTCGGCTGAGTCGAACCCGCTGAGCAGGATCTCGCGGAAGTCCGCGCGGTCGTCGCCATTCGTGTCCTTGAGCAGGAGGACTTCGCGTTGGCCGCTGACGATCACGCCACCGAGACCGAACTCGAAGCCGATCGGCAGGTGGAGATCGTCGGCGAAGACGGTGCAGGTGTCCGCGCGCCCGTCTTGATTGGTGTCCGTGAGGATGAGCAGCTTGTCGTTCATCGGGTCACCGGGCCGCCACTGCGGGTAGGTCTGCATCGTCGACACCCAGAGCCGGCCGCGGGCGTCGAAGGCGGTGGCGACGGCGTTGCCCAGCTCGGGGAACTGCTCCTCGGAGGCGAAGAGGTTGATCGCGTAGCCGGGCGCGAGCGTGAAGCTCTTGAGGGTCTCGGCCGATGAGGCGATCGCGGCGGAGTTACCCTCGGCGGTCTTGCTGGTCTGGCCCGTGTTGCTGCCGGCG
>CAIOYO010000223.1 GCA_903862595.1 uncultured Opitutaceae bacterium | reverse complement strand
TGCAGATGCGACGGCAGGGGCTTGGCCGCCCAAGCGGACCGATCCGCCGCAAGGCCGAATCGCTCGGCCAGATGCTCTTCCAAGAGGTCGACCAGCGGCGGCGCGGGATCCCGCAGGCGGGCGCGCGCCGCCACCGCCTCACTCACCGTCCGCACCGACTCCGCCAGCGGCACGAACACCCGACGCTGCTCCTTCGGCAACGCGCGCAGGTAATGCTCCACCTTCGCCCGCAAGTGGCCCGGTACCGCCCAGTCCAGCGAGGCCTCCGTCAGCGCCGCGACGTCCCGCACGTTCACTTCCACCTGCACGCCGTCATCCTCCTGACCCGGGCGATAGGCGTACTGCAGCGGCAGGACGCGGTTCTCGAGGGGGAGCGACGCCGGAAACGCCGCCTCATCCGCCGTCGGTACATCCGGGTCACGCAGATCATCCGGCCCCACGAACAGGAACCGGGGATCCGCGCCGCGCCGGCCGCGGACGAGGTCGATCAGCTCCGCGACCGACGAGACTCCACCGCGCAGGTCCTCCGCCGGCTCCGCATCCTCCTCTGGGAGCAGGCGCTCCGCGTAGAAGCGATACAGCGCTTCATCCAAATTCAAGTAACCGCTATTGCGGGTCCGCGTGAGCAGGCTCTCGACCTCCGCCCGCACCTTGCGATTGCTGGCGAGGAAGTCGAACGGCCACGTGATCGTGTCGCCGATCAGTCCCTCCCGGATGAAGATCTGCGTCGCCGCGACCGGATCCACCGGACCGAAGCTCACCGCGCGCGCCTCCAGTTCCAGGCCATAAAGCCGGGTGCGGCGCTTGACCATCACCTTGCCCGCCTCGGCGTTCCAGAAAGGTTCGCTGTGGCTGCTCCGCAGCAGGTGCGACCCAAGATCGAGGACCCAGGCCGGATCCACGCGGGCGCAGGTGCGGGCGAAGAGGCGCGAGGTCTCAACGATCTCAGAGGCCATGATCCAGCGGGGCACTTTTGGTGCACGCTTCGGCGCGGCACGGCCCTCGCCTTCGACCACCCGGCGCTTGGGCTCCTCGCGCCGGAAGAGCACGGATCCGGGAAACAACGTCACCCGCCGGTCATGCGCCGCCTTGAAGATCCGGTTCTCCTCATCGTACGTCGCCAGGTTGCCGAGCAGGCCGGACAGGATGCTGCGGTGGATCGCCCGAAACGCCGGCGTACCGAAGCGCAGCGCCTCCTCGGCCGGCTTCTCCGCCTCGCCGGGCGCCGCGTCGAACACCGAGGTCAGACGAAAGTCCTTCCGCTGCTCCAGCACGTCCATGAGCTGGGTATGGATGTCCCGCCACTCGCGCAGGCGCACATAGCTGAGGAAGTGATCGTGACAGAAACGGCGGAGCCTCGCTTGCGAGAGGCGCTCGAACTGGTCGTGAAACGTGTCCCAGATCGCCAGGAGGGTGAGGAAGTCGGAGTCCGGGTGACGAAACCGCTGGTGCGCCGCATCCGCCTGCGCCTGCTTGTCGAGCGGACGCTCGCGAGGATCCTGAATTGAGAGACCCGCCGCAATCACCACCACCTCGCGCAGACAGCGCTCCGTGCGGGCCTGCAGGATCATGCGCCCGACCGTCGGGTCGACCGGCATCCGCGCCAACTCGCGACCCACGGCGGTCAGCTCCCGCACGCCGCCCGCCACGCCGCCGGGCGCATCCTCGGGGGCCAGCGCGCCGACCTCCTCCAGAAGGGCGTAGCCGGCCCGGATCGCCTTGGAGGCCGGGGGATTGATGAAGGGAAAGCGCTCAATGTCGCCCAGCCCGTAGGCCTTCAGCCGGAGAATGACGTCCGCCAGGTTCGCCCGCTGGATTTCCGGCTGAGTGAAGCGAGGCCGCTCTAAGTAGTCTTTCTCCGAATACAGTCTGATGCAGAGACCGGCGGCGACGCGTCCGGCGCGGCCCTTGCGTTGGTCGGCACTGGACTGCGAGACGGGCTCGATGGGCAGGCGCCGGGTGCGGGCCTGCGGCGAATAGCGACTGATGCGCGCCAGGCCGGTATCGACGACGTAGCGAATGCCG
>CAIOYO010000222.1 GCA_903862595.1 uncultured Opitutaceae bacterium | reverse complement strand
ACCTGCCGCCGCCCAGCGGTGCAGGTCGGAGCAGCCGCACTTGCGGTGACGCGTCCCATCAACGCGGCCCGACCGGATCCCTCGCTTCACGCGGTCTGACGAATCGCGCTCGGGAGTTGCTCCGCCGCCGGGTCGTGTCACGGTAGCGTCGCCCGCCCAACCCGGTTGGCGGTCCGCATGCTTGCCCGACTGATGCTGTCCTCGATCCTTCTCCGCGTCGCACGGTGTACCGGCCCGAAAGGGAGTCCCGGCCGGGCTCGAACGCCCCGGTGGCCCATCTGGTGCCGTCGGCTGGTCGGTGGCTGTCTTCTGGCGGTGATGGGTGGGTTGGCGTTGCTTCCGGAGGCCCGTGCCCAGACGGCGGCGCGGTCGGGTCGCTGGGCTCACGAGACCAGCCGGCTGACGCCTGACCCTGCGGTGGTCTGGGGTCGGTTGGAGAACGGCTTTCGGTACGCGCTGCGTCCCCACGCCGGCGTCCCCGGTCGGGTTGTGCTGCAGCTGGTCGTGCTCTCCGGCTCGCTGGATGAACGTCCGGACGAGCGGGGAATGGCGCACTATCTCGAGCATTTGGCCTTTGGTGGGACGGACGATTTTCTGCCGGGCCAGATGGTGCTGCTCTTCCAGCGGCTCGGCATGGAGTACGGCAGCGACGTGAACGCGCAGACGACCTTTGATTCGACCATCTACCGGCTGGATTACCGGAGGGCTGACCCCCTGTTGGTGCGCGACGGCTTGAGACTCTTTCGAGGTTTCGCCGATGGCTTGGCGCTCGACCCGCAAGTGATCGAGCGGGAGCGGAGGGTGGTGCTCGCGGAGTTGCGGCTCCGCAACACCGTGGCCGGTCGGCGGGAGTTGGCGTCCATGCCCGTAGTGTTTCGCGGCCTGACCTTTCCCGAGCGCAGCCCCGGTGGCAGTGAGGAACAGATTGCGCGGTTTACGCGGGAGCAGTTTCTGGCGTTTTACCACCGCAATTACCGGCCGGACCTGATGATCTTGGTGGTGACGGGCGATCTCGCGGTGCCGGAGCTGGAAGCGGAGATCCGGGACCGCTTTGGCGGCATGGCCCGTCCGTCCGGCCCGCCGCCCGCGCGGGAGGAGGGCCGACTGAATGCGCGATCCCTGCGCGCTGGCGTGCTTCCCCTCGCGGGAATGTCGGCGGCGGCGGTGGAAGCGGCGACCGTGGTGCCGCGGCCCAGCGCGGCGGAGACGCAAGCGCAGCGTGAAGAGGAGCAGAAGCGCGAGTTCCTCATGCGCCTCTTCGCGGCTCGTCTGGAGGCGGAAGGCGGCGGCGAGGCCGGGGTGGAGGCGGGTTACAGCGAGTTGCTGGGCCAGGGCGTCGCGACGGTGCGGGCGATGGTCCCGGCACCGGCTTGGTCGGGCGGCCTGACGACGATCGACACGAGTATCCGCCGCGCTTTGGAGCAGGGCTTCGAGGCGACCGAGCTGGCGGAGGCACGGCGGGAGGAGTTGCGCCGGATCGGTCTCTTGCGGGAACAGGTGGCGACGCTGGATCCCTCGGTGCTGGCGGACGCCTTGGTGGAATCGATCACCGAGCACCGCGTCTTCGTCGGGTTGGAGCAGTCGCTGGCATGGCGTGCCGCGTGGCTGGAGACCTTTGGCCCGGCCGACGCGCAGCAGGTGTTCCGGCGCCTCTGGGTGCCGGGGACGATGGCCTTTCACGTCGCGGGCGGGGTGGGGGTGGAACTGAAGCCCCAGAAGGTACTGGACGAGGTGGCCAAGGTCCGTCGCGGTCGCGTGTCGGCATTGCCCCCGAGGCCACCGGAGGAACGCGTACCCTATCGCCTGCCGAACTGGGGGCCGGACGGCGAGGTGGCGGGTCGGACGGAGTTGCCGAGTGTGGGAGCGGCGCTGGTCCGCTTTCGTAATGAGGTCCGCTTGAACGTGGTGTCGCGCCGGCAGGAGCCCGGCATCGTCCACCTCGTGGTGAGGGTGGGCTCGGGCCTGCTGGACATGCCGGGCACACGGCCCGCGCTGAAGGAGTTCGGCCTCAACACCGTGCTCGCGAGTGGCACGGAGCATCTCCGCGGGGAAACGCTCCGGGCGCTGGTCAGTCAGCGCTTCTTGGACTTCAGCTTCGACGTGGCGGACCGGGATGCCTTCGCGTTTCGGGCCACGGTCCCGGCGGAGGAGGTGACCACCTTTCTGGGCGTGGTGGCGGACATCCTGCATCGCCCTCGGTTCAGCAGCCTTGCCCATGCGGAGCAACGCATGAACGCGGCCATGGGGCGCATGGCGGGGAGTGCCGGGATGGGTGATGGCATGCGCGCGCTGAATGATCGGCTCTTTCGCGGTGACGCGCGTTTCACGTCGGGTTCTCCACTCGATTACATCGCGATGAGCGCAGAGGACGTGCGTCGCTGGATGGAGGCACCGCTCGCTCGCGGTTATGTGGAGGCGACGGTCGTCGGCGACCTCCCGGAGGACGCCGCCGTCGCGGCGGTGGCGCGGACCCTCGGCGCGCTGCCCCTGCGGGCGGCGGAGAAGGCCACGGCGGGCCCGGTGAAGCCGGTGCAAGTCACCGCCCGTCCGGGCTTCGAGCGCATCGAGTTCACCGGCGAACAGAACACCGGACTGGTCATCGGCACCTGGCCAACCAATGACCTCCGTGAGGTCAGGGATCAGGCGGCACTGGAGATCCTCACGAAAATCCTCGAACTCCGCGTCCGCGCGGACGTGCGCGAGCGCCTCGGGCTGGCTTACTCACCCTCGGCGAGCCTGACCGCCTTCGACGGGTTTCCCGGCTTCGCGTTGCTGCAGACCCAGATCGACTGCGACCCGGCGGACACCGAACGGGTGGCTCGGCTGGTCGAGGAGATCGGTGACGAACTCGCCTCTGGCGGGATCAATGAAGGCGAATTCATCGGCTCCCGGGGCATTTTGAAGAGTCAACTGCAGCGCTCGTTCCGCGAGAACGGATTCCTCGTCAACCTATTGAGCCGAGCCCAGGAGCGCCCCGAAGAACGAGAACAGATCCTCGGGTTGGCGGAGGGTCTGATCGACGGCGTTGAGCGGGGGGACGTGGAACGCTGGGCGGCTGCCCTCCTCAAGCGTGAGAACTGTCGATCCGCCGCCGTGGTGCCGAAGGCGTTCATCGGCGTCTATCAACTCTCCGAGCGGCCCTAGGGTCTGCGGGCGTGATTCCGGAGTCTGTTTATCACCACGTTTGGGGTCATGCCGGACCGCGCCTAGGCGTTTTTCCCGGAAAAAATGCAGCATGCTCCGGCCATTCCAGTGCTTCCAACCGGCGGGCAGGGGCGGCCTGTTGAATCGATAAATAAATAATTATAAACCACTTTCATCATTTTTCACGGCGCCTTGGTTACCGGCTGAGGGCCCGGGGAACTGAGGCGTATCCACTTTTAGGACTACCCCTTTGGTTCTAGTCGGGGTGCGCCTAGTCACGGTGGGAGGAGGGTAGCGCGCAGGCTTGGGGAAGCCTACTTTTTCTCTCTCTCTCTTTCTCTCTCTCGCCGTCGCGCGGCGCGGAGGGCTGTGGCGCACCGCGGCGGTGGACTCGCCGCGGTGCTGACCTGCAGATCTAACTTTTGGGGGGGCGGGGTGGGCCGGGCGTGCGCCGGCTCAGTTCCCGCGCATCGCGGCGCGGCGCTTCAGGTCCGCGGCGCCCTTGGCGACGATTTCCGGGGCGACCTTGATGCCGGCCTTGGCGAGAGCGGCGTCAAGGATGACCTCGCCCTCCATGTAGCCGCTTACGATGTCGACGATCTTGCCCTCGCGATCGATGATGAACTGGGTCGGGATGCCGCCGACGCCGTAGAGGGTGCGGGAGATGTTCTTGTCGCCGCGCTCCGCCACGTCGTGCGACCAGAGGATGTCGGGGTACTTCGCCTGATTTGCCCGGACCCAGCGCTCGAATGCACCGCGCGTGTCGCTGGTGCAGGACCCCAGCACCACGACGCCCTGGTCCTTGTACTGGGCGGCGACCTTCTGGGTGTGGGGCATGGCGGCCATGCACGGCCCGCACCACGTGGCCCAGAAGTCGAGGATGATGACCTTACCCTTGAAGTCGGAGAGGCGGACATCCTTGCCGGCGAGGTCCTGGGTCGTGAAGTCCGGAGCCGTGGCGCCGACCTTCAACTGTTCGCGGCGGGCGGGCGGCGGGGCGTCCTTGGATTCCTCGCGGGTGAAGACGCGGGCGGGCTGGTCCTCGGGCTTGAGGGTCATGCCGGCGCGGAGCAGCAGGTTGCCGAGCGACTCCTTGATGCCGGCGCCGGTGCCGACGCAGAAGCCGACCACCCGGCCCTCGGCGTCAATGACGATGGTGTGGGGGATTGGGGCCATCACGCCGCCGGCGAGCTTCATCGGCGCTACCTTGTCCATGTGGGCGCGCTGGATTGCCATGAACGTCTTCTTTTCGTCGGGGGTCATTTCATTGAAGTCCTTTTCCGGCTTCGGACCCGCGCCGACGGGATCGAAGACGATCGGGAAGGCGACTCCGGCTGCGCTGGCTTGGCGCCAGGCGAGGTAGGCGTCACGGTTGCCGTAGGCGGCGAGCCCGAGGATCTGGAATTTCTGGTCGGCGTAGCGCTTCGAGTAACCGTTCAGGACGTCGATCGCGTCTTGTCCGGGCCCCTGGCTGGCGCTCCAGACGGTGATCACGGTGACCTTGCCGGCGGTGACGCTCTTCAGGGTGACGGCCTGGCCGGCGGCGTCCTCGACGGTGACCTCCGGCAGCTGGGCCCCGTTGGCGGTGCGCGCGTAGCTCTCGCGGAACTGCGGCTTCTTGGCGGCCTCGGCGGCGGCGGCGCGTTCCTTCGCCTCAGCTTCGGCGTCGGCGAGTTGCTGACGGCCGCGGGCGACGATGGCTGGGTCGACCTTCACGCCGACGGAGGCGAGGGCAGCCTCGGCGCGGGCGTCTTCCTTGCCATTGTTGCCGACGAGGGTCGCGGCGATCTTGCCGTCGCGGCCGATGACGAACTGCGTGGGGATGCCGGTCACGCCGTAGAGGCTGGCCGAGGCGCGCTGCTCAAAGTTCGGCGTATTGCGGGCGTTGGGATCGAAGACGAATTGGAGATTCGGGTATTTCGGCTGGTTCTTCGGGATCCACTGCTTGAACGCCTGGATCGTGTCGCTGGTGCCGGAGGCGAGGAGGACGACATCCTGATCCTTGTAGCGGGCGGCGATTTCCTGCGCGTGCGGGAACGACGCGATGCACGGTCCGCACCAGGTGGCCCAGAAGTCGAGGATCACGACCTTGCCCTTGAAATCGGAGAGACGGACCTCGCGGCCGGTGACGTCCTGCATGACGAAATCCGGGGCGATCGCGCCGGGTCCGAGCAGCGCGGGACGCGCGGGCGCGGCGGCCGCGGTGGTCGCGCCCGCAGGCGGGGCTTGGATGGTGGCGGCGGGCTGCACCGCAGCGGAGCGGGCGGTGACTCCCGGAGCGGCGGCGTTCCCGGCGGAGGCGTTAGCCTTCTCCTGTTCGGCGTGAAATGCATCGAGCGCGCCGCGGAGCAGCTGGGAATCGGCCTCGGTCAGGCGGAGGCCGGCGCGGGCGATCGGTTCGCGGAGCCAGCCGGATACCTTCGGGCCGGCGCCGACCATGCCGCCGACGAGAGAGCCGTCCTCGCGGACGACCGCGTAGGCGGGGTACAGGCCGACGCCGAAGTGGGCGTTGGCGGCGCTTTCGAGGAAGGCTTTTCCGGCGGGGTCCCAGGAGGCGGTGAAGCCTGCGTCGGCGATCTTCTCCTGGTCATACCAAGCGTCGAATTCAGCCTTTTCCGTGGCGACGTTGATGGCCCAGACCTTTAAGCCTTGGGTGGCGTAGGCGGCTTGAATGGCGGCGACATCGGCAACCGGCGAGCGGGCGCCGGTCCAGAAGGCGATGAAGACCGGGGAACCCTTGAAGCTGGAGAGGCGGACCTCTTTTCCGTCACGGCCCTGAACGGCGAAGTCGGGCACGGTGTCACCGTAGGCGAGACGGCCGAGGCGGGCGGTCGGCAGAGTCCGGGGACGCATGGCCATCGTCTTGCCCATGGCGGGGATGACCTTCGGGCGGGCATCGGCAGCGACTTCCGGCGGAAGATGGAACGTATCGACGGGCAGGCCGGCCTTGGCGAGCAGGCGGGTGACGTACGGGTTTTCACCCGCGCCTCCGCCGGTGGTCGTTCCGATGATGCGACCGTCCTTGCCGATCATGAACAGCGAGGGGAAGCCGGAGACGTGGTATTGGGTGTTGAAGACCGACTTGGCCCAGCCGTCGCGGCCCGCCGGGTCGAAAGCGGTGCGGAACGCGTACTTGGTGCCGTTGCGCTTGATCCAGCCCTCATAGGCCTCCGCGGTGTCGTTGGCGCAGACTGCGAGAAGAACAAAGTCGTTGGCCGCAAACTTCTTCGCGAGCTCGCTGTTGTGCGGCATGGCGGCGACGCAAGGACCGCACCACGTCGCCCAGATGTCGAGCAGCACCAGCTTGCCCCGCAGGTCCGACAGGCGGAGGGTCTGCCCGTCCGGCGTGCGGACGGCGAAGTCGGGCGCTAGATCGCCCGGTTTCAGCCAGGGCGGCATGGCGGCCGGGGCGGCTGCCGCCGCAGCGGGCTGAGCCAGCCCGGAGAGCGGCGCGAGAAGCAGCCCGAAGGCGAGCAGCGCAGTGAGGGAGCGGAACGGGCTGAGGATACGTTGCATAAGCCTGAAAAAAGGAAACGGAAAGGAAGAGGGGGGAGGCAGGGAAGCCAGACCGTGGGGTGAGGCAGTCGGTCGTAAGGGAAGCGTGATAACGGAGGGAGGAGCGTCGCGACGCGGACGAGTCTGCGGAAGAGAGAGGGTCGGTCGAGGATGGCCTAAAGTCGACCCCGGAAATTGCGCTGCGATGCGGTCTGCCGCATCAGCGCAAGACGCGCCAGACCGGTTCGTTCGCTGGATGAGTTTGAAAAAGGTTTCGGGCGTGTGGATCGGGATTGGCTCGCGGCGTTCGGCGGCTGAGGATGAGTCCCGCATGGCTTCCCGAGGTTCCGCACCGTCTCCCGTCCGCAGCGCCCCAGCCCGGGCGCGCGCCCATCCGGTGCTGTCCCTGATCGGGAACACGCCGCTGATCCCGCTCCGGTTCGAGCCGGAGGGGGTCACGTTGTACGCGAAGTGCGAGTTCATGAACCCCAGCGGTTCGATCAAGGATCGGCTGGCCCTGACGATTCTGGGCGATGCACGGCGACGGGGCTGGCTGCGACCGGGCACCACGATCCTCGAGTGCACCAGCGGCAACACCGGGATCGCCCTCGCGATGGTGGGGGCAGTTTACGGTGTCCCGGTCCGGATTCTGATGTCGGACACCGCCAGCGTCGAACGGCGCCATCTCATGCGGCACTTCGGGGCCGAGTTACAGCTTTTCAAGGCGGACCGTGGTTACGTCACCGGCATCGAGCTCGCGGAAGAGATGGCGCGGAAGGATCCGCGTTACTTCCTGCCGCGTCAGTTTGCCAACCCGCTCAATGCGGTCGATCACCTCCGTCACACCGGCCGCGAAATCCTCGCGCAAATGCAGGGTCGAGTGGATGCCTTCGTCAGCGGCTACGGTACCGGGGGCACGCTCAACGGCGTCAGCCGAGCGCTGCGCCGGGTGTGTCCGCAGGTGCGGATCGTGGCGATGGAACCGGCGGAGGCGGCCATGCTCTCCGGCGAGTCTCCGTGCTGCCATAGCATCGAGGGCGTGGCGGGTGGTTATCTTCCGCCGCTTCTCCAGGGAGCCCGGGTGGATGCGCAGGAGAAGGTCCCGAGTGCGGAGGCCTTGGCGATGACCCAGCGCCTGGCCCGGGAGTTTGGTCTGCTCGTTGGCACGTCGTCGGGCGCGAACGTGATGGCGGCCCTGCGGACGGCGCAGGGCCTGCGGCGGGGGGCACGGGTGGTGACGATTCTATGCGATCGGGCCGAGCGCTATTACTCGACCCGTCTGTTCGCGGGTGGGGGAGGGGCTGCGTGATCGACCGGGTAACCGCCGTCGGCAAGCCGCGGCGGCGGCCGAGGCGCGTTGCGGAAAGACCGGAACCCCACGGCGCTCGGCGGGGTCTTCGGGGATCTCGCCTCGGCGTTGGCGCGCGGTGGGCGGGTGAGCGGTCACCGACGCCTCCTTCAGTGTCGGGCGTGACGCTCCGGCCGCGCGCCTGAATTCCCCCGGGTGCACGCTTCAGCGCTTTGCTTCCTCTCTTGAACCCCTTACGATTCCCTATGCTCTCGTTTCGTCGCCTTACGTCGCTGCTGCTGTCCGGTCTCGCCGCCCTCGTCGTGAGTGGCTGGGTGATGGGCGGAGCGCTCCAGGCCCGCGCGGTGCGCAACGGCGCGGTGCAGGTCGAATTGGTCGCACGGCAGGCTGCGGTGCAGCCCGGCCAGCCTTTCTGGGTGGCGCTGCGGGTGGAGCACGACGCTCCCTGGCACACCTACTGGCTGAATGCGGGCACGGGTTATCCGACCTCGCTGGCGTGGACTCTCCCGGAGGGTTTCTCGGCGGGCCCGATTGTTTGGCCCGCGCCGCACACGGTGAAGGATACGGCGGGGAACGTGACCGGGAATGGGTACGAAGGGACGGTGCATCTTTTTGTTCAGATCACCCCTCCTGCGACGCTGGCGGTGGGCTCCACGGTGCAGCTCCGGGCGGCGGCGGACTGGCTGATGTGTGCGGAGTCGTGCATGCCGGGCGATGCCAAGGTGGCGTTGACTCTGCCGGTTGCGGCGGATCCAGGAGCGGAGAACGCCGCGGTGGCGAAAGCGTTCGCGGACCTTCCCCGCGATCCTGCGCCGTGGGGCGTGAGTGCGCGGCGGGACGGAGCCAAGGTGTTTCTGACCATCACTGCGCCTCAAGGCGCCGCGGCGGCCCACGTTCCGGAGGGTCTCCACTTTTTCGAGGAGCAGGCGCTGATCGATTACGCGGCACCGCAGACCGTGACGGCTGGCAAAGGGATTTGGTCACTGGAACTGGCAACGGTGGCGGACGCCCCGGCGGACGCGGCTCGCCTCAAGGGCCTGCTGGTGGCCAAGAACGGCTGGACGGCGGGTGAAGGCTATGCGGCGCTCGCGGTGGACGTACCGCTCGCGGCGGCGAAGGCGGCGGGCGCGTCGGT
>CAIOYO010000221.1 GCA_903862595.1 uncultured Opitutaceae bacterium | reverse complement strand
CGGGCGTCGTTCTCCATGGCCTTGCCCACGGAGTTGTCGCGGACCTTCTGGAACGCAGGGATCGCCATCGCGGCCAGGAGGCCGATGATGACGACAACGATCATGATTTCGACAAGGGTGAAGCCCTTGGTGTTACGGGTGGTGGTTTTCATGAGGATGGATGATTTTAATAGGCCGAGAGTAAAAGGGCCTCATGTCGCTGAACGGATCACAGGTGAGCTTAGCCAAGAACTTCCATAGTCAACGAAACGTAAAAACCGGATTCGGTGGGTCGTAAACGTTGCTCACCCACTCGAGATATTCATCAGCGAAAAAATCCATAAACATCTTTCTTTGATGTTTTTGCACGGTTATCGACCTCGCATCCCACCCAGGATTCCACCCCAAGGCAACCGAGGCTTTCCCCTAGACGGGTCTTGCGGGTCGAAGACCACAAACGACCCCATCACACTTCACCCTCGCGCGAAGGCGGCGATGCGGAACCGTGCAGCAAGCTACGGCGCCGCCGCGAGGTCCCGAGCGAGCGCACCGTCGGAACGGGCCGCGGCCACCCTCAGTTCCGTCCAGGATTTCCCGCCGCGCCGGCCCTGTCCGCCGCCTCAGCCACGGAGCCGCGTCTCGACCCCAGGCAAAGCTCAGCGATTCGGTCGGTCGACACGGGAAAAACGTCGTCCTCGCCCACGGAACCGGGCGCCCCGAGTCGGGTCTGACCCGGCAGGAATTCTGCTGGCCGCAACCTGACCCACCGCTCCACTTTACGTTCATGATCAATCGAATCCCGCTCCCGCCACTCTTCCGGTTGCGTTCCGAGATGGCCCGCGTGCTTCGTCGATCCGGGAGGGCCATGCGGTTGCTCGGGTGCCTCGCCAGCCTTTCCGCCGTCAGCCACGCCGCCGAGGTGCAACTGCGGAACGGGGATCGACTCACCGGCGAAATCACCCGCCGCGCCGAGGGGCGTATCCACCTGATTTCTCCACTCTTCGGTAACGTGGTGATCTCGGAATCCGACGTGGTGTTCGTCACCGATCCGCGGGCCGCCGCCGACTCTCTCGTCGGGCCCCCTCCTCAGGTGTCCCGCTACGCATCCACCCCGCCAACCGCTGGCGCGGCGGCGTCATCTGCGCTCACCGCACAAGCCGCGCCCGGAACCACCACGACCCCAGCGACGCCGAGCACGGCCGCGGCCGGGACCGCCCCCAACGCCGCCAAGCTCAACCCAAACCGCTGGCGAGGCACGATCGAATTCGGGTTCCAGCAGGAGGGCGGTCGCCGGGAGGGCATCAGCACCGCGCTTCGCGCCGACGCCGAACGCGAGCGGGGCCCCAATCAGCTGAAGGTCAACGTGCGCTCTCTCTACAGCGAACTCGACGACCAACTGATCTCCGAACGCTCGGATGCCAGCTTCCGCTGGCGACGCGATCTTTCCAAACGGGTCTTCGCCCAAGCGGTCACCAGCTTCCTGTCCGACAACGTCAAAGCGATCGATCAGAACTACGAACAAAACGCCGGGTTCGGTTACGCCCTCATCAAGCGCGAACGCCATGTCATCAACGTGGGCGGCGGCGTCACCGGGCAGTTCCGCGACGCCCTGAAGCTGAATGAAGGATTCGCGGTCCTGGGCGAGGTCTTCGAGGACTACACGTTCCGCATCAACTCTCGCCTCACGTTCGTGCAGGATTTCCTGGCCCAGTACTCCCCCGTCTCCCGGGGCGACTACATCCTGCGCGAAGGGGAGCTCGTCGCCGCGAACAACGAGATCCGCAACTATCGCATCCGCGTGAATTCCGCACTCCAAGGCAAGGTCACGGATTCGATCTCGATGAATCTGCGCTTCGAATACGACCTCGACAATACGGTGATCGACCAATCCGCCAAGGCGGACCAGCGTCTCATCAGCTCGATCGGGTACGCATTCTGACGCAGCGTGACGCGGCACCTGGAGGCCGCGCAGCCGCTCAGCGGCGCGAGGCCGGACGAGCCTTGGCCTTCGCCTTGGCTTTACCCTTGGCTACAGTCTGGGCGCGGGCAGAGGTCTTGCCCTTGGCGGAAGCGCCGGCCCGTGCCGAACCCTTGCCCTTGGCCGACACCTTCGCCTTCGCCGACGAACGAGTCTTGGCCACAGCGGTCGGCTTGGCCTTGGCCTTGGCTTTGGCTTTGGCTTTGGCTTTGGACTTCGTCTTCGATCCGGAAGCGTTCTTGGCGGGGGACTTCGCCGGGGAGCGGCGCGCCGCGGCCGCCGACGCCTTGCTGCCCTTGGCTTTCGTCGCCGTCTTCGCCTTGGACTTCGCCTTCACCTTGGCTTTGGCCGGGGTGGTCGGCTTGGCCTTCGTCTTGGCGGGCGCCTTAGCCTTGGCCTTAGCCGGCTTGGCGGACGCACGCGGAGCACGGCGCTTCGGCGAGGCCGGGGCCGAGCTATCGGCGACGGGCGCTGCCGTGGACGCGAGGGTTTCGGGCGGAGCCACCGGCGCGACCGAGGCCTCAGCCGTGGCCACCGACGACGGAGCAGGTGCGGCGACCGGGGCGGCCGGAGCCTTCACGACGCCGTCCGGATAGAGCAGGCGCTGCACGGACACGTCCTGCGCGTCCTTCCAGAGATTTTCGAGACGGTACTGCTCACGCTTATCCGCGGTGAACAGGTGCACCATGATCTGGTACGCATCGACCACGGTCCAGCCGCTGCCCGGCTCGCCGGAATCCATGCCAGCGATCGGCGCCTTGCGCAGGTCGATCGCTTTCTCCAGCTCCACCCGCAGCGCGCGCAGGTGCGGCTCCGACGTGCCGGTCGCGAGGACCAAGTAGTCGGTGATCGACGACTGCGCTCCGACCTTCAGCACGCGCAGGTCCTCGGCCTTCTTGTCGTCGAGGCAGCGCACGATGTCAGCCAGCAGCGGAAGCGTCGAATCAGGTTTGGTCTCCATGGTCAGCGATAAAGGGACTTTTCCCGGATGTGCACAATCGCCTTATGCGGGACAAAGTAATCCAGCGACAATCCGCGGCTCGCGCGATCGCGCAATTCGGTCGAGCTGATTTCCACCAAGTGGCCGTCGCAGCGATGGAGCCGAAGCCCCGGGATCGCGGGCGCGATCTTCGCCGGATGACCCGGGCGCTCAAGGAAGATGAACTCCACCAACTGGGCCAGCTCCTGAATGTCCTTCCACAGGTGAAGCTTCGGAAGCTGGTCGCCACCGATGATCCAAAAGAGCTGATCGTTCGGAAACTGCCGGCGGAAGTGCCGCACCGAATCGATCGTGAAACTCATCCCGCCCTTCTGCAATTCGTAGTCGGAAACTTCGAACCGGCGATCCCACTCGACGGCGGCGAGCAGCATCGCCAGCCGATCGGCCGCCGACGACTGCACTTCCTGCGGCTTCAGCGGCGCCTGCGCCGCCGGCACGAGGAACAAGCGGTCCAGCTCGTGCTGCTCGTACGCGTCTTGCGCGGCGATCAGGTGGCCGAAGTGGACCGGGTCAAAGCTGCCTCCAAGGAAACCAATCTTCACAAGCCGATCAGCCTGAACCGCTCACCGCGTGGCGGCAAGTGGCGAATCACCCCACTCCGCCGCGCACCCGAGGAAGAACGCGGGGCGCCGCACCTCCGGCATTGACGGAAAAATGGCGGGCTCGTTTCCTCATCGCCATGATCGACGCACCCGCGGCCTCTCCGGCGGTGAAATACAAACGCATCGTCCTGAAACTCTCAGGCGAAGTGCTCCGTGGTCATTCGACCGACCCAATCGATCCGGCGGTCCTCGAGCGCATCTGCTCGCAAATCAAGGAGATCCACGAGCTGGGCGTTCAGGTCGGGGTGGTGATTGGCGGCGGCAACATCTTCCGCGGACTCAGCGGCGAGCAGAAGGGTGTCGACCGCACGACCGGCGACTACATGGGCATGCTGGCGACGGTGATCAACTCCCTCGCCCTAATGGACTGCCTCGAAAAGATGGGCGTCACCACGCGCGTGCAGAGCGCGATCCCGATGAATCAGGTCGCCGAGCCGTTCATCCTCCGCCGCGCCATCCGCCACGTCGAAAAGGGCCGCGTCGTGATCTTCGCCGCCGGCACCGGCAATCCTTACTTCTCCACCGACACCACCGCCGCCCTCCGAGCCTCGGAAATGCACGCCGAGATCATCATGAAGGCGACGAAGGTGGACGGGATCTACGACAAGGATCCCAAAAAGCATTCCGACGCCGTGCGCTACGACGAGATCTCCTACGTCGATGCGCTGCGGCAGCGCCTGAATGTCATGGATTCCACCGCATTCTCGCTCTGCCTCGATAATCAGGTTCCGATTCTGGTCTTCGATCTCAACGCTCCCCACGCCATCCGCCGCGCCGTCCTCGGCGAAAAGATCGGCACCCTCGTCCGCGGATAACCTTCAACCCCGTCGCCTCGTCATGATTCACCCTCTCCTTGCCGACGCCCAGGCCAAGATGCGCCGGGCCCTCGATCACACGCTGCACGAGTTCAGCACCATCCACACGGGCAAGGCCAACCCTACCATGGTCGAAACCGTGTCCGTCGAGGCCTACGGCTCCACCATGCGCCTTAAGGAATGCGCCGTCGTGAGCACCCCGGATGCGCGCATGATCCTCATCCAGCCCTGGGACAAGAGTCTCGTCCAAGCGATCGTGAAGGGCATCCAGATGGCCAACCTCGGCTTCAACCCGACGGTCGACGGGGGCTACGTGCGCATCCCGCTCCCGGAAATGAGCCGCGAGCGCCGCCAGGAATTTGTGAAGGTCGCCAATCGCCTCGCCGAGGAGGGCCGCGTCCACGTGCGCAACGCCCGTCGCGATGCGATCGAGTCGGTCAAGAAGGCAAAGCTTCCCGAGGACGAGGCCAAGCGCGTCGAAAAGGACATCCAGACCGCCACCGACAAGACGATCGCCGAGATCAACCAGCACCTCGCCTCGAAGGAGAAGGAGCTCACGACGGTCTGACCGACCGCCCCCGCACCCATGCCGCCCGCCTCCGCCGGCCGTCCCCGACGGGTCGTCGTCAAGCTCGGCACCGGCGTCCTGACCTCCGGTATCGGCCAACTCGATACGGCGCGCATCAGCGCGATCGCCCGCGAGTTGGCGGATCTGCGGTCCGCCGGCACCGAGGTCATCGTGGTCTCCTCCGGCGCCGTCGGTCTCGGCATGGGCGCCCTCGGCCTTGCCCGCCGCCCGCGCGAGGTGTCGCGCAAGCAGGCCTGCGCCGCCATCGGCCAGTCGCGGCTGATGCAGACGTGGCAGGCCGCGTTCGCGCCCGCCGGCCTCACGGTGGCGCAGGTGCTGCTCACGCATGAGGACTTGCGCGCCCGCGACCGCTACCTCGGGGTGCGGGCCTGCATCCGCGAACTCGTCGACTACGGGACGATCCCGATCATCAACGAGAACGACACGGTGAGCGCCGCGGAGATCAAGTTCGGCGACAACGATACGCTCTCCGCCCTCGTGGCCTCGCTACTCGAGGCGAGCCACCTCGTGATTCTGTCCACCGCCCCGGGCCTGATCGATCTCAAGGGCACCGGCGAAATCGTCCCGGTGGTCGAGAAGATCACCCCGGAGATCGAGGCCATGGCCGGCGGCACCACCAGCGAGACCGCGGTCGGTGGCATGGTTTCAAAGATCAGCGCCGCCAAGCTCGCGACGCGGGCCGGCTGCGGCGTGTTCATCGCCAGCGGCGCCGAACCCCGCATCCTCGCCCGCCTGTTCGCCGGCACCGCCCCAGGGACGTTCTTCGTGCCCGCCGGGCTCCCCCTCGAGGCCCGCAAGCGCTGGCTCGCCTACTTCCAGCGCCCTTCCGGCACCATCACCGTCAACGGCCCCGCCGTCCCGGTCCTCCGCGACGAGGGCCGCAGCCTGCTCGCCGTCGGGGTCACCGGGGTCAGCGGCCACTTCAAGTCCGGCGACATCGTGAACGTCGCCGGCCCCGACGGCGTGGTCTTCGCCCGCGGCAAGACGCCCTATGGCAGCGACGAGGTCGCCGCCCTCGCCGGCCTCCGCAGCGAGGATGTCCGCAAGCGCCACCCGAGCCGCAAGCGCCACGAGGTGGTCCACCGCAACGATCTGGTCCTCCTCTAACTTCCCCGCCCGCCCAGCCGGGGCGGCAGCCAAGCCCGCGTCGGGCGCAGGGCCGGACGCGAGGCGACCCGAAAACGGCCTCGCCTCCGCGCCGGATTGCCGGACGCTGACCGGGACGCACCATGGACTTCGCGCACGACAACGAGCCTGACGGCTTCGGCGGCCCGCCGCCGATCGACTTCCGCGCCCTGCTCAACGACGAGCAGTACGCGGCCGTCACCGCCCCACCCGGCCCGATGCTCGTCCTCGCGGGCGCCGGCTCCGGCAAGACGCGCACCCTCACCTACCGCGTCGCCTACCTACTCTCCCAGGGCGTCCGGCCCAGCGAGATCCTGCTCCTGACCTTCACCAACAAGGCTGCGAAGGAGATGCTCCACCGCGTGCAGGACCTCACCGGCCGCGAGCCGCGGCAGTTCTGGGGCGGCACGTTCCACTCCATCGGCCACCGGGCCCTGCGGATGTTCGGCGAAAGCGTCGGCCTGCCCAAGACGTTCACCATCCTCGACGCCGAGGAATCCGAGGCGCTCCTCAAGCAGGTCGTCGAGGCCGAGGACAAGCTGTTCTTCAAGGACAAGACCAACCCGCGCTCCGGTCCACTCTTCAGCGTGCTCTCCCTCGCGCGCAATACTCAGTCCACCCTCGCCGATACCGTCGAGCAGCACTTCCCGCAGTACCGCGACATCGCCGTCGCGCTGCCCACGTTCGCCGCCGCCTACGCCCGGCGGAAGCGCGAGCAGAACGTCTGCGACTACGACGACCTGCTGGAGCTCTGGCTTGAGCTGCTGAAGCGTGACACCCAAGTGGCCGAGTACTTCGCACACCGGTTCCGTCATGTGCTCGTCGACGAATACCAGGACACCAACACGCTGCAGTCGCAGATCGTCGACCGCATCGCCAGCCACCACTGCCTGATGGCGGTCGGTGACGACGCCCAGTGCATCTACTCGTGGCGCGGCGCGGACTTCGCGAACATCATGACCTTCCCGGAGCGCCATCCGGGCACGGTCATCCATCGCATCGAGACGAACTACCGCTCGACCCCGGAAATCCTCAACCTCGCCAACGGCGTGCTCCTCGCGCAGCCGAAGGGCCGGCACTTCGACAAGGAACTCCGCGCCTCGCGCGGCCATTCGCACAAGCCCTTCCTCGTTCAGACCATGGACGAGCGCGAGCAGGCGGACTTCGTGCTCAAGCGCCTGCGCTCGCTGACGGAGGACGAGGGCGTTTCGATGAGCGACATCGCGGTGCTCTACCGCTCGCACTTCGTCGCGCTCGAGGTCCAGCTCGCCCTTTCGCGCGCCGGCGTGCCGTACCAGATCACCAGCGGCGTGAAGTTCTTCGAGCGTCAGCACATCCGCGATCTCGTCGCCCTGATCCAATTCGTCTTCAATCCGCGCAACGAATCCGCCTGGACCCGCATCGCGATCCTCCTCCCGAAAGTCGGCGAGAAGGGCGCCCACAAGATCTACCAAGCCGCACTCGAGCACGCGCAGCTGCTCCAGCGCGACTTCCTCGACGTCCTTTCCACGGACGACGTCCGGAGCAAGGTCGCGCGCGACGCGCGGGACGATTGGGAAAACTTCTGCGTGTCCCTGCGGCAGGTCGCGGAGGCGATGCGCTCGCAATCGCCCGCCGCCGCGATCGATCTCGCGATCGACGGCTGGTACGGAGATTACCTGAAGGGTGCGTTCGCCGACTACGCCGAACGCCTCGACGAATTGAAGGCGCTGGTCGGATTCGCGCAGCGCTTTGAGGCGATGGACGACCTCCTCGCGCAGATCGTGCTGCTCAACGGAGAAACCAGCGACCGCAACGTCGAGCCGGATGCGGAGGCCGTGCGGCTGACCACGGTGCACCAAGCCAAGGGTCTCGAGTATGCGGTGGTCTTCGTGATCGGACTGGCCGACGGCATGTTCCCCGGTCGCCGCAGCATCGAAGCCGGAGACGTGGAGGAGGAGCGACGCCTGTTCTACGTCGCAGTCACCCGCGCCCGCGACGAACTCTACCTCTGCTTCCCCAAGGTGAACACCCGTGGAGGACCCGGCGGCATGATGAACAGCCCGAGCCGCTTCCTGCAGGAGTTGCCGCAGGACTTGTACGAACCACTCCGGATCAAGCGCTCCTTCGGGTGGTGACCCCGTGCAGGCCACGCCGCGGGCCGCAGCGAGGGCGACGTGACGCGACGACGCGACACGTCCGACGCCGCGGTGGTCCGCTCAGCGGACCGCCGCGCGCTCCTCGGCGGCGCGGAGCACCCGGAGCACGTTTCCGCCCCAGAACTTCGCCAAGTCGGCCTCGGTGTAGCCCTCCGCCAACAGCCGTGCCGTGATCCGCGGGGCACCGGTCACGTCCATCAGGTCGGCCACGCCGCCGCCGCCATCGAAGTCGCCGCTGAAGCCGACGTGATCCACCCCGGCCACGCGGAGCGCGTGGAGCACGTGGGCCATGAATTCGTCGAACGTCGCGACGGGCGCCGGGTAGCGGCGGTCGATCTCGCGCCGCGCCTCGAGGAAGGCGAGCCGCTTCGCGTCGGAGTCGATCTGCCTCCAGCCACCGGCCGACGCAAACAGCGCCTGCAGAGCGCGATTCCGTTCGGGAATGATGGGGAGACTCGTGACGTAGGCGCTGAACGCATTCATCTGGATGACCCCGCCCTTCGCGGCGAGCGTGCGCAGCAGGTCATCAGGCACGTTGCGCGGATGGTCGGTGACCGCCTTGCAGCCCGAGTGGGAAAGGACGATCGGCGCGGTCGAGTGCTCAAGGATCTGCGCGAGCGCTGCATCGGACGCATGCGATGCATCGACGACGATGCCGAGCCGGTTGCATTCCGCCACCATCTCGCGGCCCAGCGGGCTGAGCCCCTGCCACTCGGGCCCCTTCAGGTCAGTGGCGGAGTCGGCGAGTTCGTTGTTTGCCGTGTGCACCACCCCCATCATGCACACCCCCAGCTGACGAAACGTCTGGATGAGGGAAAGGTCCCGCCCGAGCGGGTAGCCATTCTCCATCGACAAATAGACGACCTGCCGACCCTCCGCGGCGATCCGGGCGGCATCGTCGGCGCGGGTCGCGAGGGCGAACTGCGCCGGGTGCCGCGCGACCATTTCACGGATGCGCAGGGCGATCATCAGCGCCGTGTCCCGGGCCCGCGCGTGCCCCTCCGGCGTGCGCGGCCCCTGACTCACGAACAGGGTCCAGAACCCACCATCAACGCCGCCCTCGATCAGCCGCGGGTAGTCCACCTGCGTAAAATCGCGCTCCCACGAGCGACGCTCCATCACACTCCAGCCCGGCACGGTCAAGTGCACCGCCGTGTCGAAGTGCGTGTCGAGCACCAGCAATCGCCGATGGACCTCCAGAGCGGCGGGGTCCACGGCCTGCAGCGACACCGCTAGGCCCGCGCACAGCCATCCTTGGACAAAGAAACGGGCTAGATTCATGTCCCGACCCAACCCTGTCGGACACCGCGCGACAAGCCCGCAGCGCACCTCGAGCCGAGGGAGGCGGAAGTATCGCCTTGTGACCCCGCGGATTTGGCCTTGTCCTCGGGCTTTGCGCCATGTCTTCGCCGACCCCTGAAAACGTCGTGATCGTCGGAACCGGCTGCGCCGGCCTGACCTCCGCCATCTACACCGCCCGCGCCAACCTCAATCCCCTGGTGATTGAAGGCACGCTGCCCGGTGGGCAGCTCACGACCACCAGCGAGGTGGAGAACTTCCCCGGCTTCCCGGAAGGCGTCGACGGCTTCATGCTGATGGACAACCTGCGCAAGCAGGCGACCCGCTTCGGCGCCCGCTTCGAGCAGGCATCGGTGAGCCACGTGGACTTCACCTCGCACCCGCGGAAGCTGATCTGCGGCGACCGCACAATCCTCGCCAAGGCGGTGATCATCGCCACCGGGGCGTCCCCGCGCATGACCGGCATTCCCGGTGAGAAGGAACTTTACGGCGGCAAGGGCGTGACCACCTGCGCGACCTGTGACGGTGCCTTCTACCGCAAGATGGACGTCGCGGTGATCGGTGGCGGCGACAGCGCAGCCGAAGAAGCGCTGTTCCTGACCCGCTTCGCCAGCAAAGTGTATCTCGTGCACCGCCGCGATTCGCTCCGTGCCTCGAAGATCATGGCGGATCGGGCGACCTCGCATCCCAAGATCGAACTTGTCTGGGACAGCGTCCCACAGGAAGTCCTCGGCGTCGCGGAAGGCGCGGTCTCCGGCCTGCGCGTGAAGCACGTCCATACCGGGGCGGATCGAGTGCTGCCGGTGAAAGGTATTTTTGTCGCGATCGGCCACGTACCGAACACCGGTCCCTTCGCGCCGCCCCTGCCCGTGGATGAGGGCGGGTATTTCAAGCCCGCGGCGGGTTCGCAGGTGAAGACGGACATCCCCGGCGTGTACGTTGCCGGCGACTGTGCGGATCACGTCTACCGGCAGGCGATCACGGCGGCGGGCATGGGTTGCCAAGCGGCGATCGAGGCCGAGCGCTGGCTCGCCGAGCACGGCGGCTGAGCCATCGCCGCGCGGAACGCGCCCGTCGACCCGGTCAGGGCAGCCATTCCACCACGCCCGTGGCGAGGTTGTAGCGCGCGCCCACGACCTTCAGCTTCCCGGCGGCGACGGCCTTCGCGAGCACCGGATCACTCGCGGCCAGCGCGTCGGCGCTCATGCGGGCATTGATCTGCTCCGCCTGATCCGCGGTGTCGCCACCGCGCGCACGCGCCGCCGCCACCACGAACGCCAGACTGTCGACGATGCTCTGGACGTGACCACCCGCTTCCCCGCCAGCCACGGCGGCGGCCACGGCACCACAGCGCGTGTGGCCCATCACCACGATGAGCGGCGCATGGAGATGCTCGACCGCATACTCGATGCTGCCGATCACGTGGTCGCTGAGCAGATTGCCGGCATTGCGCACCACAAACAGATCCCCCAGGCCCTGATCGAAGACGATCTCCGGCGAAAGCCGGGAGTCCGCGCAGGTCAGCACCACCGCGAAAGGCGCCTGACCGGCCGACGTTTCCTTCCGCCGCTCGGCGGTCTGATGCGGGTGGCGGACGGTGCCCTGGATGAACCGCTGGTTGCCCTCCAGCAGGAGCCGCAACGCCGCCTCGGGCGTCGGGCCAGACGCCGACCCAGCGGCAGGATTCGCGAACGCCACGGCGGACGCGAAGATGGGAATCAGGGCAACGGCCCGGAGGAACAGCGATGGGGAGGACTTCATGACGGGAAAAAGGATACAACGCCCCGTCCGCACCCCCGCGTGCCGCCAGAACGAAGGTTGACGCCGGGATTGCATCGCCCTCCTTCTTGGTGCACGAACGTGATGCTCATAAGACGCTTAGGCTTGCCGCCATCAGGAATCTAACTCGTTCATTAAGGAAGACTTTTCCGCTTCACCCTGACGGACACCCCCATGGCCCCGACCGCCTCCAGCGCCGATTCGATCATCCGACAGCATGTTTTGCTGGCCGCGGGCGCCGGCCTGATCCCAGTGCCGATCGCGGACATGGCGGCGATCACGGGCATCCAGCTGAAGATGCTGTCCGATCTCTCGGCGTTCTACCAAGTCCCCTTCTCCCGGCATCGGGTGGAGTCCATCCTTTCCTCGCTCATCAGCGGTCTGGCCTCGCGAGAAATTGCCACGATCGGCCTCAGCGGTTTGCTCAAGACCATCCCGATCTTCGGTTCGGTGCTCGGGGCCGCCTCCATGCCGATGGCCGCGGCGGCACTCACCTACGCAGTCGGCTCATCGTTCAAGGAGCACTTCGCCGCGGGGGGCAATCTCGACAACGTCAACCTCACCCGCGTGCGTACCGGCTTCCGCCAGCGACTAGAGACCGGCCGCGTGCTCGCGAAGCAATTGATCGAGCGCAAGTCCGCGCAGGCGGAGGCCCAAGCCGCGCCCGAGAACGAAGCCGAGTCGAAGACCAAGATCTACTGCATCATCAAGCCGAACGTCGGCAAGACCGGGAAGGTCTACCTCAAGTCCTACATCGAAGGCTGGCGGCCAGAGAAGTACGTCGGCGCCATCGATGAGCTCAAACTGCGTTACGGCGTGGACGACCTCGAGACGGTGAAGGACCAGATCATCGCCGAGTACCGCAAACCGTTTCTGCAGTACCTGCGGGAAAAAGAGAAGGAACGCGCGGCCCAACCCGCCGCGGCGACCGCCGAGGCCTGAGCCCCGGAGCTGCGGAGCGCGCGCGGTTCGCCCGTAGGCGAGGCGGGCACTTACCAGGAACGCACCGCCGCCACGCCCCACCACGTCTCGACGCCGTGGCCGACTGAATCGTTGTCGCTGTTGTTCGTGAGGCGCGGGCCGATCAGCAGCTTGCCATTCTCCCCGAGCGGATAGGCCAGATCGAGTTGAAGCGTGGCGTAAAGCCACGGATCGGAGCTCAGCGGACGGCGAAAACCCACGCGGGCCGACGAGACGAGCGCGACCTTGTCCACGAGCGCGACCTCGCGCGAGAACGCGAGTTCACCAATCCAGTTCTCAATCGTGAAATCGTAGAAAAGCTTGGCCGTCGGCTTGAACGGCACATTCGCCGTCAGCCACAGGAATCCCTCGAAGGTGAACTCGTCCGTCGTCACCCCCGGGTACTGGTAGAGCGTGCCACCGAGATCGAGGGAGAAGACGTCATTGAGCTTGAGCGTGCGCCCGCCGAAGAAGTCCCACTCGCCATCGAACACGTACCCGCCACCGCCTTTGTCGATCGGGAGATAGCCCCACACACCAGCGTAAAGATCGCCGCGTCCGAAATCCAACTTCGGCATGAGGGTGTTCTCCGAAAACTTGGTGCCGTACGAGACGTAGGCACTTTCGAAGCCGAGGTTGGTCGTGGCCCAGAGGGCGGGCTCCTCCGCGCGGAGGGCGGAGCAAAGCGCCGAGAGAACGAGCAGGCAGGAAACGAGGCGTGACTTCATGGCAGGAGAGATCGAGAGGAAAACCGCAGGAGGATCAGGGAAATGAGGGGGTGAGGACGATGTCGATGGAGAGACGCGGATCAGGACGCTCCCGCCGCGACCGCCGGCCGGCCGGAGTCGGCTGCAGTCGGCCCGGCGGCGGCGTCACCGCCGGACGGAGCGACGACGGAGGAAGCGACACAGCTGGCATGCACATTCAGCACCGTCGTGGCCGGATCAATGAAGGGGTCGATGGCCATGATGAGGACCACGGCCGAGCCGACGGGCAGGCCGAGCGGTTCCATGAGGATGGAAATTACCCCGACCGCTGCCGCGCCGGGTAACGCGCTGCCGGCGAGCGCAGCGAGGACTCCGCCGAGCACGAACAGCACCGCCGACGTCGCCGTCAGCTCCAGACCGTAGAGCTGGGCGATGAAGATCGCGCTGATGGTGTAGTAGTGCACGTTGCCGAGCGGATTCAGACTCACACTCAGCGGCACCACGAGGTCCGTGGTGTGCTTATCCATGCGCAGCCCACTCTGCATCGCCCGCAACGCCGAGGGGATGGCCGCGAAGCTGCTCTTCGTCGCGAACGCCACCAGCAGGCTCTCGCCGAGGATCCCGAGCACCTTGAAGTAGGGCAATCCCACCCGGCGCGCGATCACCGCGTTGCCGATGAGCAGGGAGATTACCACCGCCACGTTCACGAAAACGATGAGCTTCAGCATCGCGAGGAACACCCCTACCCCCGCCTCCGCGACCTGCGGGGCCAGCAGGGCGACAAGTCCAAAGGGCAACAGGTAGATGAACCAAGCGATCATCCGCAGCAGCGCATCGAAGGCCGCCTCGAAGGTGTCGAGCACGCCCCGCGCCTTCAGCGACGCCGTCAAGCCAAGCGCCGCCCCGAGCAGAATGGCGAAGAAGAGCACGGGCACCTGCTGCCCCGCACTGAGCGAATGAAAGATGTTCGTCGGAACCAGCCCGGCAACAAAGTCGCCGATCGAGGACTGATGCGACGCGCCCGGTCCCGCCCGACTCAGATCGGAGGCCGCCAACAAGCGCCCAAGGGTACGGTTGGCTTCCTCCCCGAGTCCCAGGCCCGGCTGCCCAATCAGGCCAATCGCCACCGCCAGCGTGGCCGTGGCGAAGAGGCCGACCCCCACGACCGAGCCGAGCCGGAGGAGGGTTTCACGCGAGTGTCCCTCAATCAGGATTCGTCCAATGCTCGCCACGACGCCACAGACGACGAGCGGCATCGCGCACATCTGCAGCAGCGCGAGGTAAACCTGGCCGGCCGGCTTCAGCGTGAGCGCAACATCCGGTGCCCACAGGCCAAGGCCGAACGCGACGACCAGCGCCAAGACCGCGATCCACGGACTGACCAGCACACGTCCGATCAAGGCGAGGCGGAGAGATCCTTTTTCCATAAGTCAGACCCTACATAATAATGGTTCAACCGGGCGAGGGAGCCATCCCGGTGTTTCACCGCGAGAAAATGATCCAGCCAGTAGCGCAGCTGGCGGTCATCGAAGTGCACCGCGACGGCGATCGTGTCCGGGGGACCGGCAAGCATCACGGTCTCGATCGAAATTGCTGCTTCCGGGTGCTCGCTCTGCCATTTTTGCGCATCAATCTGATCCGAAAATCCCGCCAGTAGCGTCTCGGTCTCCAGCGCCCGCGTGATGTCGGACCACGCCTCAAACTTCACCAGCCGCGCCTGTGGGTAATCAATCGCGGCGAACGTTTCCGCCGACGAACCGAGGGTCACTCCGATGGTCGCGTCAGGATGGTTGAGCAGCGCATTCAAATCCGGTCCCCGCCGCGCCTGACCGGCGAGCGCACGGTTGATCAGCACCGCCGGCTTCAGCTGCACGTACGGCTGAGAAAACGCCGCCCGCACCGAACGCTCCAAGGTGTCGCTCAGGTACGCCACCGCGAGATCCGCCCGGCGACTCACCACCAACGTCACCAGGTCATCGAAGGTCTTTGCTTCGCGGACAAAGCGTACCTCGACCCCCAGCCGCCCCGCCATCTCCCGCGCTAGATCGATGTCCAGACCCACCAGCCCTCGGGTCGGGTGCGTGAAGAAGAACGGCGGCCAATCGTCGGTGGTGAGCGCGATGCGCAACTCACCCGCCGCCGCGATCCGCGCCATGTCCGGCGGCAAGTCCAGCGCTTGCCCCGAGCGCTCGGCCGCCCCGACGGCACCGACACCGGCGCCGAGGAGCCCGGCGATCAGCGCCACGCCCCACGGAAGGAGAGAGCGTCGACTCCGTTTCACCGCACCTCCTCCTTCGGGCTTTCAGTCTCGAGGTGGCGCTCCCGCAGTCCCGCGAACGTCCCGTCGCGTTCGCACTTGTCGAAAAAGAGATCCAGCCACGCCTGCAGGCGCTCCGCCCGCCAATGCACCGCCGCCGCGTAGCTGACGTCACGCTCCCGATGGACCCGGGTCTCCAAGCGGATCGCACTCGCCGGATGCGTCTGCCACCAGCGCGCCACGGATACTTCATCGGCGACAAACACGGCAACGCGGCCAGCCGCGACTTCCGCCAGCGCCTCCGTGGTCCCGGGAAATGCGACCAGTTCAGCCGAGGGGTAGGCGACCCGGAAGGACTCCGTAAACGCACTCCCCGCCGTCACGGCCACCCGCAGGGGCTGCCGGGCCAGGTGAGGCACCTCTCCTCCCGCACGGGCCAGAGCCATCCGGTCGAACACCCGTGCCTCCCGCACGTGCAGGTAGGGTCGCGAGAAGCGAACGCCCCGCGCGCGTTCAAGGGTGTCCGCGATCTGCCCGAAGGCGACATCCACCGTGCCCGCGCGCACGGCGGCCACGAGGGCATCCGCATCCGCAGCGGACCGGTCAATCTCCAGCCGCACCGGCAGGCGCGCCGCCAGGGCGCGCACCAGCTCGCCTTCGTAGCCTCCCAGCACACCCGCGGAATCCGTGGTCAGGAACGGCTGCGACTCCGTCGACGGCAGCCCAACACGCAGCACCTGCCGCTGCAGGATCTCATCGAGATCCGCCGCCGCGCGCGACGCCGGGACGACCATCACGAGTCCCGCGATCAGCAGCAGCGCCACCCATCGGAAAGCAGTCTGGAAAAGTGGGAGCGGTCGTGAAGCCATGGCGGTTTCAAGAGGCGCCGGCACCCCGTCCGCTGGGCGCCGCCGAGGCCTGGTCAGGGGCGAGCAGGAAGACGCGACTCCGGTGCCGGTGTTCGGCGTCGCGGAATCCGGGATGGGCCGCCTCGGTCCATTCCTGGATTTCGCTCCGCAGCGCGACGAGGCCAGTGCCCTTCAAGACAGCCAGGAAATCGGCCTCACGCATGAAGCGAAAATAATAACTTCCCCGATACAGGAAAGCCGTCCCGTCAACCGGCTCCATCTCGACGCCTGCGACGTCCCCCTCTGGCTCCGGCACGTTGCACACGAGGACGCCGTCCGGCGCAAGCACGCGCCGCAATTCCCGCAGCACCTCCGGGAGATTGGGCAGCGTCTCGACCGTGTCAGAGAGCAGGATGAAATCGAACTCGCCATCCGCGAACGAGGTGTGCGCCAGATCACACTGCACACGGGTGATCCGCGCCGCCACGTCCGTCGGGATCTTCGCCAGCGCCGCAGGCGAGGCGTCACACGCCTTCACTTCATCGGCCACCTCAAGCAAGACGCGCAGATTGCGCCCTTCTCCCGTCGCGGCATCCAGCGCGCGCCGGCGCCGCCACCCCGCTTGCCGTAACGGAGCGAGAAAGGGACGGAGGAATCCCACCGCGTCCGCACCCCAGATAAAACGCGAGGTGGACGCGTACAGCGCCTCCCAGGCCCGCTGGTTGGCTGGATCGAGGCTGCTGACGGCTGAAGGCATTGCGCGAGAGACTCCGCCTTGCGCGCTGCAGCGCGAGCTAAGAAATCCGCAACCGCTTGGATAAGAATTATATCCTTATATGAGTATTACTCCTCATTTTACGCGTGAGGAGAGCGGTCAATCCGACGCATCCTCGGAACGGGACGTTGGCAGATTGACTCGGTGCGACCGCCCGTCCTGTCTGGCTGGGCGTGAACGACAACCCTGGCTTCTTTCGTACTCGCTGGCGGCGGCTCACTTCGTGGTGGGCCAGTCGCAAGCAGCAAATCGTTGTCTACCTATTACTGCTGTTTCTCGGGTTGTCGTTCCTGCTCGTCTATTTCTGGCCCTTCCTGCGCTCACGCGTCTTCGTGAGTCTCGATTCCGGACAGGCCGGCATTCTTTGGCAGCGTTTCTCGGGCGGTACCAATCTCGATTACATCTACACCGAAGGCTTCCACATAGTCATGCCGTGGAATCGCTTGTACGTGTATGATCTTCGACTGAAGCAGACGCCTCACACCGTGCTCGCGCTCTGCAAGAACGGGCTTCCGGTCGAGATCGAGGTCTCGATCCGCCATCGTCCGACGTATCCGTCGCTTCCGCTCCTCCACACGGTGGTGGGTCCGAACTACGTGGAAGTCGTGGTGAAGCCGGAAATCGAGGCCCACGTCCGGGCGACCGTTTCGCAATTCGACCCGGCGGAGTTGTTCGGCTCGGAAGGCTACGTTTCTTCCTTGGTGGTCCAAGGTGCGATGGGTGAGATCGCGCAACGTTATGTCTCGCTCGATGATCTTCTGATCAAACAGATCGTCTTCCCGAAGCAGGTGCTCGACGCGGTGCAGGCGAAGCTGGTCGAGGAGCAACGCGCCCTCGAGTACCAGTACCGCATCCAGCAAGCCCAGAGTGAAGCGGAGCGGAAACGCATCGAAGCCGAGGGTATCCGGGCGTTCCAGGAATCCGTGGCGTCGTCGGGCTCGTTCCGCGATTTCCTGACTTACGCCGGCATCCAGGCGACTCTGGAGCTGGCAAAATCGAATAATTCCAAAGTGGTGGTCTTCGGCAACAACGAGAACGGCCTGCCACTGATGCTCAATCTTCCGCCTGACCAAGAGACCAAGCCAACCGTCAGCCCGCGTCCGACCGAGACGCCCCGAACGGCGCCGGTCCCGGGTGGCGCCGGCAAGGCGACTCCCGCCGCTCCGAAGCGCACTTCGGCGGCTCCGGCCCCCGGCGCGGCCGGCAACGCCCAATGAGCCTGCCCGACCATCGGTCCGCCGACGGGCTCCAGACCCGGCGCGGCCACCTGAAGTCGCTTGCCCTCGGGAGCCTCGGCCTTCTCGCCGCCGGCACCGGCGTCGGCTGCAATCGGCGCCCCGCCCACGAGGGACTCAGCCGCTTCGAGCGCTGGAAGCGCGAACACCGTCCGTCACGTCCGCCCTACCCTCTCGCCCCCCGTCTGCGGCTGCTGATCTGGCGCGATTACCTCGACCCTCAGCTTCTCGAGAAGTTCGCGGAGGACTATAAGGTCGAGCTCGACGTCACCTACTTCGAGAACAACTCCGAGCTGAAGAAAGTGGCGGAGTCGAAGCCCGATGCCTTCGACCTGCTGATGCCGAGCGACTACGTCGTTCAGCGCTTCATCCGGCAGGATCTCATCGCTCCGCTGAACAAGGCCAACCTGCCGAACCTCGGCAACGTCAGCCCGCTGTTCTTCCGCTCTCCGTACGATCCGGAGCTCCAGTACTCGGTTCCGCTCTTTCACAGCTGCCTCGGCGTCACGTTCAATCGCGAGGTTGTCCGCTACATTCCGAAGACGTTCAGCCTCCGGATGCCGACCCGCGAAGAGGAACTGCTGATGTACGGGTACCGTGCGCTGATTGACGAGCCGCGCGTGGCGCTGACCGCGGCGCTCATGGACGATGGTGTGGGACCGAATGATGCGACGGCGCAGACGCTGCAGAAGGTGACCGACCGCCTGATCAACGAGACCGGCGAACTCGGCATCCGCTACCTCGCCAGCCAGCTGCCCTCCGCGCTCGCGCGCAATGAGATCAAGCTCTCCGTCAACTGGAGCGGCGCCGCCGCCGTCGCGCTCAAGAGCAATCCGTCGATCCGTTTCGTGCTGCCCGGTAGCTCAAAATTGGTCCAGATCGACAGCTTCGTCATTCCCAAAGCCTCCAACGCCAAATCCACCGCGGAGTTCTTCCTCAATTACCTGCTCGATCCCGGGGTAATTGGGGCGATGACTAACTACAGTCTCTACGCCAATACGGTGGAGCCGTCACGGGCGTACGTCGATCGCGAGATTCTCCTCGGTCCCGCCTACATGCAGCCGGCCCTGCGGGAACGTATCTTCATCACGGACCTCGGTCCGCTGGAGGATGAATTTGAGGCCCAGTGGAAGCGACTGCGACTGCTCGCGCCCAAGGTCACCGCGAAGGTCCCGCTGCCTCCGCAAGTAGACAATCAGACCTACGACGCCGCGACGACGCGCTGAGCGTCGCCGGCCGTCCTTTCCGCCCTCCCTTTGAAAAAGTTCATCGCTTTCATTCGCCGCGAATCGCCGGAGTTCAGCGGCACCCTCGTGGCCCTCGCGCTGTTCTCCGGCCTGGTCAACGGCCTGAGCGTCAGCTTGGCCATCCAGACCGCCAAGAAGCTGCGTCCGGGCGAGCTGCACATGCGCGAGTTCTTCCTGTTCGCGATCTGCCTCCTCGCGTTCTGGATCACGAAGGAATACGTGCTCAATCGCACGAACCGGATTCTCGAGGGCATCATCCGGAACCTGCGGGTCCGCATCATCGACGGGATCAAGACCACGAATCTCGCCGTCTTCGAACGCATCGACCGGGGTCGCGTGGTGAACACGCTCTCAACCGACTCGATCGCCCTGTCCTACGCCGCTGGCTCGATCATCAACGCATCCTCCTCGGCGTTCATGCTCGTCTTCGTCCTCGTGTCCATCGGCATCCTGTCGATGTGGGCGCTCGCGATCACGCTGATCATGGTCAGCACCGCCGTCTACCTCTACATGCAGAAGAGCCACACGCTCGCCCGCGAGCTGGGCGAGGCAACGCGACTGGAGAACGCGTTCTTCCACAATGTCGATGGCGTGATGTCCGGCTACAAGCAGCTCAAGCTGAACCGCAAGAAAAGCGACGACTTCTTCAGCACCGAAATCTGGAACGTCATCAACGAAACCGCCGCGCTCCGCATCAAGACCGGCAAGACCATGAACCAGTCGGCCCTGCTGAGCCAGACGTTCATGCTCTTCACCATCGCGGGCATCCTTTTCCTGCTGCCGAATCTCCGTCCAGGTGATGTGCCCGTCGTCGCTCCGGTCCTCGCGATCCTCCTGTTCGCGACCGGTCCCATCAGCGACGTGGTCATGGCCATCCCCGCCCTCGCCCGCGCCGAGGCGTCCATCACCAACATCGAATCCCTCGAGAACGATCTCCGCCATCAGCGCAGCGAGCTCGAGGCCATGGTCGAACGGCAGCCCATCCAGACTGAGCCGTTCGAATCCATCGCCTGCGTCGGCACCGGCTTCGCCTACGCCCCCACCCCAGGGAACGGGCCGCACGGTTTCCAGCTCCAGCCGTTCGACTTCCACCTCAAGACCGGCGAGATCGTCTTCGTCGTCGGCGGCAACGGCAGCGGCAAATCCACGTTCCTCAAGGTCCTCACCGGACTCTACGAGCCCGCGGTCGGACAGTTGCTCTGGAACGGCAAGCCCGTCTCCGCCGACCGCCTGGCGTCCTATCGCAATCTCTTCACCCCCATTTTCACCGACTTCTTCCTGTTCCGCCGCCTGATCGGGCTCACGCAGGCCGACGAGGTCCATCTGCGCGAGCAACTGGGCACCATGGAGCTCGCTGGAAAGGTCGATATCGCCAACGGGGAGCTCACCACGACCGCCCTCTCCACCGGCCAACGGAAGCGTCTCGCCCTCGCCCTCGCCGAAACCGAACACCGCCCGGTCTTTATCTTCGATGAGTGGGCCGCCGACCAAGACCCGGTCTTCCGCCGCTTCTTCTATACCGAACTGCTCCCAGCCATGAAGGCCCGCGGGCAAACCGTCGTGGCCGTCACCCACGACGACGCCTACTTCGCCCAGGCCGACCGCGTCCTGAAAATGGACTACGGCCGCTTCCTCGAGGGCGAACACCATGTGAAGGCATTCGAGGGCTCACCCAAGAAGCGCCGCAGTTAGTGCGACGAAATGGCAACGGCAAGGTTTGCCGGTTGACACTTCGGTCCGCCCGTCGCCTGCTCTCTTCGCGGTAGATTCACCTGCCGCAACTCACGCCAAAGGAAATACATGTCCACTGAAGCCACCCCCGCGACGGCCGAAACGCCGTCCGCATCCTCAAACGCTGACGCGCTCATCCGCCGGCACACGGTCTATTCCATGGCCGCCGGTCTGGTGCCGCTTCCGCTCGTCGATATCGCCGCCGTCACCGGCGTGCAGGTCAAGATGCTCGGAGACGTCTGCGAAGCCTACGGTCAGGACTTCGACGCCGAACGCACCCGCAGCGTCATCGCCTCCCTCCTCGCCACGGTCAGCGGCATCAGCCTCGGTCGCGGCGTCGTCGCGAGCCTCGTGAAGGCGATCCCGGTCGTCGGCACGATCGGCGGCATGGCCGCCGTGCCCGTCATGGCCGGTGCCACCACCTACGCGCTCGGTCGCGTTTTCGCCGCTCACTTTGAGTCCGGCGGCACGCTGCTCACCTTCGACGCGGCCAAGATGAAGGACGAGTTCAAGCGTCAGATCAAAGTCGGCGAAGGCGTCGCGGAATCCCTCAAGGCCGAGGTCGCCGCTGCCAAGAAGTAATCACCCTCCCTCAACCTCTATATTCTTAATTCCATGCTCGCTGCTATCCTCGCGATCCTCCCGCTCATCCTCATCTCCGCGCTGATCGGATACCTCGGGAAGTCCCGTAAATTCGGTTTCTGGGGCAACTTCTTCGTGTCCCTGCTCCTCACGCCCATCATCGGTCTGCTGGTCTTCTTCGCCCAGAGCCCGAAGGCCAAGGAGTAATCACTCCCCTCGTGTCTCCAAAGTCGCCCTACGGGGCGACTTTTTTTTTAGCCGCTCCGAGCGAAACGCACGGCCAAAAAGAAACGCTCCTTGGCGATTCACCACCAAGGAGCGTAAGAATCTTACCGAAGTGGCCAAAGGAATGGCACCACGCGAAGAGGAAAATTGGCTCCCTTCGCTGCGTTCAACGACTTTTGGGACCACCAAAAACGGCGCTTCCGGCGAGTCCCGCTCGGATCCACCCGACTTCCTTTCCGCGCTTCCTCGCTGACTTTTCTCGTTTCCACGCTCTTCCGCGCCTTCGCCGGATTGCCTCTCCCCCTCCAAGTCCTTTTCCTCTCCTCCGTTATGAAGCGTCTCCTTCGCGCCCTCCCTGCCTTCAGTCTCATCCTCCTCAGCGCCGCGCTCGGCCGCGCCGCCGAGGCCCAGACCGTCATCCTCGCCAACGGCACCACGCTCGTGGGCGAAATCGTGAGCGAATCGGCCTCCGAGCTGACCTTCAAGGATTCGGTCCTCGGGCTCGTCAAGGTGCCCACCCACGCGATCAAGTCCCGCCCTTCCGGCGAATCTTCCCATGAGGTGAACGCGGCCAGTAAGCCCGCCGCGGCGGCAGCTCCCGCGATTGCCGTCACTGCCGCTCCCACGACCGGAGGCACCGCTGCAAGTGCGAACGCGAACCCAGTGAAATGGACCCGGAGCGTGCAGCTCAGCTGGGGCTACATGTCCGGGCCAGCACCGTCCCTGGGTGCCGGCGCCTCTCGTAATCTGAGCGCGAACTTCGCGATTGAACGCGCCACCGCCGAGCACATCGCCGGACTCGGTGCGAACTACAACTTTGCCCGAGCGAAACCAGCCCCACCCTACGCCAACAACGCCTCCGTCTATTTCCAGTACGACTACATTCTCTCCCCGAAAAACCGCATCGTTTCCCGCACCGATTGGGTGCGCAACCCAATCCAAAGCATCAATCACCGCACCGAGGAACTCATCGGGTTCGCCCGGACGCTGGTTCAGACTCCCACCACGAATCTCCTTTTGGGGCCGGGACTGGGCTACTCGTTCGGTGATAAGGAATATGTCGGCGACTTGGACAATCACCACTTCGGCTACGGGTTCTATCAGGTCTTCAGTCACGCCTTCTCCCCAACGATCTCCCTCCAACAGCGGCTGTTTCTCTTTCGATCCGTCGAGGACTCGAAGTACATCATCTCCTCTGGTTCGGTAAGCTTGACGGCCCAACTTACTAAGACTCTCGCGCTGCAGAGCAGCCTGAACGCGGCCTACGACGGGCGCCCGGTTCCCGGAACCGAAGAGCTGCAGATCCAGACCAACACCGGTCTGCGGATCCAGTTCTAGGCGACGTCAAGCCACCGCCCTCGCGCGTCTCCCTCCGAACCGAACCTGCTCCCTTGGCTCCCACTCCGTCCGTCTGGCTGCACCGCGTAAAGCCAGCGCCATCGGCCACCCTTCGTCTCTACGCATTCCCGTTCGCCGGGGGCGGCGCCTCCGCGTATTTTCCGTGGGCCGCCCATCTCGACCCACGCATCGAGCTGTGGGCCATCCGCTTTCCCGGCCGCGAGACGCGGCTGCGCGAAAAGCCGGTCTCTTCCTTCAGCGAGGCCCTCGCGCGCCTGCGGACCGAACTCACACCCCACCTCGCCCCTCCCTTCGCACTGATGGGCCACAGTCTCGGCGCCGTCTTCGCCTACGCCTTGACCCGTGAGTTGCAGGCCTCAGGTCGCCCCGGTCCTCGCGCCCTCATCCTCGCCGGCGCCCGTCCTCCCGTTCACCCCGTCCCCGAGCCCCGTCTCGCGCCGATGCCCGACGGAGAATTCGTCGCCGCGCTGCGCGACCGCTACAATGGGATCCCTCCCGCCGTGCTCGCGAACCCGGAGCTGCTCGCGCTCGTCTTGCCCACGCTTCGCGCGGACATCGCAGTCTACGAGAGTTACCAGCACTCCGCCGGCCCCGAAATCCGCTGCCCCGTCGCGGCGTTCGGCGGCGAGCGCGATCCGCTGGTCAGCGCCGCCGACCTCGCGGACTGGCGCTCGCTCGTCGCCGGCCCGCTCACGACGCGAATGTTCCCCGGCGACCACTTCTTTCTCCAGGCCGATCCCGCCAGCGCAGCCCGCGCCAGCCAGGAATTTCTGCTCTCAGTCAGCTAGCTGACCCAGTCCACGAGGACGGGGCGTCGCTGCCGATGTCCATTCCAACGGCCATCCGTTTCTACCGCCCTCCCGGTCGTCGTTTCATTCAACGGTAAGCACCGTCTCCGGATCGCTCCCTTCGACTGCCACGCAGGCGCTGCACCGCTCCGCCACCGGCAGCGTGAAGAGCGTCCAGCGCTGACTCGGTTCCTCCTCCCCCTGCCATCGTACGACACGGGGCCGGGAGGCAGCGGGATCCGCCTCCACCGCGAATCCTTCGAGTGGAAACGCCCCCAGCCCGAGCCCGCGGGCCTTCAGCAGCGCTTCCTTGCGGGTCCAGATCGCGAAAAACATCGCGGCTCGCTCCGCCGCCGACGCGCCCGCCAACGCCGCGCGCTCTTCCGGCGCGAACGCTCGCTCCGCCAAGACCGCGTACTCAAGGTCGCGCCACGCCTCGACGTCGATCCCCACACGGCGCTCCCACGCGAGCGCGAGGAAAACCCAGTCCCCGCTGTGACTCACGTTGAACTGCCACGAGGCCCGGCCGGCCGCGAGAGCGGGCTTACCGTTCGGGCCAGAGATCAATGGCACCGCGCCTGGCGCACAGCCGAGCCGCTCGCCCAGGACGCGCCGGAGCG
>CAIOYO010000220.1 GCA_903862595.1 uncultured Opitutaceae bacterium | reverse complement strand
TTGAGCGTTGTGAGCGATGCCGGTCGCGCGTCGCTCGATGCCGCCATCGCCGCCGAGCCGAGCGCAAGGGTCATCAGAAGCACCACGACACGGAGGACAGCGGGGAGGCGGAAGAGGGGCATCGGGGAAAAAAGTTCGTTCGAGTATGAGGACCGTTTCGAAAGAATCATTCTGAAAATTAATGAAAATTGCACAGCGGCTTTCAGTGCCCTTTTGCCATTTCTTGGACGCAAAAAAGCCCGCCATGCATGACGGGCTGGAAACGGGAGCCCACGCCTCATGGGGTCCCGTTTCGCGGGGCGGGTCCGGAAAGTCGGACGGACAAACGTGTCCGCCGACACGGCCTGCGGCCGACTCCGGCGGCCACGGGTGACTAGGGCGGGGAGGGTTCTCGCTTTAAGCGAGGCCGACGAGTGCCTTGATCTTGTTTCCGGTCAGTCGGCGTTCAGCCGACAAACCGTGCGGTGTCCGGCCACCGAAGCGTTCCGCGGCTTCCTTGAAGCGGGCCTGCGTCGCCTTGACGAATTCGTCCACGGGACGCGTTTCGCCGAACAGCGACATCATCTCGGGCAGCCAGCGGTGGCCATAGCGGACGTGGTTCTGCTCGTCGTTCCGGTCGAAGGCCAGAAGGGTGTCGGCCTCAAAGTCGTTCAGCTCGCGGATGCGGTCCATCACCGCCGCCTTGGTCGGGAAACTGCCGGCCTCGAACTCCATCGTCATCATCGCGTACCGTTCGTGCGGCGGCATCTGCACGAGGATGTTGTAGAGGTCGAGGGAGTGTTCGACCGTCATGAGGTCCACGCCGAGCTTGGGCAGTTGGCGGAATCCGAACGCGCTGTGCCGCGACTCATCCCAAAGGTGCCGCGCGAGGTCGTGATGTAGGTCGAAGGGGGCGCCCGGCGTGTCGTGGAAGACAGTCGCGAGGTAATCGACCGCGTCCATTTCCATCATGAGCCAGACGTAGACCATGATTCGGATGACGCGGGCATCGGTCGCCGGATCGAGGAGCCACGGACGGACGATCGGCACCTCGTCGGCATCGTGGCCGAAGACGCTCGAGCAGGTCGGGTAACGACCGCGGTTGCACGTCTCGGGATGGCGGTACGTGCGGCGGTCGCTCACCCAGGCGAAGTCGGAGGCGAGCGGGATGCGGGTGCGCTCGCCGAGGAGGCCGCCGCTTGCCGTGATGATGGCATTGAGGTGCTGCGTCCACTCGCGCGTCGCCGGCGTGTCCGGCAGGAAGCGGGCGACTTCGCGCGCGTGCCGTTCCTCGTCGCCGATGAATTCCTCGACCAGTTTGCGCGAAGGCCAGTCCGCAAGGTGGTGCGTGGCACTGAGGTAGTGCTGGTACGCGGCGAGGAGCGCTGGCTTGATCGCGCCGTAGAATCCAGCGAGGGCGGCGTCTGCGCTCTCGGGAAGGATCGCCTCGGTGAAGAGGCGCCGGATCTCCGGCCGCACGTCTTCGCCCGCGCCGAAGCCAGCCATCTCACGGCCACGCTCGCGCAGGAACCGGGCATGACCGGCCGATTCCCAGACGTGCTGGCAGAGCAGGTACTTCAGCTCCGGTTCGCCCACCCGGTAGATCAGCGTGGTCGCCGTGCGCAGGAATTCGCGCTCCAGCTCGAACAGGACGCGCTGGAGGCGCGCCATGTCCTGCACGGCCGCCATACGGCCGGAACCAACGGATGCGGTGGAGGCCGAGGAGGGCGAGGCGACCATTGTGGTGGGCCTCAGCAGATGCGGCCGCGCTTGCCGGCGGTCGAGTGGCCGGGCGGATTCACCCCGACCCAACGCTCGTCGATCGGCTCGCTCGCGCGCTGAAAACGCGCGTCGCTCGAAATCCGGAGGCGATTCTCGCTGCGGTTGTCGAGGGACGCGTGCACCACAAACATGCCGAAGGTCAGGAAGTCGCCCGCCTCGAACTCCGTCGTGAGCCAGCGCCCGCCGAACTTGTTGCGCACGATCGGGGGGTTATGCGAAAGGGTGCCGCTGAACGACCACGCGCCCTTCTTGGCGTTCTCCGCCTCCTTGGGCTTGTTCTCGCAGAAGGCATCGACGTCGCGGTAAATGTAGTTCTCCAGAAGGTCCATGCGCTTGTGCGAACCTTCGAGGATCATCAGCCCGCCGAGCTGAAAGGAGATGTCGCCGTAGGGCAGCCAGCAGGTCATATGCCGATGCGTGCCGCGGCCCATGTACGGGAGGTCGCAGTGCGGGTTCGTGCCTTTGCCGGGCCCGATCGCGCGGAGCCAGGTGTAGTCGTAATGACGGATCGGCTCGCCGAAGAAGCGGGTGTAGAATTCGACCAGACGGCCGGAGTACAGCAGGTTCTGGATCTCCGGATTGCCGTTCGTGATCTCGGGTTTAAAGACGTAGCCAGAGCCGGGCTTGCAGATTCCTTCCTCATGGGGGAACGCGGGGTCGAGCACTCCCGCCTCCGCTAGGCGCGAGGTCAGGCTGGCGCGGGCGCGCAGGACTTGATCGCGATCGAGGTAGCCCTTCATGTACAGGTAGCCGTCCTCGGCCACCCGGCGGCGCAATTCCTCGACGTCGTCCGCGGCATCCGAAGAGTCGCGCAGAAGCCCGACCTTGTCCTCGGACATGTCTAGCGCGTGGCCGTACGAGTGGAGCTGGGGGAGATCAAGCGTGGGGAGCATGATGCCGTTAAGGTACACCGACCCGGCCGCGCATTAAATGGTTGAACTGGGAGTTATGATGTAAATTTTGGTAGCGATGCCGTCGTCCTCTTCGTTGCGCACTCAGGCTTGGCTGGAGAGTCCGCTGCGCTCTCCCCTCGGGGAGATCGAGTTGGCGGGCCTTCTGCGCAACGAGGCTGGGATCGATCCGGCGCGGATGCGGATTTTGCGACGATTTGCCCTGGTCTTGGTCGTGGAGGGTCGGGCCTATTACCGCGACGATCGGGGAGGTGCGCGGGACTTGGTCCCGGGCGATGTGATCGCGATCTTTCCCGAAATCGCCCACGCGTACGGCGGGGTGGGTGGGTCGGAGTGGTCGCAGGTGTATTTCGTGTTCTCCGGTCCGGTCTTCGACTTGTGCCGGAGTCGGGGGCTCTTGGACCCGGCGCGTCCGGTGTGGCGGCTGGGCTCCCCGGAGTATTGGCGTCAGCGTCTCGCGGAGATCGTCTCGCCCGAGGCCGCCCATCGTCCGGGCGCGCCGCTGCGCGCCATGGGGCGCTTGCTCGAGGTGCTGCTCGAGATGTCGGCTGCGGAGTCCGACGCGAGCGGTCCAGGCAGTGCAGAGGCGTGGTTGGAGAAGAGCCGGCAGTTGCTCGGCGATCGCCAAGCCGCCGGCTGGCCCGCGCCGCAGGTGGTCGCCCGCGCCGTGGGCATGAACTACGAGAACTTCCGCAAGCGCTTCGTCCAACTCACCGGCGAGTCGCCCGGTCGCTTCCAGAAGCGCCGGCGGATCGACTGGGCGTGCGCCGCGATCTATCAGGGTGGGCACTCGCTCAAGGAAATCGCCGACGAGCTGGGTTTCTGCGACGTGTTCCACTTCTCGAAGGCGTTCAAGCTGCAGACTGGCCTGACGCCGAGCGATTACCGCCGGGGCATGCGCGGGAAGTGAACGCGTCCGCGCGTCGCGTCTCGGGTGCGCGGTGAAGCCAAGCGCGGTGCGCGGGATCGCCGGGCGGCGTGCCGAGGCGACGCGGAGGGATCCCGGTCGGGCCACGCCGACCCGCGGTCTACGACCGCGGGCGGGCGGCGGCGCTTACATGGGCGACTCGGCACTCCAGCCCGCCGGCCACTGCGTGCCGGGGATCGGACGCCAGAAGATGTTCCGGTCGATCCGCGGGGGATGATTCCGGTACTGGGTCGTCAGCCGGATCTTCGTCCGGAGGTGCTCCACGAGGTTCTCGCCGTAGAAGAAGGTGGTCTCCGCCACGCCGGACATGACGAGAACCTCGCTGCGGGTGGTTTCCAGGAGTTCGATCAGGCCACGCGTGCTTTCCAGTTCGAGGTCGATCGCCTTCTGCAGGCGCTCCATGCTGGTCTGCCGCGTCGCGTCGTCCTTCGCCTCAAGGTAGCTGTAGACGCAGTCGCACCACGCGCAGACGTTGCGGAGGCTGGTCGCCCAGTGCAGGTAGGCGCGAGCGCGGTCCCGGAGATCGACAAAGGCGGGTGCCACGTTGGCCGGCAGGGTGGGGATGAGCGCGCCGAGTCGGTCGATCAACGCGCGCATCGGCACGAGCACGGCGCGATCCATGTCTGCGGCCATCTTCGCGCCGCTCTCTCGGGTGATGAGGTCAAAGAGCACGTCCTTGCCGAGGTCGTTCAGGCCGGGGTTGTTGTGCTGGAAGCAGCCGTGGCGTTCGTAGTACTCGCGCTCTGCCGCCGGCACGGCCTCAATGTCCGGCACGAACGGCCGGTCCCAGGTGCGCTGCCAGCAGAAGCCGAATGCGCAGTAGAGGTAGACGAGGGGCTGTCCGCCCAGCGCTTCCTCGAAGGCGTCCCATGCGGAAACAAGGGTCGACGCATGGGCCGGGCCGACGAGGGTTTGCGCGAAGTCCGAGAGCACCGCATCGACCGGTTTCTCGGGGAAGAATTGCGCGGCACGGAGAATCGCCGGATTCGGCCAGTAGGGCGCCTGCGCCGGGTTGGCGAGGCCGCCGAGGGCGCTGATCCGGCGGACGCCGGTCTCGTGTACCGCCTTGAGCTTGGCGTGCAGCATGCGCGGGTAGGGCACGCCCATCAGCGGTTCATGGTTCCACGGGCTTGAGGCCGAGTAGTGCAGGACCGGCTCGATGCCCTGCGCCCGGGACTGCGCGAGGGCTTCCTTTTCCGCCGCGTCCATCGTGGTGTGGAAAAGTGTACCGGCCACGCCATGGTTTTCCGGGTACTTCGGATGTGAATACGGAACCGAGTAGCCGCGGACGAGCAGGGAGGGAGCCTCCCAGCCGACGTGCGGCCCCATGCCAGCCTTGATGTGGTCGTGCTCGACCTTGAAGGGCTCGATGCGGAGGAGGACATCGAAGTCCGGGTTGATCCCCGCCGCCGCCTCGCGGAGGTTGCGCAGGAACCGCACGATGCTCTGGCCGGAGGCCTGCGCCACCTTGTCGTGGCTGCGCCATTCGCGGATCATGTAGGGGCCGCCGTTGCGCCCGACGTAGAGCGAGGCCGAGTGCTCGAAGCCCGCGCCGCTGTCGTTCGTCCAGAGCGACATGTACGAGAGGTCGGGTACGTAGTGCATGAGCTTCTGCAGCGCCTCGCGGAAGTGCCGCTGCACGATCGGGTGATCCTGCGCCATCGTGTAGCGCGGGAGGCGCGAGCGGAAGGGATGATCGACGCGCGCGCCGCGGAGTGAGGGGTACTTCGTGAAGAAGCGCTCCGGCAGGGTCCGGGGCTCGAACATGCACACGCCGGGCTTGAGTCCGTACTTGCGGCCAAGGTCCGCCAGCTTGCGGAGGTTCTGGACGTTGGCATCGAGGTACATCGACGGCCACATGCCGCGGGTCAGATCGGTGTCCACGAAGTGGTTGAAGCCCGGGCAGTAGCTGTAGAACTGCGGGTAGTACTCGAAGGGAACGAAGTCCTCCACCGGCATGTGCGCTTGGAGGCCGTTGACTTCGCAGTGGGTGAAGCCGGACTCCGCGAGGGCGGCGACGTACTGCTCGGGGTCAAACTTGCGCGCCGTGCGCCAGTACTGGGTGAGGCAGGCATCCCAGTGCGGGCGGTGCCAGCCGAAGGTCGCGGGGAGCCAGACGCCGGCGGCGAGCTTCTCGCGCGCGAGCAGGGTCGTGCCGCCCGCAAGCAACCGAACGGCGGCAAACAGGAAGGAGCCATGCGTGGCGCAAATCTCACCGTCGCCGCGATCGGTCACGCGCAGCCACATCCACGCCGACTCATCAGCCGCCTTGGCCGGGAGGCCGGCCGGCAGGCCGCGTTTCGCGAGCCCAACGCGCACGCCGGCCGTCGCTCCCGGCGCCCCGAGGGCGGCACCCGTCAGGCGGGCGAGTTCATTCGCCGCCGTGAGCTCGCCCGGTTCGGGCTGGGCAGGTACGAGCACGGTGCGGAGTGCGAGAGGAGAGGTGGTTTGCGACATGGGTGGGGAGAGAAAGGGAAGGGGCGATGCAGGGAAGAGGAATTCGAGGCAACGGCGAACGAGACCGTGACCCGAGACTCACCGGCTAATTCCCAAGTTGTGCATCGTTCGCCGGGTCTAGGTCAACGGGGGAGATCGCGGTCAGCGAGAGAGGTAACGGCGGCCGGTTCGGCGGTGCGACTCTGTTCTCGCCGCAGTTTGTGGTTTCTTGTACCAAAGCATGAAATTTCGTCTCCCCATGAAGCCGTTTCCCTCCCGTTTGCAACAGGCTCACGCTTTGGTCACCGGCGCCGGTTCCGGCATCGGGCGCGCGATCGCCGAGCGTTTCGCCGCCGAGGGAGCGACCGTCTACGTGGTGGATGCGTCGCTGGCGGCCGCCGAGACGGTGGCTGTCGGCATCCGCGCCGCCGGGGGCGCAGCCTCCGCCGTGGGCTGCGATGTGTCGCAGACCGACGCGATGCAGGCCGTCTTCGAGGCGCTGCCGCGCCTCGATATCCTCGTCAACAACGCCGGGATCGCGCACATCGGCACCGTCGAGTCCACCGCTCCCGCCGATCTCGATCGGCTCTACGCGGTCAACATCAAGGGTGTCTACCACGGGCTGCACTTCGGTGTGCCGCGTCTGCTCGCACAGGGCGGCGGGGTGATTCTCAATCTCGCTTCCATCGCCTCTCATCTCGGCCTGCCGGATCGCTTCGGCTATAGCATGACGAAGGGCGCGGTGCTGAGCATGACGCTCTCCGTGGCGCGTGACTACGTGGGGCGGGGGATCCGCTGCAACTGCATCTGCCCGGCGCGGGTGCACACGCCGTTCGTCGATGGTTTTCTCGCGAAGAATTACCCAGGCCGCGAGGCCGAGATGTTCGCGAAGCTCGCCGCCGCCCAGCCGATCGGGCGCATGGGCCAGCCTGACGAGGTCGCGGCCCTCGCCGCGTTCCTTTGCTCAAGCGAGGCCGGGTTTATCACCGGCTCGTCCTACGACCTCGATGGCGGGACCACGCTGCTGCGCTGAGTTGGCCTGCGGTGCCCGTTCGCACCCGGGCCGCATCCGCAGAACAGCAGGCGCGGCACCGCGCGGGACCTAGGTCACCGCGCCGACTTCGGGCGCGCCTTCGTCCAGGCCTTCGCGAGTTCGCGGCGCAGCACGACCGCATCGTCCCACGCCGGGGGCAGGCCAGTGATGTTGTAGCCGGCACCGCCTTCGTGATAGGGGCCCATCTCAGGGCAGACAAAAAGCGTGCGGTCGCGATTCTTCGGCGCCGATTTCCACATCGTGAAGAGGGCGTCGACGAACCGAAGATAGGAGCGGACCTCGTCCGTCAGTTGGCCGCGAAACGTAACCGGCACTTGGCAGTGATGGCCGTTGAAGGGCCGGCAGTGCGACTGATCGGAGTTCTGAACGAGCTCGGGGTGGTCAAGGAGGCGCGCGACGTAGTTTGCCGGCCCGAGGTGCTTGACGACCGAGAGGTGCGAGAAGTCGAAGTTGATCTTGATCATCTGCCCGGTGGCACGCTGGAAGCGCTCGGCGATCTCGTAGGTCTTCTCCGGAGTTTCGGTGCAGCAGTCGCGGTGGACTTCAAGCGAGGGCACGAGTCCACCGATCTTCTCGGCTGCA
>CAIOYO010000219.1 GCA_903862595.1 uncultured Opitutaceae bacterium | reverse complement strand
CCCTCGTTCAACCAAGGTGCATACCTTCGCGCCTGCGTGGACAGTGTGCTTGCGCAAGGAGGCGTACAGGTGGATTACGCGGTGGCGGACGGAGGATCAACGGATGAATCGATTGCGGTGCTGCGCGGTTACGGCGACCGGGTCCGGTGGACCAGCGGGCCGGATGGGGGACAGGTGCGTGCGATCAATGCGGGACTGCAGGGTCTTCACGGAGAATTCTGCGGCTATCTCAACAGTGATGACGTGCTGGCCCCGGGCGCGTTGGCGGCGGTGGCGGAGGCCTTCGCGCGTCACCCGGACGTGGATGTGATCTACGGGCAGGCGTGGTTCATCGATGCGGCGGGGCGCCGGACGCGGCCTTATCCGACACTCCCGTGGTCGGTTTCGCACCTCGTTGACCACTGTTTCCTGTGTCAGCCGGCGACCTTCTGGCGCCGTCGCGTGCATGAACGATGGGGATGGTTTTCGCCGGAGTTCGACACGACCTTTGACTATGAGTTTTGGATGCGGCTGGCGTTGGGTGGGGCGCGGTTCCTGCACCTGGATGCGCCGTTGGCGGAGTCGCGGGAGCATCCGGAGACCAAGTCCACGCGTGCGCGGGCGAAGGTGTTTGCGGAGATCCGGCGCCTGCAGTTGCGCCACCTTGGCTATTGCGGGCGCAACTGGTGGGAGCAGCAGCTGCGGTTCTGGCGGGATGAGTCGGGGAGCGGATGGGGTCGCCTTGTGCCGGGCCGGAAGGATGAGCGAGTGTATGGTCTCGCGTGGGTGCCTTACGCCTTGTGGCGTCGACGGCTGGGTGGTCACCTGTTTTACCGCGAGGGCGACTGGCGCGCCTGAGGGACGCTTGGATTCCGCATCGACGGAGTAGGGCGTGGGCGCAAAGATGCGGGCGATGGCGTTACTCTCGGTTCTCGCTCCGATCCTGCTCGTGATTGCGCTTGGTGCGTTCCTGGAGTGGCGTCGTTTCTTCGGCTCGGGCTTCGTCCACGGCGCCAATCGGCTCACGTACTGGGTCGCGCTTCCGGTGCTGGTGCTGCACAGCCTCGCGACGGCGTCCCGTGCCGAGACGGAGGTGGCGGGCGTGCTGGGGGTTTTGATGGGAGCGACGTTGGTGGGGATCGCGCTCGCCTGGATCGTGGCGCGCTTGATCGGCGTGGAAGGATCGGCCGTGGGCACGTGGGTGCAGGCGGCGTTCCGCGGCAACCTGACCTTTGTCGGTCTGCCGCTGTTGCTGACACTGCCGGATGTGCCTCGTACGGCGGCGATCCTCGCACTTGGGCCGCTCCTCGTGGTCTACAACGGCATGTCGGTGATTCTCCTCTTGGCGAGTCGGGCACCGGTGGATGGCTCGGGGGTGCGCCTGATGCTGCGCGAGCTCATCCGAAACCCGATCATCCTCGCGTGCGTGCTCGGTGGTGCCGTGTACCTGCTGGATCTGCGGCTGTCGCTTCCGCTTGAACTGGCGCTGGGTCAGATCGCCAAGATGGCGGTTCCCCTCGCGCTGCTGTCGATTGGGTCGGCGCTGGTCGCGACGCCCCTGCAGGGAAATGTGCGGCGGGCCGTGCTGGCGGCGTGCTTCAAGAGCATCGTCTCTCCTCTCATCGGTCTCGGACTGGCGCGTCTTGCGCAGCTCGACCCTGGAACGACGCGGGTGGTGGTGGTGCTGCTGGCGTGCCCCACGGCGGGCATTTCGTACACCATGGTGCGCGAACTCGGTGGGGATCAGGCCATCGCGGCTGGAACGATCGTGATCAGCACGCTGCTCTCGGCGCTGACCCTCGCGGCAATTCTCGCTTGGGTCTAGTTTCCCTGCGCCCGCGACGGGCTCAGGCCCAGGCGTAGTTGAAGCTGATGCTGATGCGCTCGGCGTCCGCGCGGTTCTGAGCGACCTCGTGACGGAGCCAGCTTTCGAAGAGCAGCACATGCCCCGCGCGAGCGGGGCAGGTGAGGTGAGTGCGGTTAGCGGGCCGGGCCGTCGGGAGTTTCGGCGGTGCCGCCATCAGGCTGGAGAGGCGCGGGTCCTCGAACTTCAGCCCCGGGCAACCTTCCGGGGTGGCCACGTAATACGTGCCGCTGATGAAGGAAAGCGGATGCAGGTGCATCGAGTGCGCCGCAGTCGGCGGCATGATGTTCACCCAGCAGTCCGTCATCGCGATGGAGCGACCGCGGAGATCCATGTCGAGCGACTTGGCGTAGGCGCGCACGTGCCGTGTCAGGCGTCGTTCGAGGAGTGCGAACGTGCTGGAAAAGCCGTGCAGCCGGTTCATCGAGGCATAGCTCGTGTAGCCGCCTGGGTAGTTCTGGGCGGACCAGCGTTGTCCCGCGGCATCGAAGTCGCGCAGTTGCAGGCACTCCTCGTGGAGATCGGCGTTGAAGCGCCCCTTTCCGGAGGGAAGGAGCGGTTCGTCGTAGATGTACGTGGTGAAGCAGGCGTGGACGGGCATGACGGTCGCGGGAGCCGCAGGACGGCCGGAGGGGCGGAAGGGTGGACGAGTGGAGCGGCGGCGCGGTGGGCGGACGGAGGCTGGCTCAGCGAACCCCGCCCATCAAGCGGCGCACCCACGGGACGAGCGCAAGCAGAGCGACGGTGGCGGCACCGACCCACAAGGCCTGATGGAGGAAGAAGCTGGCGAGGTCGTCGGGATTTGCCGGTGAAAAGCCGCTCGCGAGAACGCCGGCAAGCTTGTTGCCCAGGGCCGCAGCGAGGAACCAGATGCCCATCACCAATCCCACGAGGCGGGCCGGAGCCAGCTTCGTCATGGTCGAGAGGCCGACCGGGCTCAGGAGCATCTCGCCCACGGTCTGGAGGAAGAACAATCCGACCAGCCACCCTGGGCCCACCTTGCCTTCGGCGGTCAGCTTCGCGGCTGGCACCATCCACAAAAACGACAGTCCGACGCAGAGCAGTCCAAGGACGAACTTCATCGGGCTGGACGGCTGCCGGTGTCCCAAGCGGATCCAGAGAAAAGCGAAGACCGGTGCGAGCAGGATGACCCAGATGGAGTTTACCGACTGCCACCAGGCGGACGGGAACGGTGCGCCGAGTACTTCGTTGCGGGTGAGTTGGTCAGCGAAGAGCGCGATCGTGGAACCCGTTTGCTCGAAGAGCGCCCAGAAGATTTCCGCGGCGATGAAGAAGACGAGGATGGCGGCGATCCGCTTGCTGTCGGCATCGCGCCGGAACGCAAAGAACAGCACGGCGGCGATCTGCAGACCGAACAAACCGTAGACCAAGGCTGGATACTCATCGCTCGCCTTCATCGCCGCGATCAGGGCGGCGGATCCGAGGGCCACCCCGAGCAGCCGAGCCCAAGGACGACGCACGCCCTCGATCTTCGGTGGAGGATTACCCACGTGCGCGAGGCGGGCGCCCTTCAGGACGTAGACGAGCAACCCGAACGTCATGCCCACACCGGCGGCAGCGAAGCCCCAGTGCCAGCTGTGCAACGGGTTGAAGCCCATGTTCACCAACTGCACCTTCCAGGACGGACTCTGCGCGAGGTAGCCCGTGACGAGCGGGGCGAGAAAGGCGCCGAGGTTGATCCCCATATAGAAGATCGAGAACCCGGCATCGCGGCGCTCGTCGTCCGGTGCGTAAAGGCTACCCACCATCGTGGAAATGTTCGGCTTGAGCAGGCCCGTTCCCAGCGCGATCAGTACCAGGCCTGCGTAAAAACTCGTGAGCGAGTTCATCGCCATGGCGAAGTGACCGCAGGCAATGATGATGCCGCCCACCAGCACGGCGCGGCGAGAGCCGATGAAGTTATCCGCGATGAATCCTCCCAGAATCGAGAGCAGGTACACGCTCATCGTGTACGTCCCGTAGACCGCGGCCGCCTCCTTCGTGTCGTAGCCCAAGCCGCCCTCCGCGGCCGACGTCACCATGAACAGCATCAGCAGGGCGCGCATGCCGTAGTAGCTGAAGCGTTCCCACATCTCGGCGAGGAAGAGCGTGCCGAGGCCTTGGGGATGACCGAACATGCCCCGGGAATCACCTTGGACTCCGGACGGGACGGGAACCGATGCGTGTGCGCCCATGATCGCGGCAGCGTGGGCGACGTGGATCGGCGGGGCAAATCCCAATCTGCTTCGGACCAACGAGATCGAGTGGCCCCGCCGGGGCGGGCGCTCCCTCCACTAGGGGTAACTCCGCGCTGGGCCGAGTCACACCCGTCGTCCTCCTTCGACCCGTGGTCGAGCTCCGCGCCTTCCGTCGCCCTGAATAGGGCAATCGGTGGGCTGGTGGCATGACCGCGCCCCGGCAGCCTTCGGTTCACGCTGAACGGAAGGTGTTGCTCGGGGCAAGGACAGCACTGCAACGAGAAAAGGACAGACGATCCATGAAGACCCTGACAGAAACCGAATCGGTCGCCACGCTGGGCGGTGGCGAACCCTTCACGCTGAGCGGCATCGTGCTCGGCATATTCGCGGCCACGGTGACGTACGCCGCCAAGGACATCTACGATCACTGGGGCGAGTTCAAGCAGGCGATCGCGGACGGATGGAATCACGTGTGAACCTAGGAACTCATTCCATGAACTCGGTTTCCATCGACCAACTCGCCGCCTGCCGGGGTGGTGCGGAGCCCTTCCGCACGGACCTCGGGCAGTTCCTCGGGGCGTACGCGCGCTCCGTGAT
>CAIOYO010000218.1 GCA_903862595.1 uncultured Opitutaceae bacterium | reverse complement strand
CCGGCGCTCGTCGCGGACCATGGCGGCCAGCTGGCCGCCTGGTGCTTACCAGCGCGCGGTCAGCCCGAGGCGCCACGCGCGCGGCGAACCCGGAAGAATGTTCGCATTGTTGTGCGCGGACGCGAAGTAGGCGCGATCGAGCAGATTCTCGACGTTGAGCTGCAACCGCAACTCACGACGGATCGCCCAGTAAACCGCGCCGTCGAAGCGCACGAAACTCGGCACCGTGACCAGATTGTCCGTGGACGTGAAAAAGTCGCCGCGATACACCATCCCCACCCCGAGTCCCACGCGGCGACTCGGATCCCAGCGCGTCCACGCTGACGCCGTGTGCCGGGGCAGCTGGGCGAGCCGGGCGCCCGACTGGGCGGCGGAGGACTGGGTGGCGCTCAGTTTTCCCTCCTGCAATCCATAGCCGGCCGATACGCTCCAGCGGTCGGAGAGGCGCCCGACCAAACCGAGCTCGAGCCCCGACGAGCGTTGACCATCGACGAGGAGCGACCGCGTCGCATCCAACGGATCCGGCACGACGACGCGGCTACGATCGAGACGGTAGACCGCGCCGGAGAGCGCAAGATCCGGCCGCACGTCCCACTTCGCCCCGAACTCGTAATTGCGGAAGACCTCGGGCTTGAGCGCCTGATTCGTCAGCGTGAGCGACGCCAACTGCTCGCCGGCCCGCGGCGCGTGCGCCAAGCTGTGGCTGAGGTAGACGGCCGCGGCCTCAGTCGGCTTGTAGATCAAGCCCGCACGAGGCGCGACCAACGAGTCCCGGGTCTGCAGCAACGTACCCACCCCGCGCCGATCACGGAGCGTCACGGCGAGACGCTCGATCCGCACCCCCGCCAGCGCGTGCCACGGTCCGGAGAGATGCGCCTGATCCTGGGCGTAGACGGCGACGGACTTGACCTCGCTCTCGAGATTGGCGTCCGACGGCGCGAAGCGGAACGCCAGCGGAAGCGAGATCGTGGGCGCACTCACCGGCGCGCGCACGGACGTGACGTTTTCCCCCGCCGACGTGAAATAGCCCGTCTGCCGCCGATTGTCGGTGTCCTGCCGGGAAAGTTCGATCCCAGCGACCAACAGATGCGCCCCGCCGCACCATTCGTTCGGCAGCACCACGTCGGTCTGGTGAAACACATTCTCGCGCTGCGTGGCCTGATTGTAGGCAGACAATGAGACCTCGGTGCCGGCCGCATTCGTCGCTCCGGGGTAGACGTTTTGATAGAACTTGTCGTAGTCCGCGACCCGCGTGTGACTGCGAAGCAGCAAGCCTCGGCCAAAGTCGTGCTCGACGGTACCGAAGGCGGTGTTCACCCGCGCATCGACCGGGCTCCGGGTCGGATCGCCGAAGAAAACCTCCGGTGCGGTCGTCAGCGGTCGCCCACCGAACGAACTCACCCCGCGATCCGCGACGCGTTGATCGCGAAAATGCTCGAACCCACCGAGCAGAACGGTGCGGGCCCCCAGCGCCTTGCGGAAAGTCGGATTGACGCCCCAGCGACGCAGACTCACGCCCGCGCGAAAACTCTCCGAATCCTCCTGCACGCCCGTGAGACGGAATCCGCCGCCATCGGAAAGACCGCGTCCCAGATCGAACGTCCCGCGGAGGCCGCCCCAGGACCCCGCCTGCACCGTGAACTCCCGAGTGGCACCACCGCGGGCCACGCGCGTCACCCGATTCAGCACGCCCCCGACGCCACCCCGGCCGAACATCAGGGCGTTGGGTCCCTTCAACACCTCGACCCGGTCGACATTGTAGAGATCCCGGTAGTATTGAACATCGTCGCGCACCCCATCCACGAAGTAATCAGCGGTGGTCGAGTTGCCACGGAACACCAGGGCATCGCGATTGCCCTCACCCTGTGCGACCCCGGCGCCCGGGATGTGGCGCGCGACATCGCTCAGACTCTGCATCGACTGATCATCGATCAGGTCCCGCGTGACCACGGAGATGGCTTGGGGCACGTTGACCAACGGCGTATCCGTCTTGGTGGCGGCCTGGGCGTGCTCGACCCGGTAGATGCCAGACGACTCGCGTGACGCCGAAACCTCGAAGCGCTCGAGGCGGACCGTGCCATCCTGCGCTGGGAGGTAGCTCGGGGTCGCGCGCTCGGCTGCGAGCACGCCCGGCAGGCCGACGAGGCCGGCACCGATGCCTGCGAGAAACGACGCGATCACGCGCTCCATG
>CAIOYO010000217.1 GCA_903862595.1 uncultured Opitutaceae bacterium | reverse complement strand
CCCACGAACCACGGGCAAACGGAAGGGAAATCGTTCCGGCCCTCGCACCAAGCACGCTCGCTAGTCGCGCCGCTCCGCGTAGGCGGCTAGCACCTGCGCGATGTCGTCGCCCGCGAGCCAGCGTCCGCGGACCATCACGCCGGCCGGTTCGCGCAGGTGCGCGAGGTTGGCGAGAGGGTTGGCCCGCACGAGCACGAGGTCGGCCCTCGCCCCGGGCGCGATCACGCCGAAGCGGTCCGTCTCCGCGAGGTGCTCGCCCACGGTCCGCGTCGCGGACCGGAGGATGTCATACCGCGACATCCCGGCCGCGAGCATGAGCGGGAATTCCCGGTGGATGGAGAATCCCGGGACGCTGAATTGCTGGGGCGCATCGGTGCCGAAGAGGATGCGGGCGCCGCCATCCGCGAGCGCCTTGAGGAGGACCACGCGGTTCTCGGCGATCCGCTGGGCCCGGGCGCGGTCGAACTTCGGGTCGGCCAGGCGTCGTTCGTAGGAGGCCCGCCAGCGTTCGATCTCGATCGTCGGCAGGTAGCGGAGTTCGGGGTAGGCGAGCATGCTCGGGAGGTCCGCCGCGCCGATGATCGTTTCCCAGAGGGCCATCGTTGGCACCACCCAGGTGTTCGTCTCGCGCGTGCGCTGCACGATCGCCGCGAGCCCCGCGGGGTCGAGCGGTCCTCGGTCGCCGCCAAGCAGTTCAATGTAGCCGTCGAGGTGGTCCACCGTCTCCTGCCGCCGCTCAATCGCGTAGTCGAGGCCGACCTCCAAGGGGATGTGCCCGGAGAAGCGGATGCCGAGTCGGTCCGCGGCATGCGCCATCGCGTCGTAGACTTCGCGCTTCACGCCGGGGTGCACTTTGAGGAGATCCCAGCCTTCGCGTTTCTGCTCCTCGACGCGGAGGGTGGCCGCCTGCGGCGAGGCGACGGACGCGCCGCTGAAGCTGGGCCCGGCGAGGAGAAGCGTGGGTCCGAGGAGCCGACCGTCGCGCACTTGCTGGCGGAGTTCCAGCTGTCCGGGCCAACCGAGCATGCCGCGCACGGTGGTCACGCCGTTCGAGAGAAAGAGGAAGTAGATGCGCTGCACGTACTCCGTGGTCGATCCGACCGGCGGGTTGTGGCCATGCATTTCCCCGAGGCCGGGAAGGAGGAATCGACCCGCACCGTCGATCCGCCGCGCGTCCGCCGGGATCGCGAGGTCGGCGACGGGGCCGATCGCGGTGATGCGGTCGCCCTCGACCAACACGGTCTGTCGCATCAGCACGCGCTCGGCGTCCATCGGGAGGACGTTCACGTCGACGAATGCGGTGCGCCCCGCCGACGCGGCTGGCTCGCGCGGGAGGAGGCGAAGGACGGGATGAATCGATGCGCGGTCCGCGGCGGACGGTGCGGAAGGAGCCGCAGTGGCGCTGAGGGGACTGAGGACGATCAGGGCAAAGGTGAGGACGAGCGAGCGCATGGTCGTGGGGGGTAAGGCGTCGGCCGGGCGATCGAGGCAGGGGCGAGGCAGGGCTGAGGCAGGGCTGAGGCGGCGGTCGGCGCGACAGGGACCTGTCTAGCACGCGGCCGAGCGGTGTCGACGGTCAACCCTCCGTCCGCCCGTGGCCGGCGCGGAGGAGTTCGTTCACCCAGCGGCGGTGCGGGCCGGAGAGGAGGACGGTCTCGAGGGCATCCAACGCGACCCAGACAAGTTCACCGGTGGTCTCCGCATCCGCCGGCCGCGTGGCGGCGATTCCGCGCGAGAGCGTCACGGCATGAATCGTCTCGGTGATGGCGTAGCGGGTGATGCCGCGGCGGCGCGTGGCGAGACAGGGGGCGCCGCGCACGGCGTCGCTCCCGAGCGCCACGTGCTCCGCAGCCGGGAGTTCGTGCACGTTCGCGAGTCGCCGCGACGCTGCCGACGTGCGGTGGAGGAGGAGGGCACCGTCGCGCACGCACCACACGCGCGTGATTTCCTTCTTCTCAATCACCTTGGGCGCGAGGCGCGGGTAGGATTCCGGATTCCCGGCCGCCGCGGCCCGACAGAAGCCGCGCACCGGGCAGGTCAGGCAGAGGGGTTTCTGGCGATGGCAGACGGTCGCGCCGAGTTCCATCATCGCCTGATTGTGGTCGCCGGGCGCGTCCGGCGTGAGGAGGGCCTCGGCTAGTGGAGTGAAGACCTTCGCCGCGCTCGCGCTGTCGCGGAACGGCGTCGCGTCCGCGGTCAGGCGCGCGAGGATGCGGACCACGTTCCCGTCGACGCATGCGGCCGGCGTGCCGAAGGCGATGCTGGTGATCGCCGCCGAGGTGTACGGTCCGACGCCGGGCAATTCCCGCCAGGCCGCGGCATCGCGCGGAGGCGCGGGCATCGCCGCGATTGCCTGGGCGAGGCGGTGGAGGTTGCGCGCGCGCGAGTAGTAGCCGAGTCCTTCCCAGAGTTTCAGCACCTGCGCCTCCGGTGCGGCGGCCAGCGTTTGGAAGTCCGGCAGCGTCTCCAGCCAGCGCGCGAAGTAGGGGAGCACGGTCTTCACCTGCGTCTGCTGCAGCATGAATTCGCTCACGACCGTCCCGTACACGCTCGGCCGCCGCCGCCACGGGAGGTCGCGCTGGTGCCGGCGGTACCAGTCGAGCAGCGCCGCTTGGAAGGCAGCGCGCTGAGTCACGAGGGACGGAGTGGGCGAGGGGGACACGGGAACGGCGCGGACGCGAAAACAGGGAATGGACGGTGAATCTGAGTGCGGTGCAAGCGGCGAACGAACGGCGGCGGAGAGGCGCGCGGTCGTGCGGCGAAAGCGGCCGGGCGCGAGGAGGCGCCGAACGCACGGCAAGTGATCGGCGAACGGCGCGAACGAGAACGCAGAAAAGCGCCCCGGACAAAAGTCTGGCCTGCATTTTTGACGCGATTTCCGTCCCGATTCCCGGTTTACTGTTCCGCATGGCCAAGAAAAGCAGCTCCGATCTGGGGGGCGAACCCGCTCCCAAGAAGCT
>CAIOYO010000216.1 GCA_903862595.1 uncultured Opitutaceae bacterium | reverse complement strand
GGGATTTCCAATGCGGGCATCTTTGAGGACCTCAGCGGCGGGGCGTTCGGTCCGTATGCGGGCCACCTCTTCGTGAGCGACCAAGGGCAGAGCAAGATCCTGCGCATGACCCTGGAGCAAGTCCGTGGGGTGTGGCAGGGCGCGGCGTATTCGTTTCGCGAAGGCTTTGAGTCGGGCATCCTCCGCGTCCAGCAAGGCGAGCGGGGAATCGTTTTTGCGGGTGAGACGGCGCGTGGCTGGGGATCGGTTGGACCCAAGCAGTACGGCTTGGAGCGCCTCGAGTGGACCGGACACCTGCCCTTTGACGTGCAGGAAGTGACGGCGCAGCCGGATGGATTCCGGATCCAGTTCACCCAACCAGTGGACCGCGAGACGGCGGCGCAGGCGTCGAGCTACGTCTTGGCCGGCTTCACCTACAAGTACAACGGCGCATATGGCAGCCCGCCGATCGACCGCATGGCGTGCCCGATTCAGCGGGTGGAGGTGGCGGCGGATGGCCTCTCCGTGCGGATTGCGGCGCACTGCCTCCGCGAAGGGTACATTCATGAACTCAAGCTCCCGGGCATCCGGGCGGTGGGCGGGGGTGACGCCCTTCTGCATCCCACGGTTTACTACACCCTGAACCGCATCCCGGAAGGACCGCGCATCATCCCGCCGGAGCCGAAGCAGGCGGAGTGGTGCGTGGCGGCGGTGCCGGCCACCGCGAATGCCCCGAGCCCGAAGCGCCCAACCCGGCCGGGTCCGGGGTGGAAAGTGTGGGAAGGTGAGCGCCAGATCCTCCTCAGCACCCGGCCCGGGTTGAAGTTCGACCAGGAACGACTCACCGCGAAGGCCGGCGAGAAGGTGCTCCTCGTGTTCCGCAACGACGACGACATGCTGCACAACTTCGTGCTCTGCGCGCCCGGCCGCGGCAACGCGGTCGGTGAGGCGGCGCTCAAGCTCGGCGTCGAAGCCGCGGAACGCAGCTACGTCCCGGCTTCGGATGACGTCATCGTGCACACGGCGGTGCTGGAGCCCGGGGCGACGGATCGGATCTTCTTCGAGGCGCCGATGCAGCCGGGGGACTATGAGTACATCTGCAGCTTCCCGGGCCATTCCACGCTGATGCGTGGCATCCTGCGCGTGGTGCCGAAGGAGTGATCGCGCGCGGCGAACGGCCGCGCCGCTTTACTCCACTTGCCTGCCCCGCGCTAGAGCGGGGCGGGTCCGCTGGAGGAGCCGACGACCAATTCCGCCGGGACGAGGACGTCGACGTACTCCGATCGACCGTTTGCGGCCGGGTCGGCTTTGACGTGTCCATTGCCGGAGACCAGATCGTCCTTGAGCCGCCCTTGCCCGTTCGCGGATGGGCCGGGTTCTGGCTTCCGCAGCGGGTTGACGAGCAACTGGGCGGCGGTGGCTCCGACCCGGAGGGGGTCTGGTCCGGCGCCGGTGATGTGGCTCGCGCCGTTGCCGTTGGATCCCGGGTGGTCGGCGCCGACGACGGAGATGTCGGCTGGGACGGACCAGCGTTCGCGCTTCAAGGCGGTCACGGCTCCGGAGGCCATGAGACAGTTGCGGCAGACGAAGGCGGTCGGAAAATCGCGCCGACGCTGATGGTCGACCAGCGTAAAGATGGCCTCCGCGCCGGCCGCGCGGTCGTCGTGCGGCTGAATCGCCACGTAGCGTGAATCGAGGGCGAGCCCATTGGCGTGCAGTTCCGCGCGCAGCGGTTCCAGCAGCGCATCGTCGTGCTCGCCGTTGCGGCGGTGCCCGATCCACCCGATGCGACGATGGCCGTTGAGGTGGAGGTGTTTGACCGCATGGCGCAGGGCCTCGATCTCGTCTCCCAAGACGGAATGGCAAAGGTCCGGAAAGGACGCGCAGAGACTGACAACGGGGGTCTCCTTGCGGCGCAGGGACGTGAGGCGGCCCCGCGAAATCGGACCCAGCGTGGCGATGCCCCGGAAACCGGCGCCCACGTCCGGCAGCAACTGCTCCAGCTTCCCGTCCCCCAGCGCATCATCGGGGCCGAGGTACGTCACCGTCAGGCCATCGCGCAGCAACTCGGCGTGCAGGCCCTCCAGCACCTGGGCAAGGTGGTGCCCAAGGGTGTGGAGTCGCAGCGAGTGGCCAAGTATGACCGCGACCTGTCGAGCAAGCAGGGAGGGGGTCTTGGAATCCACCCGCATTCCCTTAGGGTGATAACCCCGCCGAAGCGCATGATCCCAAACGCGGGCGTAGGTGGCCGGATTGATGCCGTGACGGCGACCGTTCAAGATCAACGAGACCAAGGCCTGGGATATCCCTAGCTCCTCAGCAAGTTGAGTTTGAGAAACGGTTTTTGAGCCTCGGGCCACGTCGGAGTAGAAGGTGATTTTTATTAAGATCCCGAGCCGGGGGGGTCGAATGATAATTTGGGAAATGTTCTTGCTAAATTAGGTTTTATTTGATAATTATTAAATAGGGGTCCTGTCCCTTGTTATCGCCGCGTGTGTAAAAAATTTCT
>CAIOYO010000215.1 GCA_903862595.1 uncultured Opitutaceae bacterium | reverse complement strand
GCCCAGCGGGCGCGCGTGGGTGTCGTCGCCGCTGATCGGTCGGCCCAACGTCAGCAATCTCCTCGCGGCGGTGGCGACCCTCTGGGCGCTCGGCCGCGATCCGGCGGAGGCGGTGGCGGCGATCCCGGGTCTGACGGCGGTACCGGGTCGGATGGAGCCGGTCCAGGCGGGGCAGCGTTTCCACGTCGTGGTGGATGCGGCGAACGCGGCTGGTCCCTTGGCGGCGGCGCTGGCGACGATGCGCGCCGGAACGTCCGGACGCGTCATCGTGGTGGTCGGGGCGGCCGGCGACCGGGAGCGTTCAGGGCGCGCGGCACTGCTGGCCGCGGCCCAGCGCGGGGCGGACTTCGTGATCGCGACCGCCGACAATCCGCGCACGGAAGGCGTCGGACGAGTCTTTGCCGACCTCGAACGCGGCGTCACCGAGCCGGCGCGCGTCGCGTGGATTGAGGATCGCCGCCGCGCGATTGCGCTCGCGCTCGACATGGCTGGTCCGGCCGATGCGGTGCTGATCGCCGGGCGCGGGCATGACGGCTACCAGGAGATGGCGGATACCATCGTGCCCTTCGATGACCGCCGGGTCGCGCGGACCCTGTTGGCGATGCGCGGGACGCGGGTGGGAGGCTGACGCGGAGCATGCCTACCTTCAGCCCTGAATTTCTTGCCCGGGCGACCGGCGGTGCGTGGACGCGGAGGCCGGAGCACGGTTTGACCGGCTTCACTCAGGACACCCGGGCTTTGCAGCCGGGCGACGTTTTCGTCGCGTTGCGGACGGAGCGCCGGGACGGCCATGCCTTCCTCGGTGAAGCGCGGGCGAAGGGGGCGTCGGCCGCTCTCGTGGCGCAGGCGGATCCGGCGGAGTCGCTGCCGCAGTTGGTCGTCGCCGATCCCCTGCTGGCCCTGCAGGCCGCGGCGCGCGAGCATCGCCGCCGATTCCGCGGGCCGGTGATCGGGATTTCGGGCAGTGCGGGGAAGACCTCGACGAAGAACCTGCTGGCGGAGCTGCTCGGTGGCGAACCGCGCGTGCTCGCCACGCGGGGCAACCTGAACAACCATCTGGGCGTGCCGCTGACGCTGCTGCGGCTCGATCCGCAGGACCATGCGTATGCGGTGATCGAAGCGGGCATCAGCGTCCCCGGGGACATGCCGCCGCTGGCGGCGATGATTGAGCCGGACATTGGGGTGATTACGATGGTGGGACCGGCGCACCTGGAGGCGCTGGGATCGCTGGCCGGAGTGGCGCGCGAGAAGGCGGAGCTGCCGCGGGCCGCGCGGATGGCGGTGTTTCCGACCTCGTGCCTCGAGTACACGGCCTTTCGTGATTTGACCGTGCCGACGCTGCAGGTGGAGCGGGTGGAGGACCTGGTGGCGTTGCGCGAGCCGCTCGGGGCCGATCGGGCGCGGTACTGCTTGGCGCGGAGTGCGGCGACGACGGAGCTCCGGCTGTCGGCGGCGCCGGACATCGCGTTTACGATGGGTGTGGTCTCGGAGGGCTTGGCGCAGAACGCCGCTCTCGCATTGGTGGTGGCGCTGCGCCTTGGGCTGCCGATCGACTCCTTGCGGCAGCGGTTGGCGGTCTGGCGTCCGGGTGACCTGCGGGCGGAAGTGCGCCGCGTGGGAGATCGCTTGGTTTACGTGGATTGCTACAACGCCAACCCCGCATCGATGGGCGACGCGCTGGATGCCTTCGTGCGCGTCGCGCCGGAGGCGGAGCCACGGTTCTTCGTGCTCGGGGCGATGGAGGAGCTCGGGACCGAGGCGGAGTATCACCACCGGGAGCTCGGACGTCGCTTGCCCCTGCGGGCGGGTGACCTCTGCTGCTTCGTGGGAGGGCAGGGTGAGGCCGTGCGGGCCGGAGCGCGTGAGGCCGGACTGGCGCCGGAGCGGATCGAACTCGTGTCGGACGCGGCGAGCCTTACCGGCCGGGTCGCGGCCTTCCGTGGATCAGTTTTTGTGAAGGGCAGCCGTCGGCATGCGCTGGAGCGCGCGCTGGGGGAGGCCGGGCACTGAGCACCGTGACGCCATGCTGAGCTATCTCGCCGAATTCGAAGACCTGTTTGGTCCCCTCCGCCTGCTGCGGTTCATCACGCTGCGCACGCTGCTGGGCGCCATGACCGCGATCGTGATCGGCTTCGTCATCGGTCCGATGCTGATTGCGTGGCTGCGACGGCTGAAGTTCGGACCGAGCTATGATGATGATCGCACGGGTGACCTCGCCCAGCGGTTCGACAAGAAGCACACCCCCACGATGGGTGGGTTGATGATCTTCGCGGCGGTGACGGTGAGCACGCTCCTCTGGGCGGAGCCGAACATCTGGGTGCTGGTGGCGCTCGGCGTGTATGCCTCGCTGACGGCCGTGGGCTTCCGCGACGACTACCTGAAGGTGCGTCGGGGCAACCGGTCCGGCATCTCGTCCCGGGAGAAGATCATTTGGCAGACTCTGGTGACCCTCGTGGCGCTGGTGGCGCTGGTGTGGCATCCCGTGAGTGCCGGGCCGATTCGCGAGCTTTGGGTCCCCTTCCTGAAAGTCCCTCTGTGGGTCGGACTCCCGATCGTGGCTCTCTTCATCCTGATGTTTCTGTGGATCGTCGGATTCTCGAACGCGATCAACCTGACCGACGGCCTTGATGGCCTCGCGATCGGCTGCACCATCACGGTGGCGTTGGTCTATGGCATCATGGCTTATGCTGCGGGCAACGCCCGGATCGCGGAGTACCTGCTAATCGGTTACGTCCCGGGCACGGGGGAGTTGGCGGTGGTATGCGGCGCGCTCGTCGGTGCGGGCATGGCGTTCCTCTGGTTCAATTCGCATCCCGCCGAAGTGTTCATGGGCGACACCGGTTCCCTCGCCCTCGGCGGACTCATCGGCGTGATCGCCTTCATGGTGCAGCAGCCTCTGACCCTCGCGATCGTTGGAGGCGTCTTCGTCGCCGAGGCACTTTCGGTCATCATCCAGGTGGGTGTCTTCAAGTGGACGAAACGAGGCAGTCCCACCGGGGAGGGGCGACGCTTCTTCCTCATGGCCCCGCTGCACCATCACTTCCAGAAGAAGGGCTGGCCGGAGACGAAGGTCGTGCTCCGGTTTTGGATCATTTCGCTCCTCTGTGCCCTGATCGGCCTGGGAACGCTGAAGCTCCGCTGATCGACCATGCTCCAGCCTCCGCCCTTCCTGACCTCGCTGCTTTCCCGCCCCGTCGTGGTGGTGGGATCGGAGCCTGCTGCAGCCGGCGTGACGTCGTTGCTCGGGGGACTGGGAGTCGAAGTGTGGCGGCACGATCGACTCGGTGCGGCGGCGGGAGATCCAGCGCCGGGGCTTGCGGTGATTGCGGCGGGTGCGGACCTCGAGGGGCAGCCTGAGATGGCGGATCCCGGGAGCCCGTCCGGATGGATGGTGCTGCGCGAGAATGACCTCGCCCCGCTCCTGTGGCGTGGGCGCCTGTTGGTGGTGACCGGTACCCGCGGCAAGACGCGGCTCGTGCGTTTGCTGACCGAAGCGCTGCACTTGGCCGGCAAGGACGTGACCGGTGCCGAGCGAGCGGATGGAGGATTGGCCGGCGTGGTGGCGGCGCGGCGCGGCGGTGCGCCGGACTCCATTCTCGTGAGCCGGATGGACGCGGGTGAGTCTCTGGCCCTGCGGCACCTCCGGGCGGATGCGGTGATCTGGACGAATCTGCTCGAGGAGGAAGCCGCGCGGCATGGTTCCATGGAGGCGGCCTTCGCGGCGGGTTGGCGCATGTTCGAACGCGCGGTCGGCGGGGACGTATTTGCCGGAGAGACGGTCCAGCGCTGGGCGGATCGTCTGGGCCAGACCCTGCCGCCGGACTCGCGCGTGGCGACGGACGATGCGTCGGGCGATGTCCTGCTCCGGCACACGCCGTTCGAGACTGAACCGGCCCATGAAACCTTCCTCCTCGCGGCGGCCTGGTGGCGGGCGTCCGGCCTGCGCGAAAGCATCCTTTACGCGGCGGCGCAGGGGTCCGCAGCACGCTGAATCCCCCGCCTTTCGCATAGCTTCCTCCCCTCTTTGAGTTCATCCTTTCGACCATGAAAATCCTGCACATCTTCGGCGTCGTGCTCGCGGTCCATCTCGGGGTCTTCCTCGTGATCTTCGCGGTGCCGGGCTGCCGCACGCCGGCGCGCAAGACACCGCCGACCCCGGCGGACACGATCGCGGCCGCTCCGGCCGCAGAGTCCCCCGAGGTCCTCGCGGCCGCGCCCCTCGCCGAGTCGGCCTCGCCGCTGGCGGCGGCCCCGGAGGTACCGAGTTCATCCGCGCCGGTCGATGCGACCGTGCGTTTCAGTCCGACCCGCCCCGGCACGCCGGCAGCGGGGGCGGTGGCGCCGGCGACCGTGGACGGGGTGACCCCCGCCCGCACGCACACGGTGGTGCGCGGTGACAGCCTTTGGACGGTGGCGAAGCGCTACAACCTGACCGTCGCCGAGGTGGCGGCGGCCAATCAGCTCTCGCAGACGGCCTCGCTGAAGATCGGCCAGAAGCTGATGATCAGCGCGGCGAAGCCGGTCGCGGCGGCGGCGGGCGGGGTGACCGCAGCGGCGGCTGCGAGTGATGATGCGACCGTGCATGTCGTGAAGGGGGGCGACACGCTTGGGACCATCGCGCGGCAGCATGGGACCACGATTGCGACGCTGAAGCGGCTGAATAATCTGAAGTCCGACATCGTGCGGGTGGGCCAGCGGTTGGTGGTGCCGGAGCCCGGCGCGGCCCTGCCGGAGGCCGGCTCGGCGAGACCCGCGGCCCCGGCGGCCGCGATCACGAATGCGAACGGTGCCTTGGTGCACATCGTGAAGTCGGGCGAGAGCCTCGATTCGATTCGCAAACGGTACGGCATCTCCGTCGGTGCGCTGGCAACGGCGAACAACATCGCGGATCCCTCGAAGATCCGACCGGGCCAGGAACTCGTGATTCCCGGAAAGAAGGCCGACGCGGCGGCTCCGGCCGCGGCTCCTGCGGCGGTGGCACCGGCGGCGACGCCCGAGGCGGCCAGCCCGTTTCTCCCGGTCGTGACGCCGGAGAACGAATCGCCGCTGAGCCCGGCGCCCGAGGTCCCGGTCATCCGCGTCGAGGAGACGCCCAAGAGCGGTGATGCGGCGGCGTGAGCCGGGTGAGCCCACCTTGGATCGAACCGAAACGCTTTTCGTAACCCCGCGTCCCCGCTTCTGGCGATGACCCATTCCGCAGTGACGACCGATTCCGTGCGACCGCGGCTCAGCCTGAGCCCGGTGGCGGTGATCGTCGTCTGCGCGGTCGCACTGACCTTCCTTGGAATCACGATTCTTTTCAGTGCGAGTGCGTCGTTCAAGCAGGGCCCGTTGTTCTACGTCTCGAAGCAACTCATCGGCGTGGGTCTGGCGACGGTGGTCGGCTGGGTGGTGAGCCGCGTCGATCTCGAACTGGCGCGGCGGTACATCTGGGTGGTGGGTGGTGTGGCAGCGCTGATGCTCGTCTTGGTGCTGATCCCGGGCCTCGGCATTTCCGTGAAGGGCAGCCGACGCTGGCTCGGCTTCGGCGGCCTGCGTTTCCAGGTGTCCGAACTGGGCAAGCTGGCGATGGTGTTTTGCGTCGCCCATTACCTTGCGGCGAATCAGACGAGGCTGGCCGACCTCTGGCGCGGCTTCGCGCAGCCCTTGCTGATCATCGTCGGCTTCGCGGCGTTGATCGTCTTGGAGCCCGACTTCGGAACGGCGGCCCTGACCTTCGCGGTGGGGGTGAGCCTGATGTTCCTGGCGGGGGCACGGTGGCGGTACATCCTGCCGGCCGTCCTCGCGGCGGTGGTGGCCTTCGCCGTGTTGGTGATTCACAACCCGAATCGACTCCGGCGCTTCACCGCCTTCTTGGACGTGGAGGGCAACAAGCAGGGCGGCACCTACCAGCTCTACCAATCGCTCGCGGCGTTCGCGGTGGGTGGTACGGAAGGAGCCGGGCTCGGGCAGGGGCGGCAGCAGATGAACTTCCTCCCCGAGGCGCACACGGACTTTGTCTTCGCGGTGGTGGGGGAGGAACTGGGGCTTTGGTTCACGCTCGGCGTGGTGGTCATTTTCCTGATCATGTTCATCGCGGGCCTCGTGCATCTCCGGCGCGCGCCGAATCTTTTCCATTACCTGCTCGTGGCCGGATGCCTGTTGCTGATGCTGCTGCAGGCGGTGATCAACCTTGGGGTGGTGACCGGAATCCTGCCGACGAAGGGCATGTCGCTGCCCTTCATCAGTGCGGGCCTTTCCAATCTCGTGCTCATGGGAATGATCCTCGGCATCCTGGTGAATACCCAGCGTTCTTGGGGCAAGCCCGGGGCCGGTCTTTCGTCGCGCGGACTTGAGGAGGTGACGGCATGAGCCGCTTCCTGATTTCCTGCGGCGGGACGGGTGGGCACCTCGCGCCTGGGATCGCGCTCGCGGAGGAATTGCAGCGGCGCGGGCACACGGTCCGTCTCCTGATCAGCCGCAAGCAGGTGGATGCGCGGTTGGCGGAAAAGTATCCGCAGCTTGAATTTGAGGCGGTCCCCTCGGCCGGCCTTGAGGGTGGCATCGCAGGGGTGGTGCGCTTCGCCCTCGGGCAGATGCGCGCGCTCGTGACGAGTTGGCGGAGAGTGCGGCGGGAACGTCCGGCCGCGGTGATCGGCTTTGGCGGCTTTACGTCCGTCGGGCCCGCGGTGGCGGCGTGGTTGCTGGGGGTGCCGGTGGTGCTGCACGAGGCGAATCGCGTGCCCGGCCGCGCGGTCCGGGTCCTCGGGCGGATCGCCCGGCGCGTGTACCTGCCGCCGGGGGTGACGCTGGGCGCGGCGCGTCGCGGCGCGGTGCGGGAGTCGGGCCTGCCGGTGCGGCGGGAGTTTCGGCGCGAGCCCACGGATCAGGCGCGCGGGTCCCTCGGACTCCTTGTGGATCGGCCCGTGGTGGTGGTGCTCGGGGGAAGCCAGGGCGCATCCGCGCTCAACACGTGGTCGCGCGACGCCGCGGTGGAGCTCGCCGAGAATGGAATCCAGCTGTATTGCCTGACCGGTCTTGGCAAGGGCACCGAGGAGGTGCGCCGGTTGCGGGATCGCGACGGCGCGGAGGTGCGCGCGATCGCGGTGCCGTTCTCGGACCGCATGGCGACCGTCCTGTCGGCTGCCGATCTGGCCGTGTCCCGGGCCGGTGCGGGCACGATCGCCGAACTGGTGCGGACGGAGACGCCGGCGGTGCTGGTGCCGTACCCGCAGGCCGCAGACAATCATCAGGCGGCGAACGCAGCCGCCTTTGTGCGCGATGGGGGAGGGCGGCTGGTGCCGCAGGGCCGGCTCGTCGAGCTCACGGCGGTCGTTCGCTCGCTCGTTTCCGACCCGGCCGCACTGGCGGCTCACCGCGCTGCGCTCCGGTCGGAGCAGGGCGTCGACGCTGCGGTGATGCTGGCGAATGACTTGGAATCGCTCGTGTCGTCCCGCCCGGAAGCGTCGTTGCGCTCAGCCAAGGAGCAGGCCGTATGAGCACGGTAACGCGCATCGATTGGGAGTCACTCGCCGCGGACCTGCGCGCGGTCTTGGCGCCGGAGTCCGGCGTGCGGCGCGAAGAACCTCTGGCAACCCGCACCACCCTGCGCGTCGGTGGGGCGGCGCGGATTTTGGCCGAGCCGGCCTCGGAAGCCGATCTCGCGTCGGTGTTGCAACGCACCCATGCCGCCGGCGTCCCGATCATCATGCTGGGACGCGGATCAAATCTCCTCGTGCCCGATTCCGGGGTCGATGCGGTGGTCATCAGCCTCGGTCATCCCGCTTGGCAGCGCTTCGTTCCGGAGGCCGACGGCCGGGTTCGCGTCGGAGCCGGCCTGCGCTTGAAGAACCTCTGCGGCTTGGCGAGCAAGGCGGGCTTGGTCGGCTTCGAATTTCTCGAGGGCATCCCCGGCAACGTGGGCGGCGCTCTGCGGATGAACGCGGGCGCCATGGGTGGCTGGATGTTCGATGTCGTCGAGGAAGTCCGCGTCATGGCGCGCGATGGCGCCGTGCGGACCTACCGGAAAGCGGAAATGAAGGTCGATTACCGGCACTGTGCGGAGCTTGAGGCGGCCATCGCCCTCGAGGCGGTGTTGCGGCCGGCTCGCGTGGCGCCAGGCGAAGACGAGACGATCCGGCGGCAAATCGACGCCTACCGCGACAAGCGTCACCAGTCGCAGCCGCGGGAGCCGAGCGCCGGGTGCATGTTCAAGAATCCGCCCGGGGATTCGGCGGGTCGCCTGATCGATGCGGCCGGACTCAAGGGAGAGCGCGTCGGCGGCGCCGAGGTGTCGACCGTGCATGCGAATTTCATCATCAACCGCGGGGACGCCACCTCGGCGGACGTGATCACGCTCGTCCGGCGCGTGCGGGAGCGCGTGCAGGGTGCGAGCGGCGTGACGCTGGAGCCGGAGGTTCTGCTTTACGGCGGCGATTGGCGGAAGGAACTTTGAATCGATGACAACACCCTCCCCGACAATCGTGGTCCTGTGTGGCGGAGTCTCGGCCGAGCGCGAGGTCTCGCTGGGTTCCGGCCGCGCGAGCGCGCTGGCGCTGGCCCGGAGCTTCCCGACGCGACTGGTGGACGTCGGTGAGGCGCGACTCCCGGCCGGGCTGGATCCTGCGCGGGACGTGATCTTCTCCACGCTGCACGGCACCTTCGGTGAGGACGGCGCGATGCAGAGCTTGCTCGACGCCGCGGGCGTCCATTACGCGGGCTGTGATGCGGCGTCGAGCGCGCTGACCTTCGACAAGGAACGGACCAAGCAGGCCGTGGCGGCCGCGGGCGTGCGGGTGGCGGCGGGGGTGAGCTTCCCGGCGTCACGTCGGCCGACGACTGCGGAATTGGTGGCGCGGTTAGGTCCGGAGGTCGTGCTGAAGCCCCGGGCTTCCGGCAGCAGCGTCGGACTGGCGGTGTGTGATGACCCGGCGGGTTTGGAACGTGCGCTGGCGGGCTTGGCGGACGGAGAATGGCTGGCGGAGCAGCGGATTCGCGGGCGGGAACTCACGGTGGGTTTGCTCAACGGCAAGGCCATGGGCGTGGTCGAGATCGTGCCGCAGACCGGCACCTTTGATTACACCTCGAAGTACACCAAAGGCCTGACCCAGTACCTCGCGCCCGCTCCGTTGTCGGACGCGGTGACGGCGGCGGCGCAGTCCGCGGCGGAGCGTGCGTTCGCGGCCTGCGGCTGTCGCGATTATGCGCGGATCGACTTCATGCTCTCGCCGCGCGACGAGCTGTTTTTGCTCGAAATCAACACGCTCCCCGGCATGAAGGACACGAGCCTCCTGCCCATGAGCGCTCGCTGCGCGGGATTGGATTTCACCGAGCTGGTGAGGGAGTTGGTTTCCCCGGCGCTGCGGCGTTTCCGCGGCGGGACCCGCTGAGATGAACAAGCCTTCCAGCCTCGCATCCTCCGCCCGCTCGTGGCGCGACATCCCCCAGGTGGTCGCGCCCCGGTCGATGTCGCGCGAGGGTCGACGGCGCCTGACGATGGGCTTCGTGAAGGTGGGGCTGGGCCTGTTGGCCTTCGCCTTCGTCGCGTGGGCCGGCTGGGAAGTGGTGCAACTCTGGCAGCACGACCCGATGCGATTGGCTGCGCCGGTGAAGTCGGATCCGCTGCGCACGATCAAGCTCACCACCAACGGCGTCCTCGATGAAGAGTGGGTCGTGGAGAAACTCGCGCTGCCGCGCGGGGTGGCGCTGATGGAGCTAGACCTGGATGCGCTCCAGACCCATCTGCTCGCCGACCGGCAGGTGCGGACTGCGGTGCTGACGCGAAAGTTCCCGGACACCCTTTTGGTCACGCTACAGGAGCGCAGCCCCGTGGTGCGTCTGCGGGTCGTGGACCGCTCCGGTCAGTCCCGCGATCTCCTCGTTGCTCGCGACGGCATGGTGTTTCCCGGAGTGAACTTTGCGCCGGAGATGGTGGCGGCGCTGCCTTGGCTTGACGGCGTGACGCTCGCCCCGCTGAAGACGGGTGGATTTTCGCCGGTGGCGGGTCTCGAAACGGTGGCTGATCTGCTCGAGACCGCGCAGATCAACGTCCCGAACCTGCGCCGGACATGGCGGGTGATCGGGATGGAGCGCTTCGCCAGCTACGGCGAGATTCTCGTGCGGACGGAGCAAGTGAAGGAAATCACCTTCGGGCTGCGCGACGACTTCCTGACGCAAGTGGCATTGCTGGATGCGGTGCTGGCGGAGACGCGGGAGCGTCCGGTCAGCACGATCAACCTGTCACTGGGCAAGAAGCAGGTACCCGTCGTGTATGCGCCGGAGGGCGCCGCCGGTGCGCTTGCGCCGGCTCCCGTGGCGAACCCAAGCCCCGCCGCCTTGCGGGATGCCCCGCGCGCCGGAACCAACGGCAAGCCCGCGGGCGCGACGGCAACGGCCGGCCCACCCCGTTTTATCGTGAGTATTTCCCCCAACCCGGAGAGCTGACGTGATTTCTCGGACAAAATACATCGGTGCCGTCGAGATCGGAACCGCGAAGGTGAGCGTACTCATCGGCGAGGTGACCAACGGTCGTAGCCTGAGCATCGTGGGCATGGGCGAGTGCGCCTCCCGCGGCGTCATCAAGGGCTCGGTCTTCGACTTCAAGGCCGCGAGCGATGCCGCCCACAGCGCGCTGCTCGAGGCGGAACGCAGCGCGGGCGTGCGCGTGGACGAGGTCTACCTCGCACAAACCGGCGCACACCTCGATGGCTTTTCCAGCGACGCTTCCGTGCAGGTGTCCGCCGCCAACAACATGGTGAGCGAGTTCGACACCGCCACGGTGTGCGACATGGCGCGTTCCAAGCAACTGCCCGAGGGGCGAATGGTCGTGCAGCGGCTGCGCCGGCCGTTCCGCTTGGATGGCCGCCTGGTGCCCGACCCCGACAGTCTCGTCGGCCGGGAGCTGCAGGTCAGCTACTTCGTCGTGCACGGCCAGGAGAGCCGCATCGCCGATAACATCCACGTCATCCGCGGCTTCAATGTCCGGGTGTCCGAACTGATCCTCTCCAGCCTTGCATCCGGTGCGGTCGTGACCGCGCCGGACGAGCGCCAACATGGCGTGCTCGTGCTCGACATCGGGGCGGGCACCACGGACTACGTGCTGTACCGCGACGGCATGCCGCAGGTCGCGGGCGTCGTGCCCGTCGGCGGTTCGCATCTCACGAACGATCTGGCGTTAGGTCTTCGGCTCACCGAGGGACAGGCGGAGAAGCTGAAGCTCCGGTGTGCTCGGGCGACGATGGTCACCAAGAGCCGCGAGGACAAGGTGTGGCTCAACGGGGACTTCGCGATCGGCGACCGTCAGTTTCCGCGCCTGACCATCGAGCAGATCACCTCCGCGCGAGTGTGGGAGTTGCTGGAGGTCGTGAAGAAGAAGCTTGGCCCGGCCTTCGCTCCCGAACGCCTGGGGTCGGGCGTGGTGCTGACCGGAGGCACCAGCAAGCTCCCCGGCATCACCGAGGCGGCGGGCAAGGTCTTCGGCGTGTCCGCGCACCTGAGTGAGGCACCGTCGTGGGTCAGTGAGAATCTCCGCGACCCCAGCTTCTCGACGGTGCTGGGTTTGCTCCACTACGGCCTCAGCTCACGACCCGAGGTGCCGACGGCGCGCAGCCGGAGCACCGGGTTGCTCAAGAAACTCTTTGCCTCCTGAGCCCACGCCCCGTCCCCATGCAGGCGAACGAACTTCCCCTCGAACACAGCGCTCTCACCGACCGAAGCGTCGCGATGAAGGTCATCGGCGTCGGCGGTGCCGGCGCCAATGCCGTTGACCGGCTGAAGATGGAGAACCTGGAGCGCCTCGCGCTCACGGTGATCAACACGGACCATCAGGCGCTCGCGAGCTCGCCGGTGGAGGAAAAGATCCTCATCGGCGCGACGGTCACGCGCGGGCTCGGCGCGGGCGGGGATCCGGAACTCGGTCGCGAGGCGGCGGAGACGGATCGGGAAAAGTTGCAGGCCGTCGTGGCCAACTGCGATCTCGTGTTCCTCGTCGCCGGCATGGGGGGCGGTACAGGCAGCGGAGCGGCGCCGGTCCTGGCTGATCTGGCCTCGGAGGCGGGTGCGCTGGTGATCGCCTTCGTCACGATGCCCTTCGCGTTCGAGGGTGGCCGCCGCCTGCGTCAGGCCGAAGAGGGTCTGCAGGCGCTGCGCAAGGTGTGCGATGCCGTCATTCCCCTCCCCAACGATGTCCTCCTGCAGGAGGCCGCGGAGAACGAGACGGTTCTCGATTCCTTTGCCCGTGCGGATGAATGGATCGGCCGCGGCGTGAAGTCGATCTGGGGCATGCTGCACCGCACCGGCCTGATCAATCTCGACTTCGCCACCCTGCGGCAGGCGTTCGTCGCCCGCGGTGGCAAGACGCTCTTCGGTCTCGGCTCAGGCCAGGGCGACCAAGCCGTGCCCGAGGCCATCGAGAGTCTCAAGCTCTGCCCGCTGCTCGCCACCCCGGAGTTCTCCCGCAAGGCCGAGCGCTTGCTCGTAAATATCGCCGGAGGCCCCGACCTCACGCTGCCCAAGGTGAACGAGATCATGACGGCCGTGACCGAGCAGTTCGGGCGCGACTCGCATGTCATCATGGGCGCGGTGATCGATGAGACGATGGCCGGCCGCGTCGAAGTCTGCGTGCTCGGCACCACCGACATCGGCAGCCGCGTCAACACCCGCCGCCCCATGGCGCCCGCGCGCCCGCGGCCCGTCGCCCCCCCGACTTCCCTCTCGGCCGAGCTCGAGGCCCCGGCTCCGACCCCGGTCGCGCCCAGCGAGACTCCGACCGCCGCGCCCGCCAAGGCCGGCGCCAAGGCCACCAAGGCCGCGGGCGGCCCCCAGCTCTCCCTCGAACTGCCCGCCGTCCCGACCCAACAAAACGAATTCTCGTTCAATGAGGTCGAGAGCCGCGGCTACTTCGACAAGACCGACCGGAATCTCTTCGAGGGACAGGACCTCGACGTGCCGACTTACCTGCGCAAGGGCATCAAGATCGTGCTGTAGGCTGCCCCTTCGCACGTCTCGGTCCATCCCCCTTGGCAAGGCCGGGGGTTTCTGCACACTCCTCGGTCATGTTCGTCGATGAATGCGTGATCAAGGTCCAGGCGGGTGATGGCGGGCGCGGCTGCGTCTCGTTCCGTCGCGAGAAATACGAGCCCTGGGGCGGACCCAACGGCGGCGACGGCGGGAAGGGCGGCGACGTGGTCCTGCTGGGCGACGACGACACGAACAACCTCATCGACTACAAGTTTAAGCCGCACTGGAAGGCCGAGCGCGGCGAACACGGTTTGGGCAAGGATTGCCATGGGCGCGAGGGCAAGGCGGTCATCTTGCGGATGCCGCTGGGCACCGTGGTCATCGACGACGAGACGGGCCGAGTGGTCGCCGAAGTCGTGGAGGACGGCCAACGGGTCGTCCTCTGCAAGGGCGGCAATGGCGGCTGGGGCAACACTCACTTCAAGAGTTCGACGAATCGCGCTCCCCGGAACGCCAACCCCGGACACCCGGGCGAGGGCGGGACCTTCCGCCTCGTGCTGAAGAGCATCGCGGACGTGGGCCTCGTGGGCTTCCCAAACGCCGGTAAGTCGTCCCTGATGAACGCGATCACCAAGGCCCGGCCGAAGACCGCTGCCTACCCGTTCACCACCCTGCACCCGCAGATCGGCGTCATCGAGTATCCCGATCCCACCCGATTCGACCGCATCCTTCTCGCCGATGTCCCGGGCTTGATCGAGGGCGCCAGCGAGAACCGCGGCCTCGGCCACCGCTTCCTGCGCCACATCGAGCGCTGCCGACTGCTGACGTTCCTCATCGATATGGCTGGCGTCGACGGCCGCGACCCGCGCGAGGACTACCGCGTGCTTCTCAAGGAGCTCAAGCTCTACGATCCCGCGCTACTCAAGAAGCCGCGCCTCGTGGTGGCCAACAAGATGGATCTCCCCGAGGCCCGCGCCCAGCTCGCGAAATTCAAGCGGCGCCACAAGGTCGATGTCCTCACCATCTCCTGCCTCGATGGCAAGGGCCTCGAGACCCTCAAGGAGGGCCTCCGCCGCCGCGTCCGCGGCCCCGAACCCAAGGCCAAGAAAAAGCGCATCTGAAGCGGAGGCCACGGCGTGACGTAGTGATCCTACATGTCACCCGAGAATCGCGCGCTGCTCATGCGGGCCAACCGCCTCATGGGCGCCTCCCTCGTCGAGGCCAACTTGGTCAAGATCGAAGACCTCGAAAAGGCCAACGAGAAGCTTTTCGAGATCATCGCCGCGCAGAACGCTCGCCAGAGCACGCTGCTGGGCGTGCTTTGCAATCAGATGAAGGTCCTCAACGAGGACGACGTCATTGCCTATGTGACTGAAAAAGAGCCGGTTGGGCTGATTGATCTGCGATCCTACGATGTCTTGGATGAGTTGCGCAAATCGGTGGACGTTACTGCATGCTGGGCGACGTGGACGGTGCCGTTCGATCGGGAGGACGATTTTTACTCCGTCGCCACCGCTTATTACCTGAGTGCCGCCGTGCGGAAGCACTGGGAGAAGGTGCTCAACGGTCCCATCATCTGGTACGCGACGACGCTGGAGATGCTGGCCGACTATCTCGAAAAGCTGGAGCAGGAGCGGGCCGCGATGTCGGCCCGGTCCGGCAGCTAACCCGAACCCTCAGCACGGAGTTTTCTCATGCCTCTCGGAAAAGTTCAGACCCAAGTGGTGGCCAAGCTGGAAGAGTTCGGTCGCATCACCTCGGAGCAGCGCCAGGCGCTCGCGGGCCATCCCGACGAGCTCAGCGGCGAAGCGCTCGATAAGCTGCTCCAGGAAAACCACGGCATCACACCGTTCCAATTGCTCGTCGCTCGCGCGCAAGCCTTGGGGCTGGCGCCTTGCAATGTCAGCCGTCACCGGGTGTCGGGCTCCACCTTCGAGCGCATCCCGCAGGAGTACTGCCAGGAGCACGTCGTCCTGCCCGTCGGCCAGGTCGGCGATTTCCTGCTCGTGGCGTTTGCCAACCCGTTCGAGGTCACGGTCCCGGCTCGCCTCCAGGAAATGACGGGCAAGCGGATCATCCGCTTGCTCGGCCGCGAGAAGGATATCCGCGACAAGTTCGCCAAAACCAACGAGCGCGCCGGCTTCGATGAGGTGGTGCAGCAGATCGGCGCGGAATTCGGCAAGACCGGCGAGGAGTCCGCCAGCGAGGAGGTCAACGAGGAGTCCGGCCCCATCATCCAGCTGTCGAACCGCGTGATCGAGGACGCCTACTACCTCGGCGCGTCCGACATCCACGTCGAGCCGCAGGAAAAAGAAATGGTCGTGCGGTACCGCATCGATGGCGTCTGCCAGGAGAAGCTACGTCTCCCAGCTCGGGTGGGACCGGCGCTCGTCGCCCGTCTGAAGATCATGTGTAACCTTGATATCGCGGAGCGTCGCCTGCCGCAGGACGGTCGCATCGTCTTCAAGCAATACACCAAGAAGGGCATGGACATCGATCTGCGCGTGTCCACCGCACCGCTCAATCACGGCGAGGGCGTCGTCATGCGTATCCTCGACAAGCAGAAGTCGACGCTGCCGATGACGGCGCTCGGTTTCTCCGAGGAGAACCTGGTCCGCTACCGCGAGGTGATCCGCCAGCCGTACGGGATGATCCTGCATTGCGGACCGACCGGCTCCGGCAAATCGATGACGCTCTACTCGGCGCTCAACGAGATCAATTCGCCGGAACTGGTGATCCGCACCGCCGAGGATCCGATCGAGTACACGCTCAATGGCATCAATCAGATGCAGATGCACCGGCAGATCGGCCTCACCTTCGCCGCCGCGCTGCGCTCCTTCCTGCGTCAGGACCCCGACATCATTCTCGTGGGTGAGATCCGCGACAAGGAGACCGCGAACATCGCGGTCGAGGCCGCACTCACGGGTCACTTGCTCATCTCCACGCTGCACACCAACGACGCGCCTTCGACGGTGGCGCGACTCACCGACATGGGAGTCGAGCCGTTCATGATTTCTTCGTCGCTGCTCTGCGTCTGCGCCCAGCGCCTGATGCGCCGGGTCTGCAAGAGCTGCCGTTACCAGGCCGAGCCGCATGCGCGGGAGAAGGAGATCCTTGAAAAGGGCCTGGGCTGGAGCGGTCCGATCTACAAGGCCAACCCGCGGGGCTGCCCGAAGTGCGGCAACTCGGGGTACAAGGGGCGCGTGGGCATCCACGAGTTGATGATCACCAATGACGAGCTGATCGATGGCATCAACAAGGGCTTGGAAGCCTCCGAGTTGAAGCGCATCGCCATGCGCGGGGGCATGAAGACGTTGCACCAAGATTCCTTGCTGAAGGTGCGCGAGGGAATCACCACGCTCGAGGAGGCCGTGGCAACGGTGCCGATCGATTTGTAGGCGGAAGGAGGCGTGCGGCCGTCGGACTGCTCCAGGCGCCGCCCCACCCAGCGAACGGGAGAAGGTGGCGCCACCGCGTGGGTGAGGCGGGTGCACTTTTTTGGGTTTCATCGGCGCGTGGGGTCCGTAGCGTGGTCCGTCTTCCCATGCCGATTTCGTCGTTCGTCGCTTCCACCCGGTCTGTCGTCCGTGCCGCCGCCGCTTCCGCCGCCGTCGCGGCCTTGGTTCTCGCGGCCTCCGGGTGTGGCGGCGGGGACCGCGAGCCGGGTGCACCCCGGACGGTGGACAAGCGGGTGGCGGCCGAGGCCGAGGGTCACGCGAGCGAGGCTGCCTTCGCCGCCCAGATCCGGGACTACCCGCGCGCCGAGGCGTCGATGGAGAAGGCCATCGCCTTGCGCGACGATCTGCCCGAGTGGTGGTTCAGCATCGGTTTGGTCCGCAATCGCCTCGGCAAGAAGGACGAGGCCCGCACGGCTTATCGGCGCGCGCTGGCGCTGCACGAGGACCGCTACGACGAGACGTCGGCAACGTCGGAGATCATCTCCCAAGTCTACGTTCTCCTGGTCCTCAATCGCGAATCCGACGCCCGCAAGCTGCTGGAGAAGGCTTCGCGCAAGCATCCAGGGGATGCCCGCCTCGAGGAATTCAGCCGTTCACAGGGAATCGATCGGCTCCTCGCCGATCCCGAAGTCCGCGCGAACCAGCTTTGAACTCCGACCACCGCGGCTCACCCCTCCGGTTCCCGGGCCGGCGTCGTGGCCCGGGGTGACCGCACCGCGTTGTCCGCCTCGTTCTTCGCCGCCCTGCCATGACGAGTCCGTTCGCTGAGTTCACCACGCTGGCCGTCCTGCACGCCCTGGCGGTGATCAGTCCCGGACCCGACTTCGCGATCGTGCTCCGTCAGAGCGTGGTCCACGGCCGCCGCGTCGCGCTCGCCACCAGCGCGGGGATCGGCAGCGGGATCGTGGTGCATGTGCTGTACAGCGTCCTTGGTCTCGGCCTCCTGTTGCGCACGTCGCCGCGCGTCCTCGAGGTCATCCAGATCGTCGGCGCCGCCTACCTTCTGTGGCTCGGCATCCAGTCGCTTCGCGCTCGCCCGCGCTCCGATGTCGCGGCGGAGGCGAGTCCGCAGGCCGACGCTTCCGGGGGCGGCGTCCGCCGGGCGTTCATCACGGGTTTCCTCACGAATGCGACGAACGTGAAGGCCACGTGGTTCTTCCTGTCGGTGTTCACCGTCGTGGTGAGTCCGCAGACGCCGCGTTGGCTGCAGGGAGCCTATGGAGCATGGATGGCGGTGACGACCACGCTGTGGTTCTCCCTCGTGTCCTTTGGCTTCAGCCAACCCGCGGTGCGTCGGGCGTTTCTCCGGCGCGGCCATTGGTTCGACCGGGCCATGGGCGTGGTCCTGATCGCCCTGGCCGTCCGGCTGGCGCTAAGCCGCGGATAGGCGAGGGCCGTGCTGGACCGATGCAGCGTCAGGCGGTCCCGCGGCGGACCGCCGGCGATGCGATTGCCTGCGACCGACTACGGTGACCACACCCGCGGGGGCGCCGCGAGGCTGTAGTCGGTGAATTCCATGGAGAGGTTGGGATTGTAGGCGGGATCATGGGCGATCACGTCGCGCCAGCGCCCGATCATGGTCTCAACCTCGCGGCGGAATCGTTCGTGCTTCTCCGGCGTATCCTCCGCGCCGCGGCTGGCGCTCTCGTGATGATAGAGCTCGGCGAAGGGCGTCCAGAGGTTGCGCAGGCCCGTCGCGCGCACGCGCAGGCAGAAATCAATGTCGTTGAAGGCGACCGCCAGCGATTCATCCAGGCCCCCGACTTTTTCGAAGGTGTCTCGCCGTACCACGAGGCACGCGGCGGTCACGGCCGAGAAGTTCTGCGTCAGGCGCGCCCGGTTGCAGCGTCCGTCCGTCCCGCGGGGGAAGTCGCGGAAGAGGTGCCCGGCGACGCCGCCCATGCCGATGACCACCCCGGCGTGCTGGATCGTGTCGTTGGGGTAGTAGAGGAGCGCGCCGACGCAGCCGATCTCGGGCCGCACCGCCTGGCTGACCATCTCGTCGAGCCATTCGCCGTGAAGGATCTCAAGGTCGTTGTTGAGGAGCGCGATGATACTGCCGCGGGCGTGGCGGACGCCGTGGTTGTTGATCGCCGAATAGTTGAACGGCGCATCGTAGCGGAGCACGGCGATCCGGTCGGACTCGATCTGGCGGAAGTACTCCAGCGTCGCCGGTTCATCCGAGCCGTTGTCGATGACGAGGATCTCGTAGTTTGGGTAGAGGGTCTTCGCGACGAGCGTGTCGATGCAGCGGGAGATCAGGTGATGACCGTTGCGCGTCGGGATGATGATCGAAACCAGCGGTGCCGGCTCCGGGCGTGGCCGGCGGGCACGCCAGTGATCGCCGGGGACCGTCACGAGCTCGACGGCTTCGCCGATGCGTTGGAAGTGATCGGTCAGCGCGCGCTTCGCCGCCTCCACCGGGTAGTTTTTCTCGCTCAGCATCAGTGCCGTTGAGCCGAGAATGGCGCGCCAATGGTAGAGTACCTTGGGAATGTGCCGGATGCGCTCGGGCGAAGAACGCTCGATGACCCGGAGCGCGAGGTCCCAGTCCTGACTGCCTTCGTAGCCCGGCCGGAAGCCGTCCACCGCGCGGAGCAGGGACGTGCGGTAGACCGAGAGGTGGGAGAGGTAGTTCTGGCTTTCGAAGAGGTCGGGCAGGTAGTCCGGCTTGAAGTACGGTTCGTGCCGCCGGCCCTCCTCGTCAATCTTGTCCTCGTCCGAGTAGACGAGGTCCGTGTCCGGATGGACGTCGAGGAGCGAGGCGACCTCGTACAGCGCGTGGGGCGCGAGCTCGTCGTCGTGATCCAGCAGTGCGGTGAACTCGCCGGTGACGAGACCGAGGGCCGAGTTGGAAGCGTGGGAGATGTGGCCGTTCCGCTCGCGGAAGACGGCCTTGATCCGCGGGTCCTCGCGCATGAACTCCTCGAGCAGGGGACGGACGTGGGGCGCAGGCGAGGCGTCGTCGGCGAGGCAGAGTTCCCAGTGCGGGTAGACTTGCCGGCGTACGCTGTCGACGGCGCGGCGGAGCCAGACTTCATCGTCGGCCGACCGGTGATACACCGGCACCACGATGGAGATCAGAGGCCG
>CAIOYO010000214.1 GCA_903862595.1 uncultured Opitutaceae bacterium | reverse complement strand
TGCGGGGCTGCACGCGCGGGCGGAAGTGGAGTGGCCGGCGTATTTGGGGGACGCGGGAGCGACCCATTATTCGCGATTGAGTGAGCTGACGCCCGAGAATGTGGCCGAGCTGCAGCCGGTGTGGACGTGGCGCTCGGGTGACATGCGCGGGAACAAGACCCAGAATCAGTGCAATCCGCTGATGGTGGACGGGGTCCTTTACGTGACCACGCCCGGCTTGGCGGTGGCGGCACTGGATGCCGCGACGGGTCAGCAGCGCTGGCGCTTCGAATCCGGGCAGACGGCGGGATTGAGTCGCGGGCTGGCGACCTGGACGGATGGCAAGCAGCGGCGGATCTACTTTGGAGCGGGACGCTTCCTGCATGCGTTGGATGCGGCGACGGGACAACGGGCGACGGATTTCGGCGAAGGCGGGCGCATCGACCTGTCGGAAAACCTGGGGCGGGATGCGCGTGGGCTGAATCTCTTCGTGAATACGCCCGGCGTGATCTTCCGCGACCTCATCATCATGGGCATGCGCGTGGGAGAAGGCCCGGCCCCGGCGGCGCCGGGCCATATTCGGGCCTATGACGTTCGTTCGGGTCGCTTGGTCTGGACGTTCCGGACTGTTCCGCAGCCGGGCGAGCCGGGGCACGAGACCTGGCCTCCGGATGCGTGGCAGCGGGCCGGGGGAGCGAATGTCTGGGCGGGCATGACGGTCGACGAGGAACGCGGGATGGTCTTCTGTCCCACCGGTTCGGCGTCGTTTGATTTCTGGGGTGGCGACCGCGTGGGAGACAACCTGTACGCGAACTGCCTCTTGGCGCTGGATGCGGCCACCGGGCGAAGGATCTGGCACTATCAGTTTGTGCGGCATGACCTCTGGGACCGGGACCTGCCGGCGCCGCCGACGCTGGTGACTGTCCGACGCGAGGGCCGGAACATCCCGGCGGTCGCTCAACCCACGAAATCGGGGCACGTCTTCGTGTTTCACCGGGAGACCGGTGAGCCCCTTTTTCCGATCGTGGAGGACATCGCACCGAGTTCGGACCTGGTGGGAGAAGTGACGGCCCCCACGCAGCCGCGGCCCTTGAAGCCGGAGCCCTTCGCGCGACAGATCTTTTCGGCGGATCAGATCACTCAGCGCACCCCGGAGGCGTACCGGGCGGTCCTCGAGCGCTTCATCCGCCTGCGTCCGCATGCTCCCTGGGTCCCGCCGAGCAAGGAAGGCACGGTGATCTTTCCGGGTTTTGATGGAGCGGCCGAGTGGGGTGGAGCGGCGGCGGACCCGGAAGGCATCCTCTACGTGAATTCGAATGAGATGCCGTGGATCCTGACGATGATCGACATGCGGGACGGCGGCGGCAGCCTCGGGCGTCACGTCTACCTGCAGAACTGCACGGGCTGCCACGGTGCTGACCTGCGCGGCAACGCGGCGGCGAACATTCCGTCCCTGGTGGATGTCGGATCGCGGCTTACGCGTGACCAGATGGCGGACGTGATCCTGCGCGGCCGAGGCGTCATGCCGGCCTGGGGTTTTCTCTCGGCGAAGGAGCGCGGCGCCGTGGTGGACTTCCTGCGCGGCGAAGCGGAGAAGGATGGCACGCTCGTGTCGATGTCGTTGCCGGGTGCACCTGCCGCGGAGCGGCCGGCCGGAAGCCCGCCGTATACGCATACCGGCTACAATCGATTTCTTGACCCGGATGGCTATCCGGCGGTGAAGCCGCCTTGGGGGACGCTCAATGCCATCGATCTGAACACCGGCGAGTACCGTTGGCGTGTGCCGCTCGGTGAGTACCCCGAATTGATCGCGCAAGGGATTCCGCCCACCGGCACCGAGAACTACGGCGGCCCGGTCGTCACGGCTGGAGGGCTGGTCTTCATTGCGGCGAGCCGGGACGAACACATCCGCGCTTTTGATCGTCGCAATGGCCGTGAACTCTGGCGGGCGCGCCTGCCGGCGGCCGGCTATGCCACCCCGGCCGTCTACTCGGTGGGCGGCCGTCCCTTCGTGGTAATCACGTGCGGCGGCGGAAAGAGTGGCACCCCGAGTGGCGACGCGTTCGTCGCCTTCTCTCTGCCGAACGGCCCCTGATCGGTTCAGCTGGTCAGGAGATCTTTTGCGGAAAGCGGCGGAACGTCCTCTTTCCGGCCATTGGCGTTCAGCCCCCTCGGAATAGCCCCAACATTGTCCAGTAAAATTACCCGGTTACCTTCGTCTGTATCTGTCTGCTCTCCATGGCCTCGCTCTGCCATGGGCGCCACGTTATCGGATCTTGAGGCCGTCCCATGCATGAGAGTTTTTCATTGTACTACGAAGAGCGATACGTGTATCAGTTTATTTAATATTTATAAACTGTCTTCCGAATTCGAGTTCGGGCATGAGTCTCTTGCCGCTCGGGGTCCCGATGCGGGCGCTCGGGCGGTCCGCCCCCGCGACGAGTCCAGAAACTCCTCTCCGCCCGCCTTCGTACTTCCTGTGCAAATTCCGTGAGCTCGGTCCACCGTCATGCCCGCAGTCCGTTCTGGCAGGGTTCCTTCAAGGGCCCTGACGGGCGGTGGCGTATGCGCTCGACGGGGGAGCGGGACCGTGCGGCCGCGCTGGCGGTGGTGGAGCGTTGGCAACGGGAGGCGCAGGCGTTGGTGCCGGATCCGGACGGGTCCTTGCGGGTGGCGAATGCCCCGGAGCTCCACGAGCGCTTCATCACGCTGACGAAGCGGATGGCGTCGGGCAGCCTGCAGCGCTCGGATGTGGAGAGTCTTCTTTCGGATCTGCTGTCCGCGAGTGGTCAGGAACCCCTGCGCGTGACGAGTGCTCGTCAGTTTTTCGAGACGTACCTCGAGGAGAAGGCGAAGTCCCGGGCGGTGGCAACGGCCCTGCGGTACCGGGCCATTCTGCTCGGTTTCATCGAGTTTCTGGGCACGCGGGCGGACCTGCCGTTGGCCCACCTGTCGTCGCGGGACGTCCAGTCGTTTCGCGACGCGGAGTTGGTCCGTGGGGTGTCGAGCCAGTCCGCGAACATGATCCTCAAGGTGCTTCGCGGCCCCTTCAACCGGGCCCGGCGCCAAGGATTGCTCGCCGTGAACCCGGCGGAGGGCGTGGATTTCGTGGGCGGCGAGGCGCTGGCCCGGCGGGCGTTCACGCTGGACGAGATGCGGGCGGTGCTGGCGGTGGCGGACTGGGAGTGGAAGGGAATGATCCTGCTCGGCTATTACTGTGGCTTTCGGATTCAGGACGCGGCGAACCTCACCTATGCGGAGATCGATTTCGAGCGGCAGGTGATCCGGTTGCGGCCGAAGAAGGAGCGGCGTGACCGGGTGGCCAAGAAGACCGAGACCGTGATCCTGCCGGAGCTACGCGAGTGGCTGGACGCGAACCGGCGGGATCCCGCCCAGCCGCTTTTCCCGAGTTTCCACGGACGCTACACCGGAGGGCAGAACGGCCTGTCCCTCGCGTTCCGCGAGCTCCTCAAGAAGGCGGGGGTGAAATTCGTCAACCTCGCCGAGTCGGGCTCGCTGCGGAGGTTCTACGACCTCGGTTTTCATGCCCTGCGTCACTCCTGCGTGACGCACGCAGCGAACGCGGGTGTGCCGGAAGAGATCCGGCGGGAGCACGTCGGACATGCGTCCGACGTGCACCGTACGTACACTCACCGCGAAGTCGCCGTGAAGCAGCGTGCCTTCGCGGACATGCCGCGCTTGAAGAACGATCCGGAGCTTGATCTCTGGACGACCAAGTGATCGGGCGCGGCGGGGATCAGAACGAGAACGTATTCGTCAGGGACCAGAGCGCCGGTTGGGGGATGCGGGCGGAGGCGATCGTGCCGTTCGGCTGGGCGGTGACCGCGATCAGGTCGTCGTTCCCGAATAGGTCGCGCACGTTGAGCTGAGCGGTCCAGCGTACCTTGTCGCGGCGGAGCTTCTTTGTGTAGCGGAGCCACACGTCGACATCGAGCTCGTCGCTCCCGAAGAAAGGCTGGTTCACGTCGGAGACCCAGATCCCCAGCTCGTTCTTCTTCACGCCGTAGCCCACGGCCACGCGGTCTTGCCAGCGAGCCGCGCCGCCGATGCTGAAGCCCTTCAGACGCTGGTGCTGGAAATCATAGTTCGTGACTAGGTTGAAGCGCCACTTGCGGAGTTCCTGGACCGACGCGTTGTTGGCCGCGAGGGCGTTCAGGTACGGGATGTACATGTTGTTGATCGCGAGCACGCCGAAGCGCGAACCGGTGACGCTGTTGAAGTACGGGATGTCCTCGAGACCGTTCTGCGCCCGGATGCTCGAAGCGATGACGCCGTCGCCGTCTTTCCACAGCGGTAGGTTGCGGGTGATGAACTCCTCAAAGTCCTTGCCGTAGTTGGCCCGGAAGGCCTCCTGGCGGGCGGCGTTGAAGGTCATGCGCCAGTGCGGCAGGGGATTGTAGGTGGCTTCGAACTCCCAGCCGCGCGACAGCGTATCGGCGATGTTGCCGACATTCGGTGGGCGGGTGGCGGTCCAGCTGCCGCTGCTGTTCTGGGTGATGTTCCAGCTCGAGATGAGGAGCGGATCGACCCGCTTGAGCCATTCGTCGCGGGTGCGGGCGGCGAACCACGCGTTACGTGCCGCCGTCTCCGCGGTGGTCAGCGTGGGGTTGGCCACATTGGCCTGCGCCGGGTTGGTCAGGCTGGCGCGCAGCGGGAGGTAGCGCGAGTCGCCGGGGGCGAAGCCAAACCAGCGGTTGATCAGCACCTCGGAGGTCTGGGAGCCGCGGAGACCGTTCATGGCGCGGACGATGTCGTTGCCGGGCCAGAACGTGTTGTAGAACGTGCTCGCGTCGTTGGTCTGAGTCGTCTCGTAGCGGATCACGCGCAGGACGAACTTGTTGTCCGCGAGCGAAAGCGTGATGCCGGCATCCTCGGTCGAACCGGAAGGCGGCGCAAAGGGGCGACCGTAGACGTCGGCCACGGTGGACGACGGACGGAAGTTTTCCGAGCGGTTGTACGACAGGCTGACATCGGTGCCGCGGGGCAGGCGGCGCTTGATGAAGTCGGGGGTATGGCCGACGATGCTCCAGCTGACCGTTTCGTCCTTGGCGTCGATGTTGGGCGAGGCCGGGTAAGTCCAGGTAGGATCGAAAGGATTCACCTGATCGGTGACCGGCACGCGTTTCGGGACGCCGGCGTCGAAGAGTGAGAACTCATCGCGGCGCCAGCCGACGAGGCCGACGAGTTTGCGATTGAGCAGGAAGCTCTGCCAGATGAGCGACTGGCTCTTGGTCTGGTTGAGCGAGCGGGAGGCGGTGGTGTAGAGCTTATCGAGGCTGCCCTCGGCATCGAGCACGGTGACGGGCGCGTACGTCCAGACATCCGTGCGATTGTCGAAGAGCAAGGCGGTGCCGGTGGTGGCGGGCGAGTGCAGGGCGGTCAGGCCCTGGACGTTGGCGCCGGCGGGCGAGGAGAGGTTGGCGATGGAGGGCCCGAGGTAGTGGATCGCGGCGTAGCCCGGGTAGGATTGGGCGCTGGGATTGTCGGCGTAGACGTTCTGGTCGAGCGTGTACACGTAGCCTTGGTGGGTACGCGAGAGGCGCGTGCTCTCCTGATCGCTGTAGACGCCGGTGAAGATGTGCCGGCCGAGGAAACGCGAGAACCCATTGCGGCGGGTGAAGTCCAACGTGGCATACGCGGTGGCGCGGAACGCCTCGCGATCGGTGTCGATCGAGTAGTTGCCGATCGAGTCCGATGCGAAGTAGGGGCGGCCGAAGTTCGGGTTCGGCTTTCCGTCGACCAGCTTGGTCTGCATATCGACGTGGATCGTCGCGGCGTCGAAGCCGATCAAGCTGCGGTTGCGGCGGGCGTGGTCCTGTTTGTCGTAGGCGACCTCGAAGCCGATGGCGTCGTTGAGGAACGTCTGGCGCAGGACGGCGTTGAGGGCATTGAAGTCGGAGCCCTCGCTCTTGTTCGGGCCGTCGAGCAGGGTGTTGTAGAAGTTGAACACCGACGGATCGCGGATTTCCTGGTAGCGCCAGAGGCCGGCATAGGCCTGGCCCGCCGGGGCGAATTGCTGGTTGAGGAAGAAGGCGGAATTGTTGCCGAGCGAGGTGTAGTTGCCGACGCCGAACCACTGCGTGAAGGGCGTGCCGCCGCGGCTCATCATGTACGGCGGAACGCCGTTGCCGCCTTGGGCATTGGAGGCGGGATCGGTGAACACGGCGCCGACCTGGCCGAACCAGCGGCCAGCGGAGCCGAGGTGCGCGGCGAGGAATGGATTGTTGGTCACCGCGCTCGGATTGGTCGGATCAAGCTGCACCTTGTTGAGCACGTTGTACCACACCGACAGACCGTCGGCGGGCGGGGTCACGCGCGGCCGGTTGGCGCGGATCGAGCCGTCCTCGTAGCTCACCTGCAGCTGCGTAAGGCCGTTGCGGAACAGCTTCGGCTCCCAGCGCATCGCTGCGTAAAGACGGCGGTCATTCTCGAAGGCCGGCTTCTGGCGGAATTCCTCCTCGTCGTTCAGGCCGATGACCCGGACGGCGAGCTGGTTCTTCAGCACCACTTGGTTGACGTCGAGGATCTCGCGGTGCGAGCCGTAGCGGCTGACGTTCTGGCTGAAGGTCACGCCGTTCTTCCGGAGGTTCGCCATCTTCAACTGGTTGTTGATGATGCCTGCCGGGCTGCCGAGGCCGAAGAGGATCGCGTTGGCACCGCGCGAGATGTCCACGCGCTCGGTGTTGTACGAGTCCATGCCGATGTCCGTCGCGAAGAAGTCGCGCGTGAGATCGGCGCCGCTCAGGCCGCGCACGCGGGTCTGCTGGTTGGGGCTGAGGAGGCCTTCTTCCGGATTCGAGAAACCGTTGCCCGTGGAGACGCCGGAGATGTTGCCGCCCATGCCGGCCGCTTCGGTGCCTGTGGTGTAGACGAGGATGTCCTTGGCGTTCGTCGAGGCCGTGTCGGCCATGAATTGCGCGTTCACCACCGAGATGGCGGCGCCGACGTCACGTAGCTCCGTGCGGAGGCGCGTGCCGGCGAGGGTCGAGGTCGACTGGTAACCACGATCCGCATCGGCCGCGACGACGAAGGGCGTCAGCTCGACGATGTCTTCCTCGGACGCGTTGGCGTCACTCGCGCTCGTGCTGACCACGGGGACGGTCGCGCGGGCGGGCGCGGGAGCGGCGGGCGCGGGCGCGGGCACGGATTGGGCCTGCGCGGCGGCCGTCGCCATCAGCGCGAGGAGGCCAAGGGCGAGCGCGCGCTTGGTTTTCGGAAGGACAGGGAGCTGTCGGGAGGGCATGAGGTGCGGGTTGGGTTGACGGACGGGAACAAGGAGAGGCCCACGTGGTCCGGCGATGTTGGTCGCCGGGCTAGCAAGAGCCGAGGGGTAGTGCTTTCTAGCGTCTCGCTCTGGAAAGGGGTGTCAACGCCGCGTCGCCGTGCCACGACGTCGCGAATCCGAGTGACGGTGAATGTTCAGCGCGGCATCCCGAGGCGCGGATACTGGGTCACGGACCGGCGGGCTGTGCTGCGGGGGCGAGCTCGGTGAGGATGATCTCACGGACTTCGATCGCGGCGACGCCGCCGCTGTGGATCTGGATGCCGATCAGGCCGTCGAGCGGGATGGACGCATCGGTCTCGGTGAAGTCGATCGCGGGTACGCCGTTGATCCACGTACGGATGCGCGGTCCCTCGGCGAGGATGCGGTAGTCGTTCCAGTCGTTGGGGCGGATGGCGGCGTTGACCGCGGCGAGGTCGGCGGCGGTGGCGATGACCTTGTTGCGGCGGGATTCGTCGTAGAGCTTGCCCCACCAGCCGTCGCCGGCGTCGACCTGGTAGCCGCGCATTTCCGTGGAGTTGGGCACGCGCTGGCTGCGGATCTGGATGCCGCTGTTGATCATCCCCGTGTTGGGCGTGCCGCGGAGCCGGAGAGAAAGGCGAAGATCGAAATCGCGGTATGAACGCGTGGTCGCGAGGAACACGTTCTTCGGGATCTTCTCGGAGCGCGATCCGCCGAAGATCGCCCCCTGTTCGACGCGCCACCAGCGGTGATCGCCTTCCCAACCCTCGAGGGATTGCCCATTGAAGAGACGGGTCGGCTCGCCGGCGGAGAGGAAAGGTGATGCCGAAAGTATCAGGACGAACAGGAGCAAGGAGGATCGGATGCGCATGGGGTGGGGAGGAAGAGTGGCCGGAGCGGATCGCGCCGGGAGGGGTGAAGGCTCACGCCGGAGCCGTGGGTGCGGCAAGGCGATTCCGGGAGCGGTGGCCGGGCGTTCGGCGGCCGGCCAGCCGCTTCTCTCGATGTACGGTTCGACGGTGGTTTCGCGCTCACGCGCGCCCGGCTCCGCGGACCCGCGACGGGCGCGGGCTCACGCTCCCGGGTTCGTCCCTCGGCGCCGGGTCGCCCACGCGACGCCGAGGGTGATCAACGTGCCGATCAGCGTAAACCACGGCCAAAAGATCTCGCCCCCGAACGTCGCAAGCCACCACGTCCGCAGGCCCGGCCAAGCGGTCAGGTTGGGCGGCCAGTAGAGCAGATTCATCGCCAGCACGGACGCGCTCATGCCGAGCATCGCGGCGCGCGCGCCCACCCCCCGCGCGAAGAGCGCGAGGATGATCCCGCCGAGCAGCGCACCGCTGGTCAGGCCGCGCAGGGAGAATGCTGCGTTGAGCACGAACTGCACCTCGCGCGTCAGCCACGCGACGCCTACCAGCACCGCGGCCCAGCCGATCGTTGAGAGTTTGCTGAAGGTCAGGAACGAGCGTTCGGAGCGGTTTGGAAGCAGCGGCTTCACGAAGTCCATCGTGGACACCGAGGCGAGCGAGGTGAGCGCGGAGCTGATCGACGACATCGCGGCCGAGAGGATCGCGACGATCAGGAATCCCTTCAGGATGTGCGGTGTCTCGGTGAGGATGAAGATCGGGAACACGAAATCCACCGACTTGATCCCGGGTCGTCCCTCCGGCAGCGGGATCTGGAACGGATGGCTCTGGTAAAAGACCCACAGCAGCGCCCCCACGAGCAGGAAGACGAGGAAGAGGGGGAAGATCAGGACCGCGCTGAACACGAGCGCCTTGCGCCCGTCGGAGACGCTGCCGCAGGCGAGCACGCGCTGGACGATCAGCTGCTCCGCGCCGTGCGTGGAAAGCACCATCACGGTGCCGCCGATCAGGCCCATCCAGAGGTTGAATGGGGCCGAGAGGCCGAACTCGAGATTCAGCCACGCCAGTTTCCCGGCTGAGGTCGCCTGCTGGATCGCGGCCGTCCATCCACCGTCAATCAGAGTCGGAACGTACAGCACGGTGAAGATGCCGCCGGCGAGGAAGAGACCGAATTGCACCGCATCCGTCCAGACCACCGCCTTCACGCCGCCGATGTACGTGTAGATCAGCGAGACGCCGACGAAGAGGATGATCGCACCGAGGATCGGATCCACGAGGCCGCCGAGGCTGCAGATGGATTCCCCGAGCATCAGGCGGATCGGGATGCAGGCCACGAAGACGCGCACCCCGGCCGCCATCGTCTCGAGAAATAGGAAGAACGCCGCCGCCAGACGCCGCGCGCCCGGGCCGAGGTGCTGCTCGAGTAACTGGTACGGCGAATAGATCTCCCCGCGCAGGTAGTGCGGGACCATCACGACCGCGAGGATCACCCGCGCGATCACGTAGCCCAGGATCATCTGCAGGAAGAAGAGGTTGCCCCCGTACGCGATCGCCGGGACACCGATGATCGTCAGCGCGCTCGTCTCCGCCGCGATGATCGACATCCCGATGCCCCACCACGGAATGTTCCGGCTACCGAGAAAGTAGTCGCGCGTCGTGTGCTGGTCGCGGCCGAACCACACGCCGAGCGCGACGATTCCGCCGAGGTAGCCGACGATCACGATCCAGTCGGCAAGGTTGAAGGCTTCAGGCATGAGGGGTAGGGGTAACGTTCGGGGGCGTGGGACTATCCGGCCGCGAGCAGGGGCTCACCGGTGCGGGAATCGAAGACGGTCGTGCTGCGCGCCGGCAAGAGCACACTGACCGTGCCCCCGCCGGGTAGGCGGAGCTGTCGCGGGCCGCCAGCGACGGTGTGCACGACGAGCAGGCCGTTGCCGAGGAGCGTGGTCTCGTCGGTGTCGTTGACCACGAGACAGCCCGCGCGACGGCCGATCGCCCGCCAGGTGGCGGGACGATTCGGAGGCAGGGCGAAAGTCCACCAGGTCGCCTCGGATGCCTGACGCCACGCCGCACTTGGCGTGCCGTCGGCCCAGCGGCCGACGATCTGTTCGGTCGGCGCGTCGATCGCCGGGAGATCAAAGCCGCGTCCCAGCGCGAGGGTTTCGCGCGAGTCATCGATCGCGAGCGTCTGGACCGCATCCTCCTGACGCACCAATCGCGTCGGAAAGTCAGTGAGCGCGGCCGCACGGTCCGCGCCGATGCGTTGTCCATCGCTCCAGCCAGCGTAGCCGAGGAAGACCACGTGCCGTCCCTGCTGCGCCACCCGCGCGCGGAGGTCGCGGCGCTGCGCGGCGTCGAGCACCGTGCCGGTCGCCACAATGACTAGACGAAACGGACTCAGATCGAGTCGTGGCAATTCCGAGAGCAGGGCTTCGGTGTGAATGAGACCGGACTGGTAGAGCGCCTCGACCACGCCATCCGTGAGCAAGCGCGAGACCGGATCGACGGTCGAGATCGGCATGACGCCGAAGACGAGCCGTGTGGGATCGTGGCGAGCCGACGCGAGGTGCGCGAACGACCACGGATCGTGGAGCAGCAGGACGTCGCTGGCGCGTCCGTACGGGGCGGCGAGGCGGGCTTGGGCCAGCGTGCGGATGGCCTGCCACTCGCGCTGCAGCGCCGGGTGATCCCACCATCCGATGTTGCCCATCCGAGCGAACGCGGGCGTACCGGAGATCGGGCCGAAGTCGTAGCCCCACAAACCACCGCCGCGTGTGATCGGTTGCAGGAGATTGCGTCGGAGCACGGCGACGTCGTCGGCCAGCGTGCTCGCGAAGGCCTTGTCCCACGGGCATGGAGCGACGGACGTCGCGCGGTCCATTTCGTCGAGCCAGAGTTTGCCGGCGCGGCGGACGGCGTCGACCAGCCCGCGGGCGTGGCCGCTGCCGCCGAGGGGCAGGGCGGTGGGCGTGTACGCGGGGGTCGCGCAGATGCAGTCGAGGTCCGGCGACGCGAGTAGGCGGTCGAGGCTGAGATGCCCGCCGGCGGCCTCGCGGCCGAAGGCGCAGTAGAAGTAGCCGAAGAACGTAGCGGTGAGCACTGGCCGCGGCCAGGCGGCCTTGACGGTGCGCGCCATCATCAGCACGGCCTCGGCGAGGTCCTCGTGCTGGAAGAGGAAGTAGTCGATGACGTCCTGCTGTGTCGCCGGATCGCGGAGGATGGCGAGGGCGGCGCGTTCGCGGGCGGGGGAGTCTGGCGCGCGGATCGCGGCCCACGTGATCCCTGGCTGGTTCCACGCGGCGGCGAGTGCGGATTCCGTGCCGTAGCGCTGTTGCGCCCAGCGTTGGAAGGCCGTGGTGGCGGCGGGGCTCACGTCGGGGTCGTGGGCGAAGAAACCAAACTGGTGCCATTCGCCGTACACGCCGTAGGCGACCTGCAGGGCGAAGACGGCGCCGCCCTCCGGGGTGGCGCCGAAGGCCTGAGCGAACCGGGTGAGCTGACGCTTCGCCCACGTCTGCCAGTGCGTGGAGGAGAAGCTGGCGCGGACGGGTGCATCGTTGTCACGCCCGATCCAGCGTTCCAGTCCCCAACGCTCTTCCGGTTCCGCCGGGCCATCAGCGTACTGCACGCACTCGTCAGGATGGGCGGCGCACCAGGCGGGCGGTGGGTTGAGGTGCACCCGCAGCATGACGGCGGCGTCGGGGCAGGCATCGAGGATGCCGCGGACTTGCCGCTGGGCGAGGGTGACGTCGAGTGCGTCGTCCGGTCCGAGGAGCCATTCGAGCCACAGATCCGCTTGGAAAAGGCGGCAGCCGTTTTCCGCGAAGAGCCGAAGGTTGCGTTGCGGGACCTCCTCCCACGTGAACCGCCCGCCGGGGCAGTCGGTGAGGGCGTAGATCATCGGCGCCGTGGGTTGGCCGTTGAGCAGCAGGACGGCGCGCCCGTGGCGGCTCTCGACGGTGGCATGGAAGGGCGGGCGGGTTGAAGAGGGCATGGCGGAGATGCGTCGACGCGGAGCGCCGAAATCGGGGCGTCATTTGGAGGTCCCGCGAAGGGCGTGGCGAGGTGTTTTCTGCCGCGCGCCGGGTGCCACGTCGCGCGGCGTCCGCTGGGGCGGGGTTGCCACCGCGGGTTCGTTGCCTACGGTGTTCGCATGGAAAATTTTACGTTTCACAATCCCACCCGTCTGCACTTCGGCCGCGGCCAGATCGCGAAGCTGGCGCAGGAAATCCCGGCCCATGCGCGCGTGCTGCTGCTCGCGGGCGGCGGGAGCATCAAGCGCAATGGCGTCTACGAGCAGGTTCAGGCGGCGCTCGCGGGGCGCACGGTGTTCGAACATTTCGGCGTCGAAGCGAACCCTGATTATCAGACCCTGATGGGCGCGGTGGAGATCTGCCGGCGCGAGCGCGTCGAGTGGGTGCTGCCGGTCGGCGGTGGATCGGTCCTCGATGGCGCGAAGTTCGTCGCCGCCGCAGTCCACTTCGTCGGCGAACCCTGGGAGATCCTCGCGAAGCGCCTCAGCGCGCTGCCGCACGCGCTGCCGATCGGCGCCGTGCTGACCCTGCCGGCAACCGGCTCGGAGGCGAATGGTGCCGCCGTGATCTCCCGTCGCGCGACAAAGGAGAAACTGGCCTTCATCAGCCCCGACGTCTACCCGCGCTTCTCGATCCTTGATCCGGAGACGACCTATTCCCTGCCGCCGCGGCAGATCGCCAACGGGATCGGCGACGCCTTTGCGCATGTGATCGAGCAGTACCTGACCTTCCCGGCCGATGCCGCGGTGCAGGATCGCTTCGCCGAGGGCGTGATGCAGACCCTGATCGAGGTGGGTCCGCGGACCTTGGCCCATCCCACCGACGCCGCCGCTCGCGCCAATCTGGTCTGGGCCGCCACCTGCGCCCTGAATGGCTGGATCGGCGTCGGCGTGCCGCAGGATTGGTCCACGCACATGATTGGGCATGAGCTGACGGCGCTGCACGACATCGACCACGCGCGGACCCTGGCGATCGTGCTCCCCAGCCTGCTGCACGTGCAGCGCGAGGCGAAGCGCGGCAAGCTGCTGCAGTACGCGGCGCGCGTCTGGGGCCTCACCGAGGGATCGGACGACGCCCGCATCGACGCCGCAATCGCCCGCACCCGGGCGTTCTACGAGTCGATCGGCATCAAGACCCGCCTCTCCGACTACGGCGTCTCCGTCGAGACGGCCGCCGAGGTGGCCCGCCGCCTCGCCGCCCGCGGCATGGTCCGGCTCGGCGAACGCGGGGAGATCACCCCGGCGAAGGTCGAGCAGATCCTGCGGCTGGCGGCGTAGGATCCTCGGACCCACGCCCGCCTCGGTGCCCGCCTCGGTGCCCGCGGCGGTGCGCACCGAGGCGGGCGCACCGCAGGGCGGCTCCGGTTCGAGGCACGCTCGAATTACAGTTCTGTCATTTTCCGGAAAGCCGCCCGTCAGGTGAGTGTGCGAGAGTGGAGTCCTGCAAGACTCCATGAACACGCTCTCTCACACGTCTCGTTCCTCTTCGGCCGCGCGCCGGATTCGTCTCGCCGCGCTGGCCTTTCTCGTTGGCGGTGCGGGTTTCGCCTTCGCGGCGGCTCCTGCGGCGTCCGGCAAGATTGAAATCAAGCGCGATGCGGCAGTGGTGGATCGGACGAAGTCCGAGCCATCGAGCTACTCGCCGATGGTGAAGCACGTCGCCCCAAGCGTCGTCAAGATCACCACCGAGACGCGCACGCGGCGGGTGTCGCGGATGGGTCCGGGCCAGGAATTCCCTGGCTTCGACAATCCGATGTTCCGCCAGTTCTTCGGCGGCCGCATCCCTGAGATGCCGGCGCCGCCGCAGGGCGGGCTCGGCTCTGGCGTGATCATCAGCGCGGATGGTTACATCGCCACGAACAATCACGTCATTCAGGGCGCCGACCGCGTGACGGTCACCCTCGACGATGGCCGCGAGCTCTCGGCCAAGGTCGTGGGTCGCGATCCGCAGACCGACATCGCCGTGATCAAGGTGGAGGCGACCAGCCTTCCAGCGATCACGTTCGCCGATAGCGGCAAGACCGAGGTGGGCGATCGGGCGATCGCGATCGGCAATCCGTTCGGCATCGGGGAGACGGTCACCACGGGGATCATCAGCGCCAAGGGTCGCCGCCCAGGGCTGGGCCTCGCATATGAGGACTTCATCCAGACCGACGCCGCGATCAATCCTGGCAACTCTGGCGGCCCCCTCGTCGATCTCGACGGACGGCTGATCGGCATCAACACCGCGATCCTCAGCCGCAGCGGCGGCTTCCAAGGGGTGGGCTTGGCGGTGCCTTCGAATCTCGTCGCCCACGTGGCCGATAGTCTGGTGAAGCGAGGCAAGGTCGTCCGCGGTTTCCTTGGGGTCACCGCGCAGGACATCACGCCGAGTCTCGCGGAAGGTCTGGGCGTGGCCCCGCGAGCCGGTGCGCTCGTCGCTGACGTGCAGCCGGGAAGCCCGGCCGAGAAGGCGGGCCTCGCGAGTGGCGACATCATCACGGCGGTGGACGGCCAGAAGGTGGAGGACGCGAATCGTCTGACCTTCGCGGTCGGCGCGATTCCTCCCGGAACGGCGGTCGAGCTCCAGATTCTGCGCGACGGCAAGGCGAGTACGCTCAAGGCGACCACCGCCGAGCGTCCTCGGACCAACCGTCCGGGCCGCTTCGAGGACGACTCCGCGGAGGGCCTGGTCCACGAGGGCGATGAAGGCGTACTGACTGGCGTTGCAGTGGGCGACATCGATCGCGATGGGCGCCGCGCGATGAATCTGCCTTCGCGGATCACCGGGGCGGTGGTCACGGACGTCGATCCAGAGTCCGCCGCGGCCCGGGCCGGGCTTCGGGCCGGGGACGTCATCCTGGAGATCAACCGCAGTCCCGTTGCCAGCGCCGAGGACGCCGTGCGGCTCAGCAAGGAAGCAGAAGGTCGCAAGACGCTCCTGAAGCTCTGGTCGCGGGGCAGCACGGTCTTCGTGGTGGTCGACGAGACCGAGGACGCTCCGGCCAACTGATTTCCTGCAACTTTGTCAGTGTCAGGGTGTGTTGAACTACGGGGTAGGTGTGCCCCGGTGTGACCCGGCACCGGCTCCCTCGGGGGCTGGTGCCGGTTTTCTTTCTGCCCTTTCCAACGTCAACCGGTCGGGTCATTCTTTCGCCATGCGCGTGTTAGTCGTCGAGGACGATGCCAAGATCGCCTCCTTCGTGGTCCGGGGCCTGAAGCAGGCGGGCTATGCCGTTGATCATGCAGAGGATGGGGAAACGGCGCTCGCGCTTACCCAGTCGACCACCTACGACGCGGCGATCGTCGACGTGATGCTCCCGCGCCTCGATGGCCTGAGCCTCGTCCGCCGCGTGCGCGCGGCGCGCAGCGCGTTGCCGGTCGTGTTCCTCAGTGCGAAGAGTGCGGTGGATGACCGCGTGCGGGGGTTGCAGGCGGGTGGGGATGATTACCTGACGAAGCCGTTCGCGTTTTCGGAGCTCCTGGCGCGGGTGCAGGCTCTGATTCGCCGGGCGACGCAGGCCCCGGAGGCGACGCGGCTGGTGGAGGGGGACGTGAGCCTTGACCTGGTTTCGCGGGAAGTCGTTTGTGCGGGGAAGTCGGTCGAGCTGCAGCCGCGCGAGTTTGCGTTGCTCGCGTTTCTGCTGCGGCATGCCGGCCGTCCGGTGAGCAAGACGATGATTCTTGAGCACGTGTGGGACTACTCCTTCGATCCGCAGACCAACGTGGTCGACGTGGTGATGCACCGCCTGCGCGCGAAGATTGACCCTGAGCACCGGCGGATCGAGACCGTGCGCAACGTTGGCTACATTTTCCGCCCTCATGCTGCCTGAGCGGATCCGTCAGTCCCTCGCGTTGCGGTTGGCGGCGCAGTACGCGTTGGTCTTTGCGTGTGGTGCGGCGTTGCTCTTCGGCGCGCTGTACTGGCACCTCGCGGAGGCGCTCGAGGAGCGTGAGCAAGGAGCGGTCGAGGCGCGGGCGGAGGTCTTGGGGCGCGCGTATGAAGTGGGTGGCGTGGCGGCGTTGCGGACCGAGCTGGCCCGGGAAACGGCGCCGGAGGTTCGCTCGGTGTTCGTGCGGATTCTTGGCGAGGGTGGAGAGACGCTGTTTGCCTCGGTACCCGCGGATTGGATCGAGACGCAGGTCCAGCGTCTGCCCCTGCCGGAGCGTTGGGGACGCGGCGAAGTGGTCCGGGAAATCCGCACCGTACGCGTACCGCAGAGTGCGGCGCGCGACTACGCGATCGCGTCGCGCATCTTGATGGATGGCGGCCTGCTGCAGGTCGGCCGGAGCACGGACAGCCGGGCGGTGCTCCTCGCGCCGGTGCGTCGGGCCTTTGCGGGCATCGGCACGGTTGCCCTCGCGCTCTCGCTGGCGGCGGGAACGCTGCTGGCGTGGCGGGCGACGCGCCCGCTGCGCGCGGTGTCGGAGACGGCGCGGCGGATCGTGGAGACCGGCGACCTCGCTGCCCGCGTGCCCGGCGCGGGGCGTCGTGGGGAACTGGCCGTGCTCGTGCAGCAGCTCAATACCCTTCTGGAAAAGAATGCCACGCATGTCCGCGTGCTGCGCGAGACCCTCGACAACCTCGCGCACGATCTGCGCACGCCGCTCACCCGGCTCCGCGGCACGGCGGAGCTCGCGCTGCAGGATTCCGGTGATCCGGCGCAGGCGCGGGATGCGCTGCTGGAGTGCATCAACGAGTCAGACCGGGTCCGCCACCTTCTGGAGACCCTGCTCGACGTGTCCGCGGCCGAGGTGGGCGCGCTGGCGTTGAACCGTGACGTCATCGACGTCCGCTCCCTGGTCGAACGGGCGGAGGACCTTTATCGCGAAGTCGCCGAGGAACGAGGCATCACGGTCAGCCTTGCGCTGCCGCCCGAGCCGGTGCTGGCCGACGTGGATGCAGTGCGACTGGGGCAGGTGGTGAGCAACCTGCTCGACAATGCCCTGAAGTACACGCCGGCGGGTGGACGCGTGACGCTGGCGCTGCGGCGCGAGGCGAGGGAGATCGCGTTGACGGTGTCCGACACGGGGCCGGGAATTCCGGTGGAGGAGCGCGAGGCGGTGTTCCGCCGCTTGTATCGCCGCGACGCGAGCCGCTCCCAGCGCGGCCTGGGTCTTGGCCTCAGCTTGGTGAAGGCGATGGTGGAGGCCCACGCGGGCACCGTGCGGCTGGAGGATGCGCCGGGAGGCGGGGCGCGGTTCGAGGTGCGACTCCCGGTGGAGTCCAGAGCCCACGCGTAAGTGCGCGGGCCGCCGTCGGGCCGGCTAGATGTGGCGCAGCAGCTCCTCGATCCGGTCGGCGACGGAGCGCGTGCGGGAGACTCCGCGCACGGCGTCCTCGAGTGTGAGACCGGCTTGGGCCAGGACGGAGGCGGAGGGAGCCCACGCGTGCCGTTCGATGGAGAGACCGTGACCGAGTTCGGCGGTGATCCAGCAGGCGAGATGGAGGAGCGCAGTGGTGCGGTGTTGGGACGGATCTCCGCTGGGTGCGAAGTGGTGACGCACCGGTTCGCTCAGTGACGCCGGAAAGCCCCAGAACTGAAAGACCCGATCCACGGCTTCCGTGCTGGTGGTGCCGAAGGTGTTGAACTCCCATGCGGCCACCAAGGCCGCAGTGGGTTGGCGGGCGCCCCGTTCGCGGATCTCCTCCTCGTCGGCGAGGCCCTGGAGAAGCAGGCGGCCAACCGGCCGGAGCAGGCCGAGCGTGTAGCCCGCGCTCGCGTCTTCGCCGGCGCGCCGGCAGAGACTTTCAAGGGCCGCAGCGGTGGTCACCGAGTTGCGCCAGATGTCGTCTCCCGTGAGCCCATAGATGGGCAATGCCTTCCGCTCGTAGAGATCCGAGGCCATCGCCGCCCCGACCAACCGATAGACTTCGTAAAGCCCAATCCGCTCGATCGCCTCCGCGAGGCTTCCCGGCGGATCGGGAATGCCCACCCCGGCGGAGCAGGCCAGCTTGAGAATCCGTGCCGCCAGCGCCGCGTCGATCTGGACGCAGGCCGCGATCTCATCCAGCCGCACCTGCGGCTCGCGCATCACCATGCTCAGACGCCGAAACACCCGCGGCGCCGGAGAAAGGCGGCTGGCGATGTTGGACAGCTGGGAGTCCAGGGATAGGCCGGCGGACATGGGTCTTAGGTTAGTGACGCGGGGCCCCATCGTCACATCCTACTCCCGGTTGCAGCGGATTTTACCGGGCTTTGACGGCTACCTTCAACCGGCGTTCTGCGGCGCGCGATTTCCCGCGCCCGAGGCGTTCTGCTCCTTCACGAGCTCGCGACGGAGCCAGTCGAGGGCGGCGTTCACGGCACGGACCTTCACGGTCGGGCGCGGACCGGGATACGAGAGTCGGCGCGACCACACCCCGCGGTGCGAGTAGAGGGCGAGGTAGATGGTGCCGATGGGGTTGGCCTCGGTGCCGCCGGTGGGTCCGGCGAACCCGGTCAGGGCGATCGCGTAGTCGGCCCCCAGTCGCTCCGCGGCCCCGGTGGCCATGGCGACGGCCGCCTCGGCTGACACGGCACCGTGCTGGGCGAGGAGATCCTCGGGGACCTCCAGCAACTGCATCTTCGACTCGTTGGAGTAGCAGACGCACCCGCCGGCGAAGAATTTGGAGGCACCGCAAATATTGGTGAACGCGTTCGCCAGGAGCCCGCCGGTGGCGGTCTCGGCGACGGCGAGCGTGTGCTCGCTGGCGCGGAGCAGGTCGGCGCAGACCTGCGCGAGGGAGTCGTGGCCGAAGCACAGGAAGTCCTCGCCCAGTGAGCGCGCGCACTCCGCGGCGAGCGCGTGCAGAGCATCGTCGTTCAATTCACCGCCCGGGGAGCTGAGCCGACAGTCCACTTGTCCTTGGTGGGCGCAAAAAGCGACGCTGAGGGCGGGGCCGCAGCGATCAAGGAGTGGCTGGAGCTTGGTTTCCAGGGCACTTTCCCCGATCCCGGCGGTGCGCA
>CAIOYO010000213.1 GCA_903862595.1 uncultured Opitutaceae bacterium | reverse complement strand
GCGTCGAAGCTGATCGACGCGAACTGCAGCACGCGCTGCCCAGGCCGCACGCGCGTGATCGCCGCCTGCGTCGCCGCGAGGTTCGCAAGGCCCGCCTGTTCCACCAACACACCCTTCGGCCGACCGGTCGAACCCGAGGTGTAGATGAGGTACGCGACGTCCTGAGGCGTGATCGCCGGGAGCTCCTGCGGTGTCGGCGAAGTGCCTCCGCGACCCAATTCGGCGTCGATGTACCACTGCGGCGTAGCGACGCCGGTCGGGAGGCGTGCGGCACCCGCTGCATCCACGAGGAGGAGCGCGGGCCGGGCGTCGTCGAGAAGGCCCAGGATCCGTTCGCGTGCGTACGGCGGATCTACTGGCAGGAAGAATGCGCCGGCGCGCAGGACGCCGACCATCGCCACGACGAGCTCCGGGCTCTTGTCGAGGCACAGCGCCACCGCCTCGCCGCGCCGGACGCCGCGCCGGCGCAGCTCCGCCGCCACACGACCCGCGCGATCCCAGAGGTCCACGTAGCTGAGCTCACGGCCGGGTCCGACCAGCGCTGGCGCCGCCGGCGCACGTCTGACCTGCTGCTCCAAGAGGTCGAGCATCGTCTGCGCCCGGTAGCCGGGCTCCGCGGATCGGCCCAACGCGAGGAGCGACGTCCGCTCAGCAGCCGCCAGCGGATCCAGATCCGCCAGTCGCGCCGCCGTCGGAAACGTCAGCCCCAGCACAAGACGCTGCCACTGTTCCAGGAGACGATCGATCGCGTCCGGCGCAAAGCGGGCCGCATCATACGCGAGGCGGAGGTTGAGCCGCTGTCCAGGCACCACCGCCGCCGTGAGCGGGAAGTTCGTCTGCTCGCGGGTCTGCAGTCCCGAGAAGCGCAGGCTCGACGGCACCTGCCGCAATGCCTCGTCGCCGGGGTAGTTCTCGAAGACAAGGATCGACTCAAACAGCGACTGGCCGCGGCCGACCTCGCTCCAACCTTGAATCGACGCCAGGGGCGTGTGCTCGAACTGGCGCGCCTCCGCCTGCGCCTGCTGCAGGGCCTTCAGCCAGGGCAAAACTGCGGTCTCTGGCCGCACCGCCACCCGCAGCGGCAGCGTGTTGATGAAAAGTCCGATCATCTCCTCGACTCCGGCCAGTTCCGCAGGCCGACCAGCGACCGTAACGCCAAACACCACATCGCGCCCGAGTCCGAGGCGCTGCAGCAGGAGGGCCCACGCTCCTTGGAACAAGGTGTTGAGGGTGAGTCCTTGGCTCCGCGCCCACGCGCGCAGGGTGTCGCTTTCGGGCAAACTGAGCACGCGCTCTGCTTCGCCCGGTGCCCCAGCCGCCGGGACCACGCGGGGCCGCGGAAGTCGAAGATCCGGCGCGCCGGTGAAACCGGCGAGCTGACGGCGCCAGAATGCCTCGGCCGCACCGAGGTCTTGTCGGCCCAGCCACTCGAGGTAATCGCGGTACGGGCGCACCGACGGCGGCCGCGTTGCCGCGCCGCAGCGTCCCTCATAATCCGTCAGCACGTCGCGGAAGACGAGCGGAAGACACCAGCCGTCGAGCAGGATGTGATGATGGCTCCACAGCCAGCGCCACCGGTCCGGCGCGGTGCGGATCAACGCGAACCGCATCAGGGGTGCCTGGCCAAAATCAAAGCCCGTCACGCGATCCTCCGCGAGCAGGGCAGCCCATGACGCCGACGGATCCGCCGGCGCGCCGCCTCCGGTCCAGTCCAGCTCGCGCCAAGGCATCCGCGTTTTCGCCACCGTCTCCTGCCGTGGCTCGGGGACGTCGCGCCAATGGAAGCGCGACCGCAGCCCCGGATGCCGTTCGAGCAAGCCATCCCACGCCGCCCGGAATTCCGCGGGACGCAGCGCGCCTTCTACCTCACCCCAGACTTGCTCCACGTACACCCCCGAGTCCGGCGCATACACGCTCTGGAAGAGCATGCCGGCCTGCATCGGACTGAGCGGATAGGCGTCGCCCGCCGATGCATCCTCGGCCGGCGAGGTCTTCGAACCATCGGCCCCACCCCCTGGCGCCGCCGCCTCCGCGAGCGGTCGCGCCTGGGACGCGAGTTGGCCGAGTGTCTCCGCGGCAAAGAGGTCTTTCGCCGCAATCTTCCAGCCCGCCTTCGCGGCAAGCGAGACGACCTGGATGGTGAGAATCGAATCACCGCCCAACGCGAAGAAGTTGTCCCCCGCGCCGACCGTCGGCACGCCCAGGACGCGGGACCAAACGTCCGCCAGCGCCCGCTCCGCCGGAGTCTCCGGGGCCTGATACTCCGCCGCCGCCGCCGCGTTTGCATCCGGAACCGGCAGCGCGCGACGGTCCAGCTTGCCGTTGTCCGTCAACGGCAGCCGCTCCAGCATCACAAACGCCGCCGGCACCATGTAATCCGCCAACCGGGTGCGGCAGACCTCCCGAGCTTCGCCCGCACTCACCGACACACCCGCCTCGGGCACAAGATACGCCACGAGGCGGCGCTCGCCCGGTCGATCCTCGCGCGCGAGGACGACGGCGTCCCGGACGCCGGGAACCGCCGCGAGCACGCGCTCGATCTCGCCAAGTTCAATGCGGAAACCACGGATCTTCACCTGCTGGTCGATGCGACCGAGGTACTCGAGGTCGCCATCCGCCAGCCAGCGCGCCAAATCGCCGGAACGATAAAGCCGTCCCGGCCCAAAGGGATTCCGCACGAAGCGCTCAGCCGTCAGTTCCGCACGATTGAGGTACCCCCGCGCCAATCCGGCTCCGCCCACGAGCAACTCGCCGGGTACACCGACCGGGACCGGCTCAAGACGCTCGTCGACGACGTAAAGGGTAAGATCTGGTATCCGTTCTCCAATGACGCTGCCTCGACCATTGAGCGCATCGGCGCGCCGGATCCAACGGTAGGTCACGTGCACGGTGGTCTCCGTGATACCGTACATATTGACCATCTTCGGACGCTCGTCGCCGTGGCGATCGAACCAAGGCAGCAGCGAGCGCGGCTCCAAAGCCTCACCGCCGAAGATCACCGTCCGCAACGCAAGGCGGCCGGCGGGGCGCGACTCATCGACCGCTTGCAGCTGGCGAAACGCCGACGGGGTCTGGTTCAGCACCGTCACCCGCTCCGCCTGCAGGAGATCATGGAACGCCTCTGGCGAACGGCTGACCTCGTGGCGCACCACGACGAGTCGACCACCGTAGAGCAACGCACCCCAGATTTCCCAGACCGAGAAATCGAAGGCATAGGAGTGAAACAGGGTCCAGACGTCGTCTGCTCCGAAACCGTACCACGCCTCGGTGGCGCGCATCAGGCGGACCACGTTGGCGTGGGTGACCACGCAACCCTTGGGCCGCCCCGTCGAGCCCGAGGTGTAGATGACGTAGGCCGGATCCTCGGGTCCAGCTTCCTCCGGCAACGCCGCGGAGTGCGCCGCGGTCTCCGGTGCCACCAGCGCCGCCAGATCAAGCCGGCACGGGTGCGGCAACGCGAGATCGGTGCCGTGGACGATGACGGCCGCGACCTGCGCGTCAGCGAGCATGTACTGCAGGCGATCAATCGGGTAAGCGGGATCAAGAGGCAGATACGCCGCACCCGCCCGCAGGATGCCGAGAATGCCGATCACCAACTCCGCCGAGCGGACACTGCAAAGTCCCACCAGCGCCCCGCGCGCCACGCCCGCCGCGCGCAGCCGGCGGCCGATGCGGTCCGCCTGCGCCAAGGCCTCGGCGTATGTCACCAAGGCCCGACCGTCCGTCAGCGCGACGTGGTCAGGCGTACGCGCCGCCTGCCGCGCAAACCAACTCCACAGCGTGTCCGGCGACGTGAAGTCACGCACCGTCCCACCCCCAAGCGCAAGCACCGCGGACCGCGCCGAAGCATCGAGCAGCGGCAAGGCCGCGACCGGCTGTTCGGGCTGCGCCAGAGCCGCTCCGAGCAGCACCTCGTAAGCGTCGGCGAGCCGGGCGATCGTCTCAGGTTCGAAAAGATCCGTGCAGTACTCCCACCGCGCTGTCCAGCCGCCGGCGGACTCCTCCAGCGCCAGGGTGAGGTCTACCTTCGCCGTTCCCGTATCGACCTCGATCACCTCCGCCTGCAGACCCGGGAGGTCGAGCGCACGGCGGGGCGCGTTCTGTACGGTGAAGTAGACCTGGAAGAGCGGCGTGCGGCTGCGGTCCCGGGTGGGCTGCACTGCGTCGACCACCTGATCGAAGGGAGTCTGCTCGCGACCAAAGGCCTCGACGCACTCCGCCTTCATCCGACCCACCAGCGCGGCAAAGGTCAGCGGACCCTCGAGACCCACGCGGAGCACCAGCGTGTTGACCAAGAAACCGATCAACGTCTCCGCCTCGGACCGGAGGCGTCCCGCCACCGGTGTTCCGATGAGCAGTTCGGACTGACGCGACCAACGCGACAGCAGCAGCGCATACGCGCTGAGGAGCACCATGAAGGGCGTCGCTCCCGTCTGACGGCAGACCGCGCCGAGCGGAGCCAGCACGGATGCGGGTAGGGTCCGCAGCATCAGGGCGCCGCGGTAACTCTGCTCCGGCGGGCGGGCCCGGTCGGTCGGCAACTCCAGCGCGGTCGGCGCACTGCGGAGATGCTCCGCCCACGCCGCCAACGCTGCGGCCGCCGCGGGGGTGGCGAGCTCCTCGCGCTGCCAGTCCGTGTAGTCCGGGAGTTGGATCGACAGTTCCGGTAACACGCTCTCCAACGACTGGCCGTTGTGACGCGCGCGATAGAGCGCGGTCAACTCGTCGACGAGCACTCCGAGCGACCATCCATCCGCAATGATGTGGTGCAGCGTGACGAGGAGCACATGATCGTCGCCACCATCGCCGCAGCCGACCAACTCCGCGCGCCAGAGAGGTCCGCGAGCGAGATCGAAGGGCACGCGCGCCGCTTCCGTCAGCCGCGCGGACAAGGTGGATTCCGCCACCGCGCCAAGCGAAGCAAGCTTCACGCGCGGCTCGTCATGCACCACCTGCACGGGTTCGCCCGCCTCGACCGCGAAGGTCGTGCGCAAGGAGTCGTGCCGCGCCTCGATCAGGCGGAGCACGTCGGCGAGCGCCCCGACGTCGAGGCGACCGCGCAACCGCACCGCGACCGGAATATGGTAGACGGCGTTGCCGGGCTCGAGGCGGTCAAGGAACCACAGCCGGCGCTGCGCGTGCGAGATTGGGGCGACGTAGGCGCTCATCCGCGACGTCCTCCGTTCGTGGGCGCCGAGACGGCGATCTCACCATCGGCGCTGATCGCCACCGCGCGACGCTCACGGCTCGCCCGCCGCAGGGCTCCCGCCGCGATTGGCGCGGCACCGCGCGCCCGCTCGGCCCGCAGCGCCGCCGCGAGCGCCGCCGCGGTCGGATGCTGGAAGAGCACGCGCAGCGGCAGCGTGACTCCGGCGCGCTCACGCAGGCGCGTCATCACCCGCGTGGCGACGAGCGAATGGCCGCCCACCTCAAAGAAATCATCCGTCATGCCGAGGTCTTCGCGGCCAAGCACCTCGCGCCAGATCGCGAGCACCGTCTCCTCGTCGCCATCGCGCGGAGCGACGCGCTCCGCCACCCGGTCCACCTGCGGAGCGGGCAGAGCGCGGCGATCCACCTTGCCGGCAGGCGACAGGGGCAGCGCAGCGAGGAAAACCCATGCCGTCGGCACCATGTAGTCGGGCAGGCGCTCCCCCAACCACGTCCGCAGCACCGCCGCAGTCGGGGTTGCTCCGCGCACGACGACATACGCGACGATGCGCGCACCCGCCGGCGCGTCCTGCCGCAAGGCGCACACCGCGTCGGCCACGTCCGCATGATCGCGCAGCGCCGCGTCGATCTCACCGAGTTCGATGCGCAGGCCACGCAACTTGACCTGGAAGTCGAGGCGCCCGAGGTACTCGATCTCGCCGTCAGGCCGCCAGCGACCAAGGTCACCGGTGCGATAGAGGCGAGCCCCGGGCGTGCGCGGCGCCGGATCCGGCACCCACCGCTCCGCGGTGAGGGCAGGCTGACCGTGATAGCCGCGTCCCAGGCCGACGCCACCGAGATACACCTCACCCGGGACACCGACCGGCACGGGACGCAGGTGGGCGTCGAGCACGTGCAGCTCGACGTTGGCGATGGGCCCGCCAATCGGAACGGGTCCGCTCTCGCCCCGACGGCACGCATGCCAGCTGACGTCCACCGCCGCTTCGGTGGGGCCGTAAAGATTGTGTACCGCTGCACCGGGAAGCTTGTCGTGCGCCATCACCACCAGATCCCGCGGCAACTCCTCGCCCGAGCACACGATCTGCCGCACCGCGGTGCAGCGTTCGACTCCGGGCGTCTCCAGGAAGGCGCGCAGCATCGACGGCACGAAGTGCAGCGTGGTCACACGCTCGGCGACGATGAGCTCGATCAACTGCGCCGGGTCCTTGTGCACGCCAGGGTCGGCCACGACGAGGGTCGCGCCGGTCATCAGCGGCCAGAAGAATTCCCACACCGAAACGTCGAAGCTGTACGGAGTCTTCTGCAGCACCCGGTCCGCCGTCGTGAGCGGCAGCGCGGCCTGCATCCACTGGAGTCGATTCAAGATGGCGGCGTGCGTGTTCACCGCCCCCTTCGGACGTCCGGTCGATCCGGACGTGTAGATCATGTAGGCGGCACCGAGGCCCGCGATCACCGGCACGCGCAGGGCGGGAGACGTCGGGGCGAAGAGCGCCGACTCCATCCGGAGAGTCCGCTCGGACGGAACGCCGAGGCGCGCGGCGAGCGCCTCGGTCGTCACGACGAGCACCGGTGCGGCGTCGGCGAGCATGTACGCCAGCCGTTCCGCTGGGTAGTCGGGATCCAGCGGGACATAGGCGCCGCCCGCACGCAGCACGGCGTGCAACGCGAGCACCAGTTCCGGAGAACGTTCAAGGCAGACTGCCACCCGCGACTCCGGCCCAACGCCGTGGGCCTGCAGGCGCGCCGCGAGGGCGTCGGCGCGACGGTTGAACTCGCCATAGGTCAACGTGCCGGCGCTCGAGGCCAGCGCAGGCGAATCGGGTGCAACCAACCTCGGCTGCTCGTGAATCCACGGCCCGGGCGGGAAAGGGACCTCGGAGCGGCTCCACCGCGACTGAGCGGCAAGCTCGTCCTCCGCGAGCAGGGGCAAGGCGGACAGGCGCACGTCGGGGCGCGCGACCGCCGCCTCAAGCAGGATCCGGAGATGACCCAGGAGCCTTCGGAGAGTCTCCTCTTCGTAGAGCTCAGTGCGGTACTCCGCCACCCAGAGCAACTCGCCCTCCACTTCCTCGGCGATCAGGGTGACGTCGAACTTCGCCGTGCGGTTCGCGAGCGGCACCGGCGTGATTTCGAGGCCCGCCAGCCGGGCCGAGGCCGGTGGAGTGTTGAGCAGCACGAACAGGGTCTGGAAAATCGGGGTGCGACTGAGATCGCGCACGGGGGCGACGGCATCGATCAGCGATTCGAAGGACGTTGCCTGATGGGCATAACCAGCGAGGCACGACTGCTTCACGCGCCGCATCACGTCGCCGAAAGTCGGGTCCCCCTGCAGATCCACGCGCACCGGGAGCAGGTTCACGAAAAAGCCGGCCATCGCCTCGAACTCCGGGCGCGGACGATTCGCGACCGAGGTGCCGAGCACGAGGTCATCCTGCCGGGAATGGCGCGCTAGGACGGCGGCATAGCCGGCGAGCAAAGCCATGAAGAGCGTCGCGCCCTCGCGCTGCGCGAGATGGTTCAGGCCAGCGGTCAGGCTCCGCGGCCAACGGCACCGGTACTCTTGACCGACGCCATCGAGCGCGCGCGGGCGCGGACGATCCGCGGGAATCTCCGCCGCGACGCCGCCGAGCAGGTACGACCGCCAAAAGTCGAGGGAGGCCCGGAGCTGGGCGTCTGAATGCTGATGCCGCTGCCACTGCGCGAAATCCGCATAGTGCGCCGTCAAGCGAGGCAGCTGCGGCTCCGCCCCGGCAACGCGCGCCGCGTAGCAGGCGGTGAGCTCGCGGGTAATGAGGTTGATGGTCCAACCATCCGACACGATGTGGTGGACGACGACCACGAGAAGGTGATCATCTTCCGCGAGCTGGATCAGACGCGCGCGGATCACCGGCCCTCCGGCCAGGTCGAAGGCCGCGACCGCCGTCTCCCCGGCGAGGACCCGCGCCCGCTCCTCGCGCTCGGTGGTCGGAAGCGATCGGAGATCGTCACACTGGAGCACGAAGCGAACGTCGTCCGCGGGCAGGATGTCCTGGAACGGCTCGCCGTCGCGCAACGGAAAGCGCGTGCGCAGCGCCTCGTGGCGCCGCACGAGGTCAGCGAAGCTCTGCTCGAGCGCCGTCGGCACGCACGCGCCGCGCAGCCGGATCGCAGCCGGGACGTGGTAAGTCGAACGGCCGGGTTCGAGCTGCTCAATGAACCACAGACGGCGCTGGCCCAGCGAGAGCGGCAACGGTCCCGGCTCCCGCGCGGGCAGCGACGCCGCCGCGGCACTGGCCGCCTTCGGCGCCGCCGACCCTCCGGCCTCGCGCGTCGGGGCAACTCGCGCCGCGATCGCCGCGATCGTGGGACCTTCGAAAATCGCACGAAGTGAAAGGTCGGCGCCGAGTTCGGCGCGCAGACGCGCGATCAGCTGCATCGCAAGCAGCGAGTGCCCTCCCACTTCGAAGAAGTTCTCCTCCACGCCGACCTGCGGGCGCTGCAGCAGCTCACACCAAACGGCGGCCACCCGGGCCTCCGCGGGCGTCCTCGGAGCAACATACGGGCCGGCCGGCATCGCCTCGGCGTCGGGTGCCGGAAGCGCCTTGCGGTCGATCTTGCCGTTCGGGGTCTGCGGCATGGCCGCGAGCTGCACGCAGATCGCGGGCACAAGGTACGAGGGCATCCGCTCCCGCAACCACGCGCGCAGCGACTCCGGTCGCAGCGCCGAGGCCGCATCCAGACCGCGCGGCACAAAGTAGGCCACCAGCCGTGGCTCGCCGTCTGGACCGCGGGGCGCAGTCACCGCCGCCGCCCGCACGTCCGGATGAGAGGCAATCGCCGCCTCGATCTCCCCCGGCTCGATCCGATGGCCGAGGATTTTCACCTGATGGTCGACGCGTCCAAGGCACTCCAACTGCCCTCCGGCCCGCCAACGCGCGAGATCGCCGGTGCGGTACATCCGCGCGCCCGGGCGGACCGCGAACGGATCCGGCAAGAAGCGGTCCGCCGTCAGCTCCGGCCGGCCCAAGTAGCCGCGGGTCACGCCGTCGCCGCCGAGGAAAAGCTCGCCCGCCACGCCATCCGGCACGGGTTGCAGGCCGGGATCGAGCACATACGCCGTCTGGTTGACCAGTGGTCGGCCGACGAGGATGACGTCTTCGCCGGGAGCGAGGGCGTGTCCAGTGGACCACACCGTTGTCTCCGTGGGACCGTAGAGGTTGTGGAGGCGGCCTCCGAACTCGGCCTGCAGCTCGCGGGCGAGCGGCGCCGGCAGCGCCTCACCACCGGCGATCAGCACGTCCAGGCGCGCCAGCCCTGCGCGCACCGCTGGATCGAGGAGCAGCATCTTGAGGCGCGAGGGAGTGGCCTGGAAGTGGGTCGGACGATGACGCGCGAACTGCTCGGCCAGAGAGCGACGGGGCCGGATCTGGGTGCGGTGCCGTTCGCGCAGCGCCTCGAGCGGGCGGAGCGCCGCGAGGGCGTGTTCGTCATCGACACCGAAGTCGATCAGGCAGGCGACTTCATCCACCCCGATCGTCCGCAGTTGCCGCAGGAGCGGCTGGCAGGACGTCGGCGTCCCCATCAGCGCCGCGGATCCGAAGTAGCGCTCAAACGCATGGTCGAGCACGACCTCGAAGTCCTCCGCCGAGAACCCAGGTGCCTTGAGATCGAGCCCGCGCGTCTTCGCCACCGCTGCAATCAGGTCCACCGCGCTGCGCAGGTACTCGCGGAAAGGTCCCCGCACGCGGGCACGCACCTCGTCGACCGAATCGCCGATGAAGGTGTGCAGCATGACCACCACATGGCCCTCGCCGGGATGCCCAGCGGCACGCCGGGCCGCGCGATAGATCGCGATCTTGCCCGCCAAGTCCTCGACGGTCTGACCCAGCAGATGGGTCAGAAGTCCGGCACCCGACTCGCCCGCAAGCCGCAGGGTCTCCGGATCGCCGCCCGAGGTGATCCACGCGGGCAGCTCCGGCTGCACGGGGCGCGGGAGGGTGCGTACCTGATACGGCTCACCCTTGCCGTCGGCGCGGCTGAGCGCATCGCCGCGCCAGAGATCACGCACCTCTTGCAGACGCGAGAAGAGCACGCGACGCCGCTCGGCGAAGTCCTCCGGCGAGAGCACGAAGTCATGCTGATGCCAGCCCGAGGCGAACGACAGGCCGACGCGGCCGCCGGAGAGATTATCGACGACGCTCCACTCCTCGGCGACACGGATGGGATCGTGCAGCGGCAACACCACGCTGCCGGCGCGCAGCGCCACGCGGCGGGTGATCATCGCAAGCGCGCCGCCGAGCACTGATGGATTCGGAAATAGGCCGCCGAAGGCGTGGAAGTGTCGCTCCGGAGTCCACACCGCCGCAAACCCGCGCTCATCCGCGAAGCGGGCCCCTTCCAACACGAGGCGGTAACGATCCGCCGTTTCCTGCCGCGCCGCATCGCCAGCGAAGAAGAAGAGGCTGAAGTCGAGCGGGCGCTCGCTGCCGGCATCAGTCGACTCCGTACTTGCACCACCGAGATCCGCTTCATCGCCCTGCAAGACGACCTTGAAACCGCGGGCGAGCGTCCAGAAGAGCTCGAGGACCGAGATGTCGAAAGAAATGCTGGTCAGCGCCAACCACACCCCGGGATTGCGCCCGAGCTGCGCATCCATGCCGGCGAAGAAGTTGATCGCGTTGCCGTGGGTGACGGCCACGCCCTTCGGCTTTCCGGTCGAGCCCGACGTGTAGATCACGTAAGCCGGCTGATCCGGCCGCGCCGTCGCCGCCGCGATCGTCAGCGGGACGTCCAGGGCAAGCTCGTCCACGAGCAACTGCGCCGGACCACCCGAGGGCAGCAGCGGAGCGAGGCCGCGCCGGGTCACCACGAGCACCGGCCGCGCATCCTCGACCATGTGCCGGAGGCGTTCCTCCGGGTAGGCCGGATCCATCGGCACGTAGGCCCCGCCGGCCTTGAGGACGCCAAGGAGCGTGGCCACCAGCTCCACGCCGCGCTCGAGCAAGACGCCGACGCGGCGCTCGGCCCCGACCCCCGCCGCGCGAAGGCGCTGCGCGACGTGCTCCGACGCCCGATCCAGCTCTGCGTACGTGAGCGCGCGGTCCTCGTACACCAACGCCGGGCCAGCAGGCGTTCGCGCGACCTGGTCCTGAAAGGCGGCCGCGATGCCTCCGATCTGATCGGACGGCGCCGTCGGACCGGTGCTCTGCGCGAGCACCGCGCGCCGCGCGTCACCCGACAGCGTCGCGGCGTGGCTAATGGGACGATCCGGAGTTCCCGCAAGCTCCGCGAGCAGGGTCGCCCAGACCTCGAGCAGCCGCGCCATCATTTCCGGCGCAAAGATGCCCGCGCGATACTCCACGAGCCCGGTCAGCCGGTCCCCGTGGTCCTCAACATGGAGACTGAGCGCGTACTTCGCCGTCTCGCTCGGTACCACGATCGGCTCCGCATGCAATCCCGGGAAGCTCGCCTCATCTCGCGCGGCCTGCAGGTAGAGAAAGAGGGCCTGAAACAGCGGCGACGCACCCGGTTCGCGCGGGAGGCGCAGCTCCTGCACGATGCGGTCGAACGGCGTCGCCTGGTGATCGTACGCGGCCAGCGTCTCGCGTCGCATGCGTCGGACCAACTCGCGGAAGCTCGGTTGATCGGCCAGCGGCGGACGCAGCACGACCAAGTTGACGAAGTAGCCCACGAGCGACTCGGTGGCCTTGCCGTCGCGTCCCGCGAGCGTCGTCCCTAAACCGAAGTCGTCCTGACCCGAAAGCCGCTGGAGCCAGACTGCGTAGCCCGCCACCAGCACGTGGAAGAGCGTGGCCCCTTCCTCACGCGCCAGCGCCCGCAGCGCCTGCTCCGTCGACGGCGCGATGACGAAATCAGCGGAGCGGCCCTCATAGCGCGAGACCCCCGCCGCCGGCGTCTCCGCCCGCGGCCACGCCAGCGGCGGCAAGCCCGCCAAGTGAGTGCGCCAGTGGGCGAGCGACTTCTCCGCCGCCGGACCCACCTCCGCCTGGCGTCTCGCCATCACGTAGTCGTTGAACCGATACGTTGGACGCTCTTCTGATGGTATTCCTCCGGAGACGAGCTCCGCGTAGATCTCGGCCCATTCGCGCAGGAGCAGCCCCGCCGACCAAGCGTCCGCAATCAGGTGGTGAGCATTGAGGAGCAGGACGTGCTCCTCCGGCCCCAGGGTGACGAGATGAACGGTGAAGAGCGGCGCAGCTGAGACATCGAACCGGCGGCGACCCTCCTCCGCGAGCAACGAGCGCCATGCGGCCTCACGCTCGGCGGGAGGCCGCGAGGAGACGTCGTGTTCAGTGATCGCCACCGGCACGGAAGGCAGGATGCGCTGCCACGGCTCGCCCTCGTGCTGATCAAACGCGGTGCGCAGCGGATCGTGGCGGGCGACGAGAATGCGCAGCGCGGCCGTAAAGACGGCGCGGGGCAACGGCCCGTGCAAGCGACGCGCGGCCCGCAGGGTGTAGGCCGGCAGCGTCTCGGGATCGGCCTGGTGCAGCAGCCAAAGACTCCGCTGAGAGGACGACAGCGGCGAAAGCTCGGCCTGCGGCGTGGCGAGAAACGCGAGGAACTCCTCCTTGCGTGCGGACAACGCGGCTCGGACCTCGGAAGTGACCGCTCCGGCGGGCGCCTTCACGCGCAGTTGACCCTGCTCCGCCGACACGCGGATTCCCGCGCGGGCACAGGCGAGTCGGAGCTCGGTCAGCGTCATACCGTGAACTCCTCCGTCGCGGCGGTGGCTCCCCCACCCGCGGCGCGTGCCGCCGCACCCTCCGTCCAGGCGGTCGCGGTGAAGGTGGCGAGGTCGTTCGCGGTCGACCCCTCGAGGAACCGCGCGAGCGGCACGTCGAGACCGAGTTCGGCGCGGATGCGGTTCTTGATCTCGACCGCCATGAGCGAATCGAGGCCGAGGTTGGGAAGCGGCTCGTCGCGGCGAAGCTCCGCGACGGGGCGGCGGAAGACGCGGGCGATGATCTCGGCCACGCCGGCGCGGACGAGATCCTCCTGCTCGGCGGATGCGGCGGAGGCGACGCGCTGACCCAGACCCGCGAGCGGTTCCACGCTGGCGGCGGGCGCGACGAGGCCTCCGGCCACCTCGGTCAGCAACGCGGTGCGCGCGAGCGGTGCGTCCACGCGGGCCAGGAGCGCCCAGTCGACCGTGACCACCGTCGCCTGCGCGACGCTACGGGCGAGCAATGCACCAAGCGCGGCGAGAGCCGGCGCGGGAGCGATGCGCCGCAAGCCGAAGGACTCGAGTCGCTCGTGCGCGCGGCGACCATGTTCGCTCGCACCGAAGCCGATGCCGGACCACGGGCCCCAGTTGATGCTCAGCGCCGGGCGCCCCTGTGCCCGACGCCACTGCGCGTGGACGTCGAGGAATGCATTACCTGCCGCGTAGTTGGCCTGACCATGCGCCGGAAGGACCGCCGAGAGGCTGGAGCAGGAAAGGAAGAAATCGAGGTCGGCGCCGACGCAGCGCTCAAGCGCGAGGGTGCCGGCCACCTTGGGAGCCAGCACCGCCGACAGATCGTCCGGGGACATCTGCGCCATCGGCAGATCGCGCCAGACGCCGGCGGCGTGGACGACACCGCGCACCGCTGGACCGCCCTCGCGCCTCCACGCTTCCAGTTCACGACGCAGTCCGGGCTCGTCAGCGACATCCACCGCCGCGATTCGCGCCGAGACTCCACGCCGGGCCAGCGACGCCAGTTGTTCCCGTGCGGCAGCACTCGGAGCGGAACGGCCGAGCAGGAGCAGGTGCCGGGCTCCGCGGTCCGCGAGCCACTCGGCCAGCGCGAGGCCTAATCCGCCGAGGCCGCCCGAGATCAGATAGCCCGCATCCGCCCGCACGGACCAAACTCCGGCGGGAACCGGTCCGGCCATTCGCGCCAAACGCTCGACCAGACGCGCTCCCCCGCGCCAAGCGACTTTATCCTCGGTCGTGCGGGCTCCGAGCTCCGCGGCCAGTGCGGCCCAGCTCCGCTCAAGCGGTGCCGTCGGATCAAGATCGTACAGCCCGCCCCACAGGGCAGGCTGTTCCTGCGCGAGCACCCGAAGGAATGCCCACAGCGGTCCCTGCGCCAGCACGGGCGCGTTCCCGCCGACGGCGACCGCACCGCGGGTCACCGAGCTCAGTCGGGCCTGCGGTGCGAGGGTCACCAGCGCTTGCACCAGCGCGCGCGCACGCTCCAGCCACGCCGCCGCATCTTCACCCTCCGCGGCAACGGGCTCCAACCACACCACCCGCACCGCACCCGCCGCAGAGCCGAGCGCGGGGGCGAGCAACGATTTCCATTCGACCGTGCCCTCCGGCACGGCCAGCACCGTCGTCCGCAGGCGGCCCAGCGGCGCGATCAAGCCGTCGGGCACCATTCCCGGTGCCGTGAGCAGAATCCAGCGCGCCGGAGTCTCCGCCACCTCGGTCGGCGCGGCCTGGGCGCGCCACGCGACTTCGTAGAGATCATCCTGTGGTACCACCACGGGAGCCATCGGAGTCGATGGCTTTGCCGCGCCGACGGCATTCCCTGCGCGGCGCGCGCGTGTCATCACATCCGCCTCGCCAACCATCGCTGCGACCGCACCTTCTTCCCGCGCAGTTGCGGCTACCGCGGCGGCTGAAGCCTCGTCGACGGCAAAACGATCCCGCAGGCGCGCCAGCGCCGGCAAGCCCCCCAGCACGTCGGCCGTCGACTGCCCGAAGTCCAAGAGGCTGGCGACTTCATCCACGCCCACGCGCGCGAGCGTCTCGACGAGCGGCGCACAGCTCTCGGGCGTGCCGATGAGCGCGCGGGTGCTGGCGAAGCGCTCAAAAAGAAACCCGACGAGGTCATCGAGGTCGCGCTCGGAGAGCGCATTCACGTCGATGACGCGGCCGCGGCTGTGCGCGAGACCGGCGAGCAGGTTGCGGCTGGCCTTGAGGTACGCGCAGAACGGCGCGCGCACGCGCTCGCGGGTCTCCGCGAGATCCTGGCCGATGTACGTGTGCACCATCACCGTCACGCGCCCGGCCACCGGGTCGTGACCCGCGGCGGCCCGCGCCTCGCGGTAGATCCGGATCTTGGTCGCGAGTTCCTCCGGGTCCTGATCGAGCAGGTGGGTGAGAAGATTGGCTCCGGTTTCGCCAGCGCGACGGAAGGTCTCGGGGTTGCCCGCCGCGGTGATCCACACCGGCAGGTCGCGCTGGAGCGGAACGGGGCGGAGGCGCACCCGCGTGGCCTTCCCTACTCCGTTAGTCAGCTCCAACTCGTCGCCGCGCCAGAGGCGACGGACGGATTCCAGCGTCTCGTAGAGTCGCGCGTGACGCTCGGGATAACGCTCGGGAAAGAAAGCGAAGTCATCCGGATTCCAGCCCGACGCGAGCGAGATGCCCACGCGGCCGCCCGAAAGGTTGTCGACCATCGACCACTCCTCGGCGATGCGCATCGGATGGTGCAACGAGGCAACCACGCTGCCCGCCCGCAGCTGGATCCGCTGCGTCTCGCGCGCCAGCGCGGCCTGCAGCACCGCGGCATTCGGGTAGAGCCCGCCCATCTCGGTGAAATGCCGCTCGGGCACCCAGACCGAATCGAAACCCGCGCGATCCGCGAACCGCGCCGCCTCGATCACGAGGCGGTACTTGTCGGGATCACCAGCCTCTGGCTTCGCCGCGAAGAACATGACCGAGAACGCCGGGCGAGTCGGGCACGCCAGCGGCGCGACTGCGGGCGACGCCTCGGACGGGGTGGCGGTGACGGAACGAGACGGGACGCCAGAGCGCGCGGAAGCCTCTGCGGTCAGAGCTGGTTTCGCCGCGCCCTCGGCGGTCGGCACCGCCTCCGGTAGCCAGTAACGGCGGCGCTGGAAGGGATAGCCCGGGAGTCCGATCCGACGCCCGCCCCGAGCGGCGTGCACCGCACTCCAATCAAGCGCGACGCCACGTGCGTGCAGCGCGGCAACCGCGCGCGCGACCGCGGATGACTCGTCGGCGCTGCCGTCGAGCGTGGAAACCCACGTGATCCCGCCTTCGGACAGCGTCTTCGCCGCGAGTCGCGTGAGCACCGCGCGTGGTCCGAGCTCAACGGCCAGCTCCGTGCCGGTCGCCGCTAGCGCCCGCACTCCCGGCGCGAACCGCACCGGCGAAACGATCTGACGCAGCCAGTAGTCGGGCTGCGCCATCGCGCCCGCAGCATCGATCTCACCGGTCACATTGCTGACGATCGGAATGCGTGCCGGGTGGAACGTGACGCGGGCCAGCGCGGCGCCGAAGGCATCGAGCATCGGCCGCATGAGCTCCGAGTGGAACGCGTGCGATACCTCCAAGCGCTGCGCGGTCAGACCCTGACGACCGCAGCGAGCGATGGCATCATCGAGCGCCGCGAGCGGTCCCGAGATCACGGTCTCCGTGGGTCCATTGCATCCGGCCAGGGCAAGGCCCGTCGGCGAGTCCGCGAGAAGACGTTGAACCGTCTCCTCATCGGCAAACACCGCCGCCATGCCTCCGCCGGACGGCAAGGCCTGCATCAGCTGCCCGCGGAGACGCACCAGATCGATCGCGTCCTCGAGGCTGAAGATTCCCGCCGCGACCGCCGCGACGTACTCCCCGAGACTATGCCCGAGCAGGACATCGGGGCGCACGCCCCAGCCCCGCCACAGTTCGAGCAGCGCGTACTCGAGCGAGAACAGCGCGGGTTGGGCTACCCCGGTCGCGCTGAGCTCCGCGGGCGAGGCGGATGCGAGCAACTCGAGCAAGGGGCGCGGAAGGTGCGGACGCAGCAGCGCATCGCAACGCTCCAGTGCGGCGCGGAAGGAGGGCTCGGCCGCGGCGAGCGCGAGACCCATGCCGGCCTTCTGCGCGCCCTGCCCCGTGAAAAGAAACGCGACGCGTGGCACGCGATTCAAGCGCACCTCGCCACGCACGAAAGACGCGCCGGAGCCCGCGCGTAACCCGCTCAGCGCGCCAGGAACATCGGCGGCCACGACCGCGAGCCGATGCGCTTGATGGAGACGGCCGGTGTTCAGCGTGCGCGCGACCGACGCCACGTCGGCGTGCGGATTGGCTTCGAGCCATTCCGCCTGCCGCGTCACGAGCTCGCGGAGCGCCTCGGGAGAGGCGGCGGAGAGGGTCAGTACCTGCGGCGTGCGCGGCGCGGACGTTGGAGCCGGTTCATCTGCGGGCGGCGCCTCGAGGATCACGTGCGCGTTGGTGCCGACGAAACCGAACGAACTTACCCCGGCCAGCCGCGGACCGCCGGCGGTAAACCACGGACTCGCCTCGGTTGGAATCCGCAACGGCACGTCATCGAGCCGGATCCGCGGGTTGAGCGTCTGCAGGTGCAGGTGGGGAAAGACCTCTGCCCCGCGCACGACCAACAGCGCCTTGAGCAAGCCGCAGATCCCGGCCGCGCCTTCCAGGTGACCGAAGTTGGTCTTCACCGATCCGATCGCCAGCGGGCGATCGGCCGCGCGATCGCGCAGCAGGATCTCGCGCAGTGCCGCGACCTCGATCGGGTCGCCGAGCGGAGTCGCCGTACCGTGGCACTCGACATAGCCGATGTCAGCCGGGGCGACCCCGGCGCTGGCGAGGGCGGCCTCAAGCAGCGCCTGCTGGGCGAGGCGGTTCGGCGCCGTGAGTCCGCTGCTCCGTCCGTCTTGGTTGACGGCCGAACCGCGAATGACCCCGAGTACGCGGTCACCGTCGGCGCGAGCGCGTGCCAGCGGTTTGAGCACCACCAGCCCGCAGCCCTCGCCCCGCACGTAGCCATCGGCGGAGACGTCGAACGTGCGGCAGCGGCCCCGCGGCGAGATCATCCGCGCCTTGGTGAGATTGATGCTCGGCTCGGGGGTGAGCAGCGCGTTGACGCCGCCGGCGATGGCGAGCTCGCATTCGCCGTTGCGCAGTGCCTGGCAGGCGAGGTGCACGGAGACCAGCGAGGACGAGCACGCGGTGTCGACCGCCATCGTGGGCCCCTGGAGCCCAAGCGCGTAGGCGAGCCGTCCCGCCGTGGCGCTGAAGGTGCCGCCAGTGCCGAGGTAGGCTCCGATGCCGTCGAGCCCGCGTTCCCGCAACGCGCGCACGACGTAGTCGCCATACATCAATCCGGTGAAAACACCGGTGCGGCTACCGCGCAAACGATCCAGCGGAATGGCGGCATCCTCGAAGGCCGACCACGCCACCTCGAGCAGCAGGCGTTGCTGCGGATCGAGGTGCTCGGCCTCGCGCGGTGAAATGCCGAAGAAGTCGGCATCGAATTGATCGATCCCCTCGAGGCACGCGGCCTCGCGCGTGTGAATTTTGCCGGGGGCATCGGAGTCCGCGTCGTAGAACGCATCGGCGTCCCAGCGATCCGGCGGCACGCGGCCGACGGCGTCGGTGCCGGCGCGGAGCACGCGAGCGAAGGAGGCGAGATCGGAGGCCCCCGCCGGAAAGCGGCAGCCGGCGCCGATGATCGCGATCGGCGCGCTGTGGTCGGCCAGCTGGGCGCGCAGCGCACGGATTTGTCCGTACGCCTCGCGCAGCAGCGAAGCCATTTCCGACGTGCCACTCATCGTCACTTAACCGGTCCGCGCAGGGACTTGAGCTCCTCGGCGAGCAATGCGGCGAGGTCCTGTTCGGACATCGCATCCAGTTGCGGAGTGCCGAGGCTCGAGGCGGCGGGGAAGGCGGGTGTGGGCGGCGAGACGGTGGCGGTTCCGGCCGACGCGGATGCGGACCGGGAAGCGGCGGAAGCAGGGACGGCGCTGGAAGCGGTGGTGGACGTCGATGAGGCACCCGGGGCCGCCGCGCCGGACGGGGCAGCGGAACCCGCGACGGCGCTCGGTGCCTTGATCGCGCCCGGGGTAGCCACGTTGGTGGCCAGCAGACGGATGTTCGGGTAATCCCACGTCAGCGTGGTGGGCAGGTCACGCTTCAGCCACTCGCCGAGTCCGGCGGACAGTTCCACCGCAGTGAGCGAATCGATGCCGAAGTCGGAGAACGGCTTGATCGGATCGATCTTGTCGGCCGCGAGCTGCAGTCGACGCCCGATCCACGAGCACATCCACGCCTCGATCTCGGCGGCGTGGGCCCGCACGTCGACCGGGGCGACGCTGGTGGCGGCCGCCGCGCGGACCGGTGCCGCCGCAGGCGCAGCGGCGCGGGCGGAAGTCGAGAGGGCGGAGGCACCGCCGGGCGCCGATGTACCCACCCCGCCCGGCGCGGACGGCGCCGCGCTGGCGATTCCGGGGGCGGCGCTGGCGGCCGGCGGCGCGACGAGATCGGCGCGGCGCAGCAGCGGATCGAGGTCGAACTCGACCCCGGCGGCGCGCTGCTCGACATCGCCGATGGAGACGCGGTGACGCGTGGCGGCGGCGAGGATCTCGGCGGTGCTGAGCGGCAACTCGAGGGCGGGGATCGGCTGGGAAAGCCGTGCGTGCGCCTCGTTCATGAGGCGCCGCAGCCAGACCCGCGCGCGCGGCAGCTCCGGATCGTCGCCGGCGGTGTCGTTCTCGACGATCGCCAGCCAGAGCGCCCACAGACCGAATTCGCCAAGGACGCGCGAGACCCGTTGCACGCCGAGGGCCTGCTCGGCCTCGGTGCCCTTGACCAGATGATGCTGCTTGGCGAGGTCGGCGGCGGCGAAGACCAGATCGGCGATCGCCGGCGCGTTCAGCCGCTCGCGCAAGAATTCCTGCAACGGCCGACTCTGGCTCGCGATGCGCGAGCCCAGGAACATGATCATCGTCTCAGTCGGACCCTCGAAGATGCGCACCAAACGCGCGTCGCGGAAGAGCTGAGGGACCAAGTTGGTCTCGATGTACCCGCGACCCCCGAGCATCTGCAGCAGGTGATCGACCGCGAGGCCGAGGGACTCCGGACCCGCATACTTCACCAGGGCGAAGAACTCCTCCGGCACATCGAGGCCGGCATCGTACCAGCGGCCGAACTGATGAATGAACGAGCGAAGCGCGGAGATGCGCACGATCTGCTCGGTGATGCGCTCGCGCGTGATGAGATTCTCGGCGAGGCGGCCGGTGGACATCGAACGCCGCACCGCGTAGCGCAGCATCAGCTGCACGCAGCGTTGCATCGTACCGAGGCTGACGGTGGCGATGAACAGGCGGCCGAACTTCATCGTGTCCTGCGCCACGTCCATGCCGCTGCCCGGCGCGCCGATCATGTCCTCCGGGCCGACCCGCATGCCCTCGAGATGCACGGTGTTCTGGATCATCCCGCGCATGCCCATGGTCATCTCCTCGGTCCCCATGCGCAGCCCAGGCGAGCCCTGCCGCAGCAGGAACGTCGTGATTCCCCGGTCGCGGCCGGACTCGTCGAGCAGGTGGGCGGCGGCGACGATCCAGCCGGACCACGCCCCGGTGCCGATCCAGCGCTTGCTCCCGTGGAGCAGCCAACCCCCGGTGCCGTCCGGAGTGGCGGTGGCGGTGATCGCGCGCGGGTTGGATCCGGCGGCCGGCTCGGTGAAGGCGAAGGCGATCAGCTCGCGACCGGCGGCGATCGCTGGGATGACCTCGCGCCGCATCCGCTCGCTCCCGTGGCGCAGCAGCGTGCGCAGACCGAGGGCGTTATGAACCCCGATGAAGGACGATAGGTTTACGTCGACCGCGCCGAGCTGCACGCCGACACGTAGCGTATCCACGGTGGTGAGACCCGTGCCACCGAGGGCCTCCGGGACCTCGAGACCCAGCAGACCATTGTTCCCGAAATCGAGGACGATGTACGGCGGGATGCAACGGCGCTCGTCGATGAGGTAGGAATTGACGCGCTGCTCGGCGTAGCCGCGGATCCACGCGATCATCGCGTCGGCGCGCTCGCGGCTCCGTTGCGGATCGCCGCCGAGCCGAGGGACCGCGGTCGGGTCAGGGCTCACGCCGGCGACCGTGGGTGCGACGGCGGCAGTGGAAGCGGCACCGGGCGGCTCGCGATCCGAGTACACGCTTTCGAGCGTGCCGGATTCCCAGCCGGCGCGGGCGGCGAAGCGCTGCAGCTTGCCGCTGGAAGTCTTGGGGAGAGTCACGGGTTTGAGAAGAGTGACGGCGAAGACGGAGAGCTCATGGGCCTCGAGGACGGCGCGACGAATCGCGGAGACCACCGCCGCTCCATCGAGCGTGCGCAGGGCGGTGCGCTGGACCTCGGCGGCGATGCCGACCTGCTCGACCCCGTCGATGCGCAGCGCGAAGGCGGCGCAGGAGCCCGGCTGGAGCGCCGGATGACTCAACTCGGCGGTCCGCTCGATGTCCTGCGGGTAGTGATTCTTCCCGCGCACGATGATGACATCCTTGATGCGACCGGTGACGTAGAGCTCGCCGTCCTTGAGGAAGCCGAGATCACCCGTGCGCAGCCACGGACCGGAGCCATCGGCCTGGCGGGCCCCCATGCTCTCGGCCGTGCGCTCGGGCTGCCCCCAGTAGCCCGGCGAGACATGCGCGCCGCGCAGCCAGATTTCCCCCACGGTGGCGGACGGGCGGGCTTGGAGTGAAACCGGGTCCACGATCGCGAGTTCCTGATCGACGACGGAGCGGCCGCAGCTGACGGAGGAGAGCCCATCGGTGCGTCCGGCGGCGACCTCCACGGCCTCGTTGCGTCCGAGAGCAGCTGGGTCAAGACGCAGCGCGCGGTATCCCTCGCCCGGCTTGCCGCCGGTGGCGAGCAGCGTGGTCTCTGCCATACCGTAGCAGGCATACAGCGACGTGCGCCGCAGACCGCAGCTGGCGAATGCCTCGGCGAACCGATCGAAAGCCCGCGCGTCGATCGGCTCGGAGCCATTGTAGATCAACTCGAGGCAGCTGAGATCCAGCTCGGCTTTCTGCTCGGCGGTGATGACCCGGGCGCACAGATCGAACGCGAAATTAGGGGCCCCGGTGGTCCGGGCCCGTTGGCGGCTGATCGCCGCCAGCCAACGCACCGGCTTCTGGAGGAATGCGGCGGGCGGCATCAGCACGGTGGACGTGCCGAGGTAGAGCGGCTGGAGCAGATTCCCGATCAGCCCCATATCGTGGTAAATCGGCAGCCAGCTCACGAACGTGGACTGGTCATGGTAACCGAACTGGCGCCGGATCATCTCGGCGTTGGCCATGACATTGGCATGGCTGATCATCACCCCGCGCGGCTGGCCCGTGGAGCCGGAGCTGTATTGCAACAGCGCGAGCGACTCCGGACGGATCGTCGGGCGCTGCCAGGCCGGATCAGCCTGCGTCAGATCATCGCTGGCGATGAGTCGGAATGACGACGCGCGCTCTCCCAGCCACGGTTCCACCTTGGCCAGTCCCTCCCGCGTGCTGACGATCACCCGCACCTGCGCATCCTGGAGGATGGCCTCGATGCGCGGCATGTGCCGGGCATTCCGCGGCGGGTATGCAGCGATGGCCACCACCCCGCCGTAAAGACAGCCAAAGAACGAAGCGACAAACTCAAGCCCTGGGGGATGCAGGAGCAGCACCCGCCCCCCCGCGCCGGCCTCTGCCCGCAGACGCTCCCCGATCGCGCGTGCCCGGCGATCCAAGCCCGCGTAGTCGAGCGTATCCATCTGCCCCTCACCCTCCGCGAGAAAGTGCACTGCCGGCAGACCACCATGAAGGGTGGCCCGGCGTTCAAGGAGTTCGACGAAATTAGAGGCGGGAAGCATGCAAAAACAGAGCCCACTAGCGCAGCGGATCGGGAGGTCTAGCCAACCGAAAATGGGACCACCATTCGTTACGAAAAAGCCCCAGAAAATTCCTGGACCAACAGATAAAAACTAGAGTCTAAATGAGTTAATACTCTCAGTTTTTTAGATAGAATACTGCCTCCGCCCCAAACGGCCGCCGAACGGCAAGGCCCCCCTCACGCCCCAGACCTGCCTCGGCCAACGGTCCGCCTCGGACCCCGCCGAGCGGGCCCAGCCGACCGGCGACTCCAGAACGCACCCTCGGCGCGGCTCGCGGGGGAATCAGCGTCGATGAAGCCACCCGTTTTCATTGCAATAATAAAGCAATAATCGCGAGAAGACGGCCTTCATCTGCGCCTGCTGTACGGTGCGAATCACGGATCAACCTCCCCCGGCATCGATTCGAAGCCCACGCCACAGCGCGCCTCGCCTTTGCGGACTGCGACCCGACGGCCCAAGCCTTTATAATTAGAATTATTCTAATTCTTACTTGAAACTTAGAACCATTCCAATCTGTTGACCTCTCACCATGGAACCGACGGCTCAAATTTCTCCGGCAGCGCTCTCCCAGAAGCTCGCTGGCAGCGGCCTACGCAACACCCCTCAGCGCGAAGTCGTTTATTCGGTGCTGGTTGGGAAGCGGGATCACCCGACGGCGGACGAAGTCTTCGCGCGCGTGAAGGCGGAAATGCCCACCATCTCGCTCGCGACGGTCTACAACTGCCTAGAAGCCCTGGTGCAGTGCAACCTGGTGCGGCAAGTGAACTTCGAGCGCGGCCCGACTCGCTACTGCCCGAATCTGCATCCGCACGCCCATTTCCACGATGAGGCCACTGGGTCGACCTACGACATCGACCTTCCTCCGGGCTTGCTCGAGCAGCTTCGAAACCAACTGCCCTCCGGCTATCGCGCTTCGGACGTGGAGATCACCTTCCGCGGCCGCGCCGCCTCCTGAACGCTCTCGGCCCGTTTTTCCTTCCTGCTTCCCGACCCTCTTTCCTTTTCGCCATGTCCTCCCTCGAAATCCGCGATCTGCACGTCGCCATCGACAGCAAAGAAATCGTCAAGGGCCTGTCCCTGACGATCCGTTCCGGTGAGGTCCATGCCATCATGGGCCCGAACGGCACCGGCAAGTCCACGCTCTCGAAGGCGATCGCCGGACATCCGGACTACACCATCACGCAAGGTGACGTGCTGCTCGACGGGAAGTCGATCCTCGCGCAGGAGCCGGATGAGCGCGCGCGCGCCGGTCTCTTCCTCGCCTTTCAGTACCCGTCGGAAATCCCCGGCGTCTCGATCGCCAATTTCCTCCGCGCCGCGCTTCAGGCGCGTCTCGCCGAGGGCGAGGAACTGGACGCGACCGCCTACTACAAGCGGCTCTACCAGAAGATGGACATGCTGAAGATCGACCGGAAGTTCACCTCGCGCTCGGTGAACGACGGCTTCTCCGGCGGCGAAAAGAAACGCTGCGAAATCCTGCAGATGGCGATGCTCGAGCCGAAGTTCGCGCTGATGGACGAAACCGATTCCGGCCTCGACATCGACGCCCTGCGCATCGTGTCCGACGGCGTCAACGCCCTCCGCGGTCCCGGCCTCGGGATCCTCATGATCACGCACTACCAGCGGCTGCTCAATCACATCGTGCCCGATTACGTCCACGTGATGTACGACGGCCGCATCGTGAAGAGCGGCGACAAGACGCTCGCGCTCGAACTCGAGCGCCGCGGCTACGACTGGGT
>CAIOYO010000212.1 GCA_903862595.1 uncultured Opitutaceae bacterium | reverse complement strand
TCCGCCCTGCAGGTGTACACCACCACGGCGCGCCATTACCCCTTCAACTCCGCCGCGGCCCACACGCTCGGCTTCGTCGGCCTCGCCAATCTCGAGGACAGCCCGACCGTCAGCCTTCCCGGCGACGAGTTGAAGACCTTCGCGATGAAGGGCTCCGTGGGACGCGATGGGCTGGAGTTGTACTTCGACGAGATCCTGCAAGGCGAGACCGGCGGCACGATCTACCGGGTCGATCCCGCCGGCTACCGCGTGAACCCGCCGCTGGTCCGCCGGCTGCCGGTGCAGGGCCGCGACCTCGTCACCAGCCTCGACATCGACCTTCAAATCGCCGCCGAAACCGCACTCGCCAAGCTCGAACTCCCCGCCTCCGCGGTGATGCTGGCAGTCGACAGTGGCGAGGTACTCGCACTCGCGACCAAGCCGGACTTCGATCTCAACGCGACCTCGCCGCGCATCGCCGCGGAGACGTATCAGCAGATCGATGCCGCAGGCGGCTGGTACAATCGCTCGGTCAAGGGCATCTACCCGCCGGGATCGGCGTTCAAGATCCTGACGGCCATTGCCGGACTTCGCGCCGGCACCCTCGACCCTGAGGCCACGGTGAACTGCGAGGGCGTCTACCGGGTCGGGAGAAGGCTCTTCCCTTGCCACGATGGCCATGCGCACGGCCCGATCCGCCTCGCCCAAGCCATCGAGGTATCCTGCAACGTCTACTTCTACGAACAGGGCCTGCGCCTCGGCGCGGAGCGGATCGCGGAGGAGGCGCGACGCTTCGGCTTCGACCGTCCCACCGGCATCGAACTGCCCTTCGAAACGAAGGGCATGCTCGTCCCGGATCCCGCTTGGAAGAAACGCTTCATCGGCCTCCGCAAACTGCCCGCAGATCAGCAAGCAATCGAGGAGCGATGGTACGACGGCGACACCGCCAACTTCTCCATCGGCCAGGGCTACCTCCTCGTGACACCCCTGCAGATGGCGTCCTTCGCCGCCTCCGTCGCGCGCGGAGACACCCGCACGCAGCCGTCGTTGATCCACGATCCGATGAGGACTCCGCAGCGCAGCGACCCGATCGGCCTGAATCCCGTCGCACGGGCGGTGCTGCTGCGCGGCATGGAGGACTGCGTGATTTCCCCGCACGGCACCGCGCGAATTCTGAATTCTCCCGCCCTGAAGATTCCCGATCTTCGGATCGCCGGAAAAACCGGCACCGCCCAAGTCGCGACGCCGGCCGGGACGAGGAACCTCGCTTGGTTCATTTGCTTCGCACCCGTGGATCGTCCCGAGGTGGCACTTGCCGTCATGGTCGAGGGCGACACGCCTGGAGAGGAATTCGCTGGTGGCCGCTACGCCGGCCCGGTCGCCCGTGACATCCTGAAGATCTGGTGGGACAAGCGTCGCGGGGCGGCCGAGCGCGCGCTCCAGTCCTCCTCCGCCGCCGGCGCTGATCGCAGCACGTCGGACCCGGGACCCGCGTCCCCGCGCTGAGCGGACCGCTCTCGCGCGCTCTAGCGACGCGGTCGCAGTGCGCCCATGACTTCACCCACGGGGCGCGTGTTGACGACCTGCTCGCGGGTCAACCATCCCTTCCGTGCCGCGAGGACGCCCGCGCGCACATGCTGGAGGGACGCCGTGTCGTGCGCATCGGGGTTGATCACGCAACGCAGGCCGCGGTCCGCCGCGCGTCGCCAGTGACGCCAGTCCATGTCCAGACGGAGCGGACTGGCATTGAGCTCGATCGCCACGTGGTTCGCGATCGCGGCGTCGATGACGCGCCCGTGGTCCACCGCATAGCCGGGTCGGCGGAGGAGCAACCGGCCCGAAATGTGCCCGAGCATCGTGGTGCAGGGATGCTCAATCGCCCGCACGATCCGGCGCGTCATCTCCTCCTCACTCTGGGCGAAGGCACTGTGCACCGAGACGACGACATAATCGAGGGTCGCCAGAACGTCGTCTGCATAGTCCAGCCGACCGTCCGGAAGGATGTCGCACTCCACGCCGGAAAAAATCCGGCACCGGTAGCGCCCCGACGCATTGAGCGCGGCGATGTCCGCGACCTGCGTCGCCAGCCGCTCCTCGGAAAGTCCGTTGGCTTGAAAGCTCGACTTGGAGTGATCCGCGATGCCGAGGTATTCCCATCCCAGCGCATCCGCCGCCGCGGTCATCTCCGCAAGCGTGTTTCGTCCGTCACTCGCCGTCGTGTGGTTGTGAAACGCGCCGCGAAGATCCGCTGCCTCCACGAGCTTGGGCAGGAGTCCAGACTCCGCCGCCTCGATCTCACCCATCCCCTCCCGCAACTCCGGCGGAATCGGGTGCAGGCCCAACGCGGCGAAGAGGTCCGCCTCGCTCTTGATGCGCCCGCGATGCCGCGCCGAGGTCGCCTCGGCCTTCTCCTTCACTGTGCCCTCACCGGCCGCGGGCTCGAGTCCCCACTCGCTCAGACTGAGGCCCCGGGTCAGGGCACGGTGCCGCAACTCCACGTTGTGCGCTTTCGAACCCGTGAAGTGATGCAGTGCGAAGGCGAACTGGTCCTCAGGCACCAACCGTAGATCGGCCTGCAACCCGCTCGCGAAGCGTACGCTCGCCTTGGTCTCACCGCGGGCCGTGACTTCCTTGACGCCGGGCATCGCGCAGAACCACTCCACGATCGGCCCGACGTCCTCCGCCGCGACGATGAAGTCGAGGTCACCCACGGTCTCCAACCCGCGACGCAGACTGCCGGCGGCCTCCGCCTGCTGGACCTGAGGCAACGCCCGGAGCCCCCGCAGGATGGGCATGGCCTCCGCCTCCGCCTCCCACCACAGGTGACGTCGGGCATAGGCCTCGCGATTGGCGATTCCCTCCAGCAGCTTGTGCTGCGACTTTTCGCCGAAGCCCGTGAGCGCCGCCACCCGGCCGTCACGGCAGGCCGCCGTGAGTGCCGCGATGTCCGTGATCCCGAGGCGATCATGCAGAGCCCGAATCTTTTTGGGACCCAATCCGGGAATTTCCAGCATCTCGACCAGTCCGGGCTCCACCGAAGCCTTCAGGCGTTCGTAGAACTCGAGTTTGCCGGTGCGGTGGAGTGCTGCGATCTTCTCGGCTAGCGCTTCGCCGATTCCCTTCACGCTCTGGAGCTCGTCCCGCTCGACCAGCCGGGCGAGATCCTCCGGCTCGATCGCCTCCAGCGCGCGCGCGCCCGCGGAATAGGCGCGCACCTTGAACGGATTCTCTCCCTTGAGCTCAAGCAGGGTCGCGATCTGGTCGAGCACCTCGGCGATCTCGTTCTTCGTCATGGCCGCAGCGTAACCGCCCGTGACCGAAAGTCACGGCGAGGATATGGCAGCATTTTGGGTCGTGATCGTCGGCAAAATCGTTTCCCCTGCCCGCCATGGCTTTCGAGTACCCGCGCACCATTCATTTCCCCGAGACGGACGCCGCCGGCGTGGTCTTCTTCGCCGCCTACCTCGGACTCTGCCATGAAGCCTACGAGGAAGCCCTCTCGGCCGCCGGGATGCGGGTGAGCGACTTTTTCGCGGGCGGTCGCCATGGAGTGATCATTCCCATCGGTCGCAGTGAGGCCCAGTACCTCCGTCCCCTCACGGTCGGCGACCGCATCCTCATTCGGGCGCGACCGGAGCGACTCGATGCCCATCGCTTCGCGGTCAACTACGAGGTGGTGCGGACCGGTCCGCCGGAGAAGGCCGTTGCCCGAGCGCGCACCGAGCACGTCTGCATTCACGCCACGTCACGCGAGCGCGTGCCACTCCCCGTCGAACTCTCGGCGTGGGTCGACGCCGGGTAACGCAGCCCGCCGAGCGGACTTCGACGAGCCTCGCCCGCCGCGCGCGGGGCAGGCGGCCGTGGACGGTTCGCCCCACACGCCACGGCTACGGTTCGCCTCAGCCCGAGATGAACCCGCCGCGCGTCATCCGCTCCTGCGCGAGACGAAACAGGGTCGCTCGGTTCAGCTTGCCCTGCGCATTGCGCGGCCAATCCACCACACCCACGTAACGTTTTGGGCGTCGATACGCCGCGAGCTCACGCCGCAGTCGGCGCTGCACCTTGTCCCAGTCCGGCGAAGCCTCTCTCATGGGGTAGCACGCCACCACTGCCGCGCCCCATTCCGGATCCGGCATCCCGAGCACCGCGACATCGTCAAATTCGCCAGTCGCACGCAAGGCCGACTCTACCTGAAGGGGATCCACCTTCTCTCCTCCGCTGATGATCAGGGAATCACGACGTCCCTCGATGTGTAATGCCCCCGAGGGATCGAAGAACCCCACGTCCTGCGTCACCCACGGCGCCCGTCGGGAAACCCAAGCCGGATAGTACCCGCGGAACAGCGAGGCCCCGGCCACCGTCACCGTCCCATCGTGACGCGTGCGCACCTGCACGTGTGGCAGCGCACGACCGCAGCTGCGTTCGCCGGCCGCAAACTCCTCCGGTCGGAGCGCGGCAACCATCGCGGCAGTTTCGGTCATGCCGTAGGACAGCGACACCGGTACTTTCGCGCGCGCCGCGTCGTCCAGCAGCTGCGGCCACGCGGGGCCGCCGCCGACGAACACCGCGCGAAAGCGGCGGAGCCAGGTCCGCGTGCCCGCGCGGGCGAGGAGGCGCTGCAACTGGGTAGGCACTACGGACACGAAGCCGTCGCCGTCCGGAACGGAGGGAAGTGACCCGCTTTCCACATCGGTCCAACGAGCGGACACGAAGCGTCCTCCCGTCAGCGCCACCCGCAGCCAACCCATCAGGCCGCTGACGTGGTGCAGCGGCAGGATCCCGCACGTGGAGATGACCGGGCAGTCAAAATGACGCGAAAATCCTCCGACTGCCGCCGCGAGCGTCTCGCCGTCGTGCCGCGCGAGCTTCAGCGCGCCCGAGGAGCCACCGGTCGGGATGCAGAGCCAGCCACGGGCCGGGGCCGGACGGTCCGGCGCGCGCGCGACGAGCGCGCGGAACTGGGCCCGCTCCGCTGCGCCCCAAGCGGGATCCGCCAGAAAAACGAGGCCGGCACCGGCAACGGCCGCCGCGAAAGCCGCCTGGAAGCGGACCGGGTCGCGCTCGCACACGACCACGGGCCGATGCGAGCGAATACGCGGACGGCGCGCCGACAGGCGATCGGTCAGTTCAGCGCGTTCCATGATGCAGCTGGATCCATCCGCTCAAAATCGCTCCAGCGCCAGAACGGCGCGAGCGGAGGCACCTCCCCCGCCGGCCCGGTGAAGAGCGAACCCACACCAAAGCCGACCGCCCGCGGCTCGCCGCGCCACGTGAACGCCCAACGCAGCGCCGACCGAAATCCCACCGCCGTCTCCAACGCGGAGGAAAAGACAACGTTCGCACCGGCCGCCGCCAGGCGGTCCACCGCGTACTCAGGATCCACCAGCAGCGTCGGCTTGATGACGAAGACACCCGACCAACCGCGATCCAGCCAGGCGGCCACATCCGCATCGCCCGCGATCGACTCATCCAGTGCCACCGGCACCGGGTAGTCCGCCGCCAATCCCTGCAGCAGGTCGTCCGCTCCACGGGCCTGTGCATCGATCGGCTGCTCCACGTGCTCGATCGGACGACCCGCCGCGACGTCCAACCACCGCTCCGCCTGACGACGGTCCCAGGCTCCATTCGCATCCAAGCGCAAACGCGCCCCCGAGGGCAGGAGCGCCAGCAGGTCGTCGAGCAACGCCAGCTCGTCCGCAATCGGCGCGACGCCGACTTTCCACTTGGCGACTCGGAACCCCAGTTCCAGGCGATCCCTCAGCACCGGCAACGCCGCCCGCCCGGCCGGCAACAGCGCGGCCACCGCCACGTACTCCCTCATCCGCGACGCGGTGGACACGGAGTCGATCCCCGCTTCGACGAGCGCTCCGCGCAGGCCGGGCAGGACCTTCGCCTGAGTCACCAGAGCTTCCCGCGCCGGAAAGCGACCGAGCCTTTCCAACTCTGCCGCACAGTCGTCGAGCGGGCGCCCCCCGAATCCCTGAATCGGCGCAATCTCCCCGTAGCCCAGGCGCCCGTCAGCGCCCGTCACGCGGATGAGAATTCCCTCGCGCACCGTCCACGCCCCGCGGGCGGTACGCAGAGGACTGCGGAACGGCAGCGCATAGCGCCGGATCGCGAGCTCGGGAGACGTCTCCATGCGGCAAGCAGCGCCGAGCCTAGGCGACGCTCCCCTCGGCCCGAGCGCGGGCATCGGCTTCGATCAGCGCCTTGATCCGGTCGAGCTCGGCCCGGACCGCGCGCTTCACGTCGGCGAGCTCCGCTGCAGAGCGCACGTCGGCGCGGCCGAAGACATAGAACTTCATCTTCGGCTCCGTGCCTGATCCCCGCGCCGCGAAGGTGTAGCCGTTCGCCAGCGTCACCACGTACAGGTCCTGACGCGGAATCGTGTCGCCGTCGTCATCCACCACGGTCTCGCGACCGAAGTCCTGAAACCGGGTGACTCCAATGTCGCCGAACGCGCGGGGCGGCTGGCTGCGGTACGTCTCGAGGATCCGCCGGATGCGCGCCGCTCCACTGGCACCCTCGTAATAGAGGTTGATCACGCCTTCGAGGAAGAACCCATTCTCCAAGTAGAGCTGATCGAGGCACTCGGGGATGGTGCGGCCCTGTTGCTTGGCCCACGCCGCCAACTCGCAGAACATGAGGCAGGCCGCGTTTCCGTCCTTGTCGCGCAGGCTGTCGTTCGGGAGGTAGCCGTAGCTCTCCTCCGTGCCGAAGGCGAAGAAGGTGCTGTGCTCCTGAAGCAGTCGCGCCCGATCCCGCAGCGGAATCGCGTCATAGTCCAGCGGCTTCCCATCGGCACGCGGCACCGCAGCCCGCAGGCGCTCCTCGTAGCGACGCAGCTTCTCGGCGATCCACTTGAATCCGGTGAGGGTGTTGATGACTTTCACGCCATGCCGCCGGCCGATCGCGTCCTGCAGCGGCGTGGTCACGAAGGTCTTGATGATCGCCACCCTCGAACTGCCCTGCGCGGGAATCCACCCGAGATCCTTGAAGCGACTCAGGCGGTAGTCGGCGAGCAACGCGCCAATCTGGTTTCCGGTCAGCAGCTCCATGCGTCCGTCGCGCGCGCGGACCGCGACTCCCATGCGGTCACAGTCCGGGTCAGTCGCGAGGACCACGTCGATTCCGCGTTGATCCGCCAGCGCCACACCGGCGGCGAGTGCCTCGGCATTCTCCGGATTGGGCGACTTGACCGTCGGAAAGCGCGCGTCGAACGCCGCCTGACTGGCGACTTCATGGACCTCGATCCCGCAATCGCGCAGCAGGGGAAGCGTCGAGACTCCTCCCGTGCCGTGAATGGCCGTGAACACCACGGCAAGGCGGGTCGACTGAAAGACCGTCGGATCGATGGCGGCGCGCGCCGCCACGGCGAGGTAAGCCTGGTCCGCATCGGACCCGAGCACAGTCACGCCCTCCAGCGTCGCATCCAGAAATCCGCCCGCCTCCGCAAGAGACACGGCGTTCACCCGTGCGACGATGGCTTGGTCATGCGGTGGCACGACCTGCGCACCGTCATCGAAGTACGCCTTGAAGCCATTATCGTGCGGCGGATTGTGGCTGGCGGTGATGACCACACCCGCGTGGGCCCGGAGGTGGCGGACGGAGAAGCTAAGCTGCGGCGTCGACCGCGGGCCGTCGAAGATGAACGCGCGTCCGCCCAGTCGCGTCCAAGTCCCGGCCGCGAGCTCGCAGAAGCGACGCGAAAAATGGCGGACGTCGTGCGCGATGACGAGTGCCGGACGTTCTCCGCGACCCTGCGCGGCGAGGTGTGCGGCGACGTGTCGGTACAATCCGACGGTGGCGCGCACGAGCGTGAAATCGTTGAGCACGTTGGCGCCGACGGCTGCATGCGCGGGCGTGGGGCCCGTGCCTTTCTCGGCGGCGGTCGCGACGACACCGATGGTGCGCCCCCGCATTCCCCCGGTCCCGAACTCAAGGTAGCGGTAGAAGCGATCGTTGAGTTCGCTCCAAGCCTCGCGCGCCAACAATTCCGTAATGCTCTCGCGGGCCCACGCGGGCAAGTCGGCGGACAGCCAAGCGGCCAGGTTCTCCGCAGCACTCGGGAGGAGTTGGCCGGACGCCACGGCGGAGGCAACAACGGGAGGAATCGGTGTCATGAAGAAATCAGAAAGGAAGCGGATCAGGAGTCGGCGCCAAGGCAGAGCCCCGGGGTAATGGACGAAGGCTTGGACTCAAGACGACGCCAGGACTCAGCGAATGCGGCGAAGTCATCGCCAAAGAGCGGGGAAACCTCGATCGGGAATGCCGGCCGGCCGGAGGCATCCACGGGCAGATCGGCTCCGCAGGCGCGCAGCCAGCTCGCAAAGAGCCGGAGCTGTGCGTCCCGGCAGGTCTCGGGGGAATCCGCGCCCTCCGCATTCTTAACCGGGGCGAAATCACCGGCGCGATCCGTCTCGAGAACGAGCGGATTGGAGGCGAAGGGCAACGCGTCGAAGACAAACAGCTCGAATTTGATTCCGTTGGGCCGGTCCGGCTGGACGGGGCGACCTTCGGAATCGATCGTCGGAACCTTTTTCTCCGCACGGTGGAAGGGGAGCGCCATCCCACCCTCGCCGCGCGCGACGCGGCGCGCAAAGTCGCGCGACAACAGATGGATCGCAATCGAGCCCGCGAGGAAGCGCAGCTTCCCCGTCGCCGGATCAACCTCGCGCTGCCGGTCGAGGGGCAAATCGGAGTACTCCACCACGCAGGTACGCCCGTGCTGTCGGCAGAACAGGCCAACCTTCTCCTCCGGATAGGCCTTCGGCACCATCTTACTCGACATCTCCGACCCCGTGAGAAGATGCCAGCCGATGAATGCGGGGTCGATCACCCGCACCAGCGGATTATCAACCTGGAAATAGCTGATGACATCGGCCCCCACCGCCTGCATGCGGTCGAAGGCTCCGGCCCGCTCAAGTGCCCGCAGTGAACCTCCGTGCCCATCGGGCGAAAGCGCGAGGGAGCCGGGCGTCTCGAGCAGGATGCGCCCGCTCGGATCCACCGCCGGCATCCGGCCCTGCCGCAGGCAGTGCACCTGCTCGCGCTGGAGACCGAACCAGCGGTGCTGCGCGAAGAACGCCTCGGTGGCATCGTGGTTCTGATGGCTGGTGAGGATGAACCAAGCAATGCGTCGACCGTAACGCCGCTCCGCCGCCCGGAGCTTGTCGGCGAACACGGCGAACAGCGGTCGATGGCGCACCGGCGTGACGGGATACGTGCCCTTCGGTCCGTCGAAGCCGAGCCGCGTCCCCTGCCCACCTGCGACCGTGAATGCGGCCACCCGTCCAGCGCGCAACGCCTCCTCACCTACGGCCCTGGCTTGTATCCACTTTTCAGAGTCACCACCCTTCTCCGGAAGCGGAATGTAGGGCGCAGGCACCACGTCAGCGATCTCGGTTGCCGCGACCCGTCCCAGCAGCGTTCGCCTGAGGCGATCCAACTCGACCAAGTCCACTTCCGCCGCCTCGGCGAAGAGCCGGGCACGTTCGGTCGGGCCGAGACGGTCGAGAAAGGCAAAGACATGCTCCTGCCCGGCGCGGTGGAAGGCATCGATGAGCGACTGCACACCGAAAGCAAAGGGTGTGCCCGACGGGCGGGGAAGCCCAAACACCCGTGCGAGCCGGGCCGCGCTCAGTCCTCGGTCGGGAAGCGGAAGACGGCCTCCTCGGGCTTCGCGTACATGAGCCGGCGACGAATCACGCGCTCCACGTACCCCGGATCCTCACGCAAGCGTTGCAGCGTACGTTCCTGATCAGCGAGACGAGCCTGCAACTCCGCAAGGCGGACCCGGGTCCTGGCCTCCTGGAGCTTCAACTGCTCGAATTCGCGCCGGGTTTGAAAGAAGAAACCAGCCGACGTCACCCCGATGCCGATAAAGAGCACGAGATAGAAGCCGATTATGATCTTTCTGAGGTTCAAGACGACCCCTCTTAGATACCAAACGGTCGCATCTGTAAATTCTGCGCTGCAGGAATTTTCGTTTCCCCATCGTCAGTCCCTCCCCGCCGAATGTACCAGCGCTTCTATGGGTTCGCCGAGATGCCCTTCAGCATCACCCCGGATCCCAAGTTTCTCTACCTCAGCCCGACGCACCTCGACGCCCTGGAGCACCTGAAGTTCGGCTTGGACGAGCGCAAGGGCTTCATCGTCCTGGTGGGCGAAGTCGGCTGCGGCAAGACGACGCTCTGCCGCCGGCTGCTGAACGAGCTCGACCCGAGGTACTGGGACACCGCGCTGATCCTAAATCCGAGGCTGTCCGAGACCGACATGCTTCGCGCGATCCTCCGCGAACTCGGCGACAAGCGGCCCGCGCGCACCCCGCATGAGTTGGTGAACCAGATCAATCGTCGGCTGCTCACCCGCATCGATGCCGGCAAGGACATCGTCCTCATCATCGACGAGGCCCAGAATCTGTCGTTCGAGGTGCTGGAACAAATCCGGCTCCTGTCGAACCTGGAAACCGACAATCAAAAGCTCCTGCAAATCATCCTCATGGGACAGCCTGAGCTGAAGGAGATTCTCGGGCGCCAGGAGCTTCGCCAACTTCGTCAGCGGATCTTGATCCATTACGAGCTCAAGCCACTGACGATGCGAGATCTGACGCACTACGTGCACCATCGCCTTTCATTAGCAGGAAGCCAGGGACGTCCGTTCTTCACTCGTTGGGCGCTCTGGGAGCTGCATCGCCTTTCGCGTGGTATTCCCCGGGTAGTCAACGATCTATGCGATAAGGCACTCATGGCGGCGTACCTGCGCGACTCCGATGAAGTGGCATGGCGGGATGTGCGCCGGGCCGCCCGCGACGTCCGCCGCCTGCTGGAGTGACCAACGGACCCAGTGCAAACCTCCTCTGGCGTCCGATTTTCCGCTCTTTGTTGTCACTTAAACGCTGAAACGAGCCGATTCACCCTGAACCAAAGGATCCGCTGCGCATGAGCCTGATCAATGAAGCCCTGAAAAAAGCCCAGAGACAGCGGACCCAAGACGTATCCCCTAGTTCCTCTACGGGTTCTCCCCCATCCCCTGAAGGTACGCCACCGCCGCGGCGCGTGGTGAAGCGCAGTCAGCCCATGCCGGCGCAGACGCTGGTGATTGTGGGTGCCGCCTGCCTGATGATTGTCGGCGTGGTCGCGGCCGGTTTCTGGTTCCTGATCGGCCCATCCGGTGAATCCACGGACAATTCCGCACCGCTGGTGGTCGGATCGGCGAAACCCGCTCCTTCACCTGCGCCGGCGGGAACACCTGCGACGTCGGTCGCCGGAACGGCCCCGGCGGGCGGGGTTGGTGCGCAACCCGAGCCGACCCGCGCGCCTGGTGCCACGTCAACCGCCACCACGACGACTCCCGGCGCGAACGCCGCCGCGACCCCCACCCCGGTCGGAGGCGTGGCTGCCTTCGTCTTTGACGTGAAGATGGCGGAGGCCAAACCGGACGCGGCCACCCCGGCCGCTGAGACCACTCAGCGCTCCCCGTCAGATCCCGCCACCGCGGGAACGGCACAAGAGGGTACCGGTGAAGGAGCGTTGCACATCGACGTTCCCGCCGGAGAGGCCGGTTTCGTTCCGCCCAACTCGCGTTCCAGTGCTATCGTCGACACCCTCCGCGTATCGGGTATCCGCGCGTCCGGCACCGATCCGAAGGTGCTCATGAACGAGCGGGTCTACCGGCTCAATGACGTGATCGATCAC
>CAIOYO010000211.1 GCA_903862595.1 uncultured Opitutaceae bacterium | reverse complement strand
TGCCGACGGAACTGTGCTGCTGTATGATCAGGAAACGCTCGCGCCGCATAGCCTGTGGTCGGACGCGACGATCGCGCGGGAGCGGGCGGCGATCCGAGCCTTCCACCTCAAGGGGCGGCGGACGATGACGTTCGCGGGCGCGGCCAATGCCATTACGGTCTCCGGCCCCGCGGCCAACGTAAACCCCATCAAGCGCACGTTGACCGATATCGTGCGGCGCAAGGATGGGCTCGAGATCCGGACCCGTGCCACCCTGGCTTCGGGGGAAACGGTACCCAGTGTTGAAGTGCTGCACGTGACCCACGCGGACACCGGCGACGTGCTGCATCGGACGCTGACCTTCGAGGGGATCCCAGCGGGCGCGGGTCTCGTTCTCACTCCCGGTCGGAGACAGGAAACCTCCGAGGCGATCGGAGGCCTGGTGCGCCAAACTGGACGCATCCAGCCGGCCGGCGACCGCATGAGGGTGGTTCCCGAGGAGGGCAGTCGGAGCGTCGGTCTGGAGTGGGCCCACACCGCAGAGTCCCCACCCCGAACCACGGCGCGACGCGAAGCGAAGCCGACCGCGCACCTTTGGGGCGATTGGTTTCCCGGCTCCACAAGGAGGCCAGGATATCGGGCGGTGCAGCATCCGTTGCCAAGGTTGCCCTCCGGCGAGGACCGCGTGCTTCCGTTTGCGATGGCGACCGATCCCGTGTCGGGCGCGGTGTATGTCGCGTCCGGAAAACTCGGGGAGATCTTTCAGGTCAAAGTGGATTCCAAGCCGGGCTCGCTGGCCACATTGACCGAATTTACCGGGACACATTTTCAGGACGTGCTCGCAATGGCCCATGATGGCCGTTCCCTGCTCGTGCAGCACCGGCGGAACCTGACCCGCGTCACGGACAACGACGGGGACGGCGTGGCCGAGCGCTTCGAACACGTCCTCTCGTTTCCACAATTGCTCGATCCGAAGTCCTATGACTGGGGATACGGCATGGTCCCCGACCAGCAGGGCGGATACATTCTAAGTTTCGCCGCCCACGCCGTGGGTTCGCAGGAGATGACGGGGTCGGGATCGGCGATTCGGCTCAACCCTGATCCGTCCGGCTGGAAAATCGAGGAGGTGGCGTTCGGCATGCGCAATCCCGTTGGATGGAGCCCTGGACCGGACGGGGATATTTTTTTCACCGACAACCAAGGCAACTGGATGTCGAGCAACCGACTTTCTCAACTCGTGCCGGGGCGCTATTACGGCTTCCCGAATCCGAAGCAATTGGACCATCGCTCGAAGCCTCCCGGCCCGACGGCGGTGTGGGTCCCGTACGCCTGGGCAAAGTCGATCAACGGCGTCACCTACGACACTACCGGGGGAAAGTTTGGGCCGTTTGCCGGCCATTTCTATCTCGCGGAGGTGATGGAAGGCGGCGCGATCATCCGGGCGCAATTGGAAAAGGTGAAAGGCCAGTATCAGGGTGCCTGCTTCCCATTCTGGAACCGGGGTCTGCTCGGACCAGTGACCGTGACCTTTGATCCTGCCGGACGACTATGGGTCGGAAGCCTCACTGAGCCGGGTTGGATGCGCCAGCCCGATCGCGGTGCACTTTACTCAATCGAGTACACGGGCGAGGTGCCCTTCGAAATTCACTCGATCCACGCACGGCCGGACGGTTTCCGGATCCGCTTCACCTCCCCTCCCAGCCGCCGGGCTGCCGAGGCGATTTCGTACCGGATCGAGCACTATCGCTACGAGTACAGCTCGGCCTACGGATCACGCGAGATCGACCGGACGGCGGTACCCGTTCGCAGCGTGATCATGCAACCCGACGGGACGGATGTGGACTTGGTGCTGCCCCCGCTGGTGAAGGGACGCGTTTATCGCTTTGATCTCGATCTCGGCATCACGTCCGAACGGGGCGACCCGCTGGTGAACGACCGTGCGGCCTATACGCTGAACGAGATTCCGGATGCAGTGAACTGAACGCCGACCGGCCACGATCCCATGGCGTGGCAACGTGGCTCCGGACGCCACCAGCGCGAGATTCATCCCCAGGGTGGCGCGAGCATCAGCCGCCCCATCGACATCCCTCCTCTCGCCCAAGGTGAACTCGTTGATTGACAACCGCAGGCAGGAGCCTGTCTCGTCGCAGCATGACCTGGTGTCCGACGTTTGACCGCCCTGCCTCGAATCACCCGGCCATCCGGCGCCGCCCGTCCTCCAGCTTGATCGGTGCAGCCTTCCTGGCGCTCTTGCTCTCGACTGGCCCGGCCTTTGCCACCGCACCCGTACCAGCGCCTCCGATACGGGTCGGCAATGTCATCGACGGACACGTTCACCCCTCCCTGTGCGTGGCACCAAACGGAGATGTGCTCGCGGTCTACAACAAGCAGGGAGGCGGTGGGAAGGAACTGCTGCTCAGCCGTTCGACGGATGGCGGCCGGACATGGAGCGAGGCACAGCCGATTCCCGGGATCGAACATTGCTCCATTTACCCCGGATCGCTCACTACCTTGAGCACCGGGCGCATTGTCCTGCAATGGTCATGTTATCACTCGGAAGGCGGAAGGCTGTGGCGCCAGCCCCAGTTTTGTTCCAGTGACGACAACGGGCGCACCTGGTCGACCGTCCGTGAGATCCCGCTACCCGATCTCACCAACTACACTTGCCTGCGTCACCCGCTGTTGGAACTGGCGCCCAACCGGTGGGTGCTTCCGCTGTACGACCGCACGATCATCTTCAATCCCGACACGCTGCAGATCGAGCCGTTCGGCGACGAGCGCCGTCACGGCCTTGTGCCCATCGTGAAAACGCGCCAGGGCACCTTCCTCAGCGGAGCACCGGTGGCGAGTGCCGGAATGCCAATCTCCACCCCCGTCAACCTTGTCCGCGGGCTCCGGTCAATCGATCAAGGACGCACGTGGCAGGCCCTGCAGGCCCTGCCGACGTTCGGCGTCGCCGGTTACGATCTGACCGTGCTGCAAAATGGATGGATCGTGCTGACGTCGATTGTTTACGGCATCGGTCAGGACGGCGAATGGGCGTACCAATTGAGCATTTCGCGCGACGACGGCCGGACCTGGGAATTTGACCGGACCATGACGATCTACAATCCGGGACGCCGCATCGCCGGTCGCGGCTGGCCGCGGACCGTGCAACTCGACCACGAGACACTGGGCACACTGTTCTACGATCTCGACGCGACCCAGGCCGGCGGCCCGGGCGTCTTCTTCATCCGCACGCCGATTCGAGCACTGGACGTTCCTGCCGCGCAGGGTCTCGCGCCGAATTGAGCCAGCTCTGCATAAAGGCCGTGGTCAGCAGGCCGTGGTCAGCAGGCCGAACTGGGCATCGGTCATCGGGATATCCTCGATGATCGAACCACGCATCTTCGCCAGCGTCGTGCGGGTGAGTTAACTCGACCCGCGGGCGAACCACCTCAAACCCACCGCCGTCCACTCAGTGGGTGGCAGAGTCGAAGAGATGCGGGACGGGGGCTGGAGTGCGGGAGACCGGGACGCCGATGACAAAGGCGCCGGGTCGCCTCCGACCCATGGCTGGCGGATCGAAGGAGACGCCACTCTCGAATTGGCCGGGCCTAGCAAACCCGCAAACGCGTCACGGAAGGCCCGGCCAACTTCGAGTTAATGAACCAACCGCGCTTAGAATTCGAAGGACGCGCGGAAACTGAACGTGCGAGGATCGACGATGTCCGCGAGACCGACACCTTGGGCGCCGATCGCGTAGGCTTCGTCGAGGACATTGACGCAGTCCACCCGGACGGTCCAATTCTTGTTCAGTTCGTACTCGGTGAACAAGTTCAGGAGGACCTCCTGCTTCAGCTTGAAGATCCGGTTGCCGCTGGTGTTCGCGGGGTACAAGCCGCCGCCGGGGAGGGTCATTCCGCCCGTCGTGAACCACTTGCCACCGGCCTTCTGCGCGCCGCCACCGAAGGCCAGTCCCTTGAGCGCACCGGTGCGCTCGAAGTCATAGCGTCCGAAAAGGCTCCAGGAGTTTTCCACGGTCGCGGCAATCGGGTTCCCGTTGAAATCGTGCACCGTGCCCTTGTAGGCGGTGCCGACAATCTGCAACCCGGGCAAAGGGGCGATGGCGAAAGAGGCATCCCAACCCTTGGACACCGTATCGCCGATCGGAATGTAATAGTTCAAACCGGCACTATTGACGGCCGGAAACGCCGCCAGAACCGTCTGGTTGGATAGGTCCATCCTATACGCAGCCGCCGAGAACGAGATCTTGCCGTCCAAGAAGCTGGTCTTGATACCCACTTCCTGACTCTTACCCAGCACGGGCGGGAGCGGTGAATTATTGATATCGGTGCCGACGGCCGGGTTGAACGTCGTGGACTCCGACACGTAGAGCGAAAGCTCCTTGGTGACCTTTCCAACGATGGCGTAGCGATGAAGCATCTCGGTCTCAGCCGAATTCGTTGAGGTGAAGGGATTGCGGAGCGCCAAATTGGTATTGGTCGTCGTATCGATGTAGGAGTAAGTCGTTCCGGCGGCCAGGGTCAGACGATCCTTGATAATGTCCACCGTCTGCATGAGGTAGCCGTTGTAAACGAGCTGGCGGCTCCGGGTGCCGGGATTAGGACCGTCGATGTAGTCGCTGTACTTAGGCAGCACGATGCTGTTGATGGCCCTCGCGTCACCAATCGGAATGATCACGGGCGTAAAGCCCCGAACGCTGACCGGGGAGGCGATCAAAAACTTACTTTCGCCGGTCTGATCGTGCAGATTGAAACCAAAGGCGCTGGTCATGGCCATGCCAGCGATCGAGTACTTGCCGGAAACGTCGGTCTGTGCGTCGAAGGCGTACTGGTCGCCGCTATTGCGACGCACCGTGTAGGTCATGGTGTTGTTGTTCCAGTTCACTCCGGTCGGGAACGCCGTCGAACCCGAGCGCCGCACCTTCATGTAGTACATCTGCGACTTCATCTGCCACGTCGGCGAGATCCGCTGCGTCCAGCTCAGACGAATGTCGCCCATCTGGTTGCGGTCATTGTTATTGGGCGGGCTGTTCTGATTGCGATGGCCGAGACCGGTGTAAATTCCGCCGTCGGGTGTCAGAATACCTGTGCCGCCCGGAAGGTATTTGTAGGTGAGGTTACCATACTGCAGCGTGACGTTGGTGTCCCTCCAATCGAACGCGATGCTCGGATAGATACCGTTGCGATCGTCCTTCGAGTTGTAGAGCGGACCTTGCCCATTCTGACTGATGCCCACTAAACGATAGGTAAACTTCGCCTCGCCAACGGTCGCCAGAGGCTGATTGGTATCAAGCGTGAAGGTCGTGCGGCCCCACTGCTGAACCTTGAGGTCCAAGGAGGTCTGGGAGCGGCCCGCCAAGGGTTTCTTACTCGTCTGGAGCACCAGACCGCCCAGCGAGGCCAACGGGTAGAGCGCCTGCTGCGGACCCTTGATCACCTGGTAGCTGTCAACATTGGTGTTGTCAGTGACGCCGATACCGACGGACTGCGGAACTTCATCCATGTAGGGATTACCGACCCGGGAGCCACGTGACATAATGGCCGGTCCGCGGTAGAAGGGAACCAGTCCGGCGTAGGAAAGCACATCCGACGCGTTGTTGGACCCGACGTCCTTGATCATGTCGCTGGTCAGGACGATGATCTGTGCCGGCAGATTCATGAGTGACTCCGACGTCTTCAAGGCAGACGCCGAGTTGCCGGGGCTGTAACCCAAGCCTTGGGTGGTACGCACCTCGAACGCGGACATCCGCAAGCCGAGGTCGTCCGAACCGGAACTCGGATCCACCGTCGAGGCCGTGGCGGCGGCCGTGGCCACAGGCTCCGCGACCGGCGTGGTCGCAGTCGCCGGCGCGCTCGCGGGTTTGGTCTGACCGAGTGCCGCCTTCAGACGTTCGATTTCAGCCGTAAGGTTTGAAATCTGTGCGTCCTTCTCCTTCAGGCGGTCGGCGTCGGACTGGGCCTGAGCAGGCGCACCAGTAATGAGGAGTAACATACCAACTGACAAAGTCCCAAACCAGCCTCGAGTGCGGCGGGGGGACGAACAATCAATTAGCAGGGTAGCTTGATGGTTCATAAGGAATTGGAAGCAGGATGCCGGCCGCCTTCCAGCAATAGAAGGACAGAGGCGATGTTAATTAATGTGACAGGTGATGGGGGCGGAAAGAAAAGGTCGGGGAGTTGCAGCAAGAAGCACCCCAAGGTGGCTGCGACTCGCGTCCGCAACTGGACGCGGAGGGTTCGGCGGAGGAGGCGCGGACGCCATAGCTGGGTCTAGGGCCGGGCCCAGTCCGAAAACGGCCGGAGGTGAACGCGGGGTGCGACCTTCGGGTTGACGGGGAACGGGGGCCAGTAGCCACGGGCGACGGCCTCGATGGTGTCGACGACGGTGCGACGGACGTGATCCATGGAATCGACGGAGTCGGCCCCGGTGTGCGGGGTGAGAATGACCTGGTCGAATTTACGCAGTGCACTCCCGGCCGGCAGAGGTTCCTCGGTCACCACATCGAGCGCGGCGCCGGCGATCCACTTTTCCTCCAAGGCCCGCTCGAGGGCGGACTGGTCGATGACCGGACCGCGGGAGGTATTCACGATCACGGCGTTCGGCTTCATGGCGCGCAACGCCGCCTCGTTGATCAGTCCGCGGGTTTCGGGAGTGAGCGGCACATGCACCGAGACGAGGTCCGACTCGCGAAGCAGGGTTTCGAAGTCCACGACCTCGACGCCGGGCTCACTTCCCGGGCCAGTCAGGTAGGGATCGGTGGCGAGGATCCGGAGTCGGAAGCCGGCCATTTTCCGGGCGGTCCCCCGGGCGATGCGGCCAAGCCCGACAAGGCCCAGGGTCAGCTGACTGATCCGCCGCAGCGGCTGGGTGCGGGTGAATCCTGCCCAGTTTCCGGCGCGGACGAAACGATCCATCGCCACCACCCGGCGGGCGCTGGCGAGAAGCAGAGCCACGGCGTGGTCGGAAACTTCCTCGGAGCAGTAGTCGGCAGCGTTGGCCACGACAACCCCGGCCGCGGTGGCCGCGCCGACATCGATGTTATCCACCCCGACGGCATACTTCGCGATGATGCGACAGCGCGGCAGCGCGGCGATCACGCGCGCCGTCATCGGCGTCCTCGCTCCTTCCAAAATCACGGCATCGGCGTCAGCGCACGTCCGGATGATTTCGTCTTCGGTCGCCGACTTCGCCAGCACGAGCTCAATTCCGGCGGCGGCGAGCCGCTCAGCCTCAAAGGTATAGTCGAAATTGCAGTCGATATTGACGGCTTTAAAGCGTGCTTTCATGCAGTGAAAAAAGAGTCGGACGGGGCAAGGAGTGCACTCCCTTCTCGATGGCTTGATCGGGACCGGTCGGGAAAGGGCTGCAGCGTCGGTCGGCCTGAGCGGCATCCCAGAGAGATTCAGCCGGTGGTGACGGCGTGAACCGCCGCGGAAAAGACGGCGAAGTCCTCCACTCAAGGCACCCTTCCGGACCCGCGAGGTGCCCGACCGCCTTCGTGTCGTTAAAGCCAGTGCCCGTGGCCACACCGACGACCGGTCCGTCCGTCCTCAGTTCGCCCCGGGCGACGGCTGTCGCAACTCCGGCGATTGCCACCGCCCCCGCCCCCGCCGGGGCCGGCCGGCCCACCACGACGGTTGAGCCCTCGCTCAGGAAGGCCTCGGTGATCGCACGACCGATCTTGTACGCTCCGCCCATCACAATGATGCGTCTTGGATGGGCCATGGACCTTACCTGCACGGTGAGGCCCGAGCTCCCGATCCAACCAGCTTAAAACTCTGGTAAGGCTGTGTGAGCAGTTGGGCAGATTCGACACCCGCCCCACCGGCCCTCCCCGGCGCCCCGGATACCCTCATGCCTCCCCCGGAAACGTCGGCACCTCCTCATCGACTTCAATCAAGGTGGCAACGTCACCTCACCAGCCAAATTGAATTGTTCGGCTTGCTCCGCCTTCGTCATCTTCCCCGCCATGGAAGCTCCACGACCGACCCACCTGGCTGCCCTCCCTCCCCACACGCTCGGTGAATCGCATGGCCTCGGGTGCACCCTGCGCGCCTCACTCGCTCCATCCCGTGATCGTTGGCGGGTTGAGTGGTTGGACGATACGGGCACAGCGGTGAGTGCGGAAGCGCCCATCGGCGGCGGCGCGTGGTCCCAGCCCGCCCCGTGTCCCTCCGTTCCGGAGGCGGCATCCAGCGCGGACGTTCCCAAAAATCTACTGACTTCCGCTGCACTCACCACGGGTCGCGCCGGGCTCCGCTCCGGCCGCCGTGTAGTCGGAGTTCCCCCGCGTTTTCCCAGCGCCAGCCTCGTTCTGTGTCAGGAAGACGCGGGCACCTGGCATGACGTTGCCTTTGCCGACGAGCAGCCCGGTCAAGAGATCGGATCCGTTGCGCTGGCCGTCGCACCGAGCCATTGGTTGGCAGCGTATCTTATCCACGACAACACCGGGCGCACGGTGTGCCGGGTGGTCGAGCACTTGCTTCAGCCGGCTTCCGCCGCCCAAGCCCACTGGCGACAGTTGCCCCTTTATCCACAGGCTCCCGGTATGGCCGGAATGATGGTCGGCCAGCACCAGGGCGTCCTCATTGCGGCCGGCGGAGCCAACTTCCCCGATTTGCGTCCTTGGGAAGGCGGAAAGAAAAAAATCTACGACGAGATTTACGTTTTGCTTCCCGGGCATGCCGCTTGGCAAGCAGCCGGACGGTTACCCAGCCCGCGCGGTTATGGAGCGACCGTCAGCTCGCCCGATGGAGTCCTCATTGCCGGGGGCGAGGACGGCACGGAAGTCTTCGCTGATACCCTAATCCTCCGCTGGACCGGGGAGAAGGTCGACATCTCGTTCGGACCGCCGCTGCCCGCCCCGACGACCTGCGCCGTTGCCACCCTGCTGAACAACGCGGTGTACGTCTCCGGCGGTTATTGCCGTGGCACGCCTCGGATCAGCCAGAAATACTTTTGGCGGCTCGACTATGCGGCCCCCGCTCCGGCGTGGGAAACGTTGCCGTCCTGGCCGGGTCCTACCCGCGCCCTCGCGGTGACCGCGGCGCTGGACGGAGCCGTTTATGTGATCAGCGGCATCGAAGTTGGCGTTAAGGACGGAAAGGAGACGCCCGGCGTTTACCTGAGCGACGCGTATCGCTACCGGCCGGGCTTGGGCTGGGCGCATCTGCCCAGTCTGCCGTGGTCTGCGCTCGCCGGCGCCTCCCCCTCTCCAGTGACCGAGAATCCGCCCCGGGTCTTCGTGCTCGGCGGAGTCGATGGAATGCAGGCCGGCAAACTGCCGCGGGACACCGCGCTGCCGGATGATATCATCTATCTCGATGTGGTGCGAAACGAGTGGAGGCACTGGCGTGAACGCTGGCCGACCCCGGTGGTGTGTACTCCCGCTGTCCTTTTGGGCGACGAGTGGATCATCCCGTCCGGCGAACTTATGGCCGGGGTCAGAACGACCGAAGTCTGGGGCTGGCAAATCAAAGACTGACCGCAGCCGCTCCAGGCCGTTGTTCCCTGTCTCGTAGATCGCTGATCGAACAGCTCGCGAAGTTCGCCCCCGCGTTAATCACCCATGCAATGGACGACGTGGATCCGGCGCTGGTCCTCGAGTGGCACATGGGCGGATCGATCGGTTCCCTGACACCCGCGGTCGGGCAAACGCTCGGGGTTGCCAGAGAACCGTCAGAACATGAAAACGGCCCCTGCTTCAACCTGGCCAAAAATCAGACAGCGGCCGACCCCTTGCCAAGCTGGCGCCGGGCCGCACCATCGGAGTGCATGAAATCCGGCGCCCTGCTGAAGGAGAAAATCAACCGCCACGAGCCGACTTACGGCGTGATCGCAACCTTCCACTTCTGGCCCGGGCTGGTTGAGATCGCGATGAAAGCCGGTCTCGATTACCTGATCATCGACCTTGAGCACCTGACCCACCCGGCCGAGATGGTCGCCGACGCCTGCGCGATCGGCCGACGCGAGGGGTTTCCCATTCTCGTCCGCCCCGCCTCTGCCGAATTCACAACGGTGCGCCTCGCGATGGATCTTGGCCCCTGCGGTCTACTCATTCCGTATGTGCAAGATCTGGCAACGATGGACGAGATTCGCGACGCCGTGCACCTGAAACCCCGCGGCCGCCGCCGTCCGGGTGGACCGGGCAATTTCTGGGTCAAGGACTACAACTACAGCACTTGGAAGAAGGAATTCGAGGACGACCTGATTATCCTGCCGCAGATCGAGAGCAAGATTGGCCTCGAGAACGCCGAGGCCATTGCACGGCATCCGATCACCACCGCGATCGCCATCGGGCCTTACGATCTGTCCGCTGATCTGGGAGTTTGCTGGCAGCCGGAAAGTCCCGAACTCAACGGTGCGATTGAGCGGATCCGGCAGGCAGGCCGAGCGGCCGGGAAGAACATGTGGATGATCGGCGACGGACCAGCCCTGACCCAAAGGGGTTTCACGTTCCTCTGCCTGACCGAACCGATCATGTTCCTCGCCGCTTCCCTCGGCCAGCTTGTGCAGAACACGCGGACCAACGCACCGGCGGGTCCGGCGCCAGGCATGCCGCTACCCTGATGCCTCAATGGTGAAACCGGGCCAGGACGGCCAGCGCGTTATCCCGGAAAACCCCCTGGACCTCGGCTTGGCTCAGGCCCGCCTGGCTGCAGGCGCTGCGCAACGCCTGCAGCGACTCGATGCCGATGAGCGTCATTTTAGGTGCCTTGTTTTCATCGGCGTAAAGCCAGAGCATCTGATTGCCGACGGTGACGCAGCGGCCGCGAAGATGGCTGATCGGATAGTCTGAGCCGTAAAGCACCCGATGAGGCCCGAGCACGTCGAGCGCCAAGCGAATGGGCTCCACCTCGGTCACGGCCGAGGTATCGACGAATAGATTCGCACAACTAGCCACCGCCCGCAGGCCACGGGCGTTGCGATGATTGAAGGATCGCGCGATGTGCGCGAGCACCGCCTGGCACCTCGGATACTTTGAACTCAAACGATAAAGTTGCTCCTGATTGATCGGATCAGCCATCGCGGCATCACGCATCAGGTGCAGCATCAGGATCGCCCCGTGGCGGTCGCACTGTTTCCACATCCACTCTGGCGCGAACTCCTCAACGGTCACCTGAGAGGTGTCCGCTCGGTCCACATAGAGGTGGTAGGGCTTGAGCCCGCGACAGCGACCGGTCGCCATCGCTGCCTCAGTGGGCGCCGGATCATCGTGCGGGGACACGATTGCAAGGGCCGAAGTCGGACTTGCGGCGGGCAGCGCCGCAATGTGATCGTACATCCACCGATTGATGCCAGCGCGATCATGCGACCGGGACGGAAAAGGAAACACCAGCGCCTCGCTCAGGCGTCGATCCGGCAGGATCAATTCCATCGCGGCCCGGTAGTTTGCCGGGGTGATCGTCACTCCTTGGAGATGTGCCCCAAGGGAGCCG
>CAIOYO010000210.1 GCA_903862595.1 uncultured Opitutaceae bacterium | reverse complement strand
TGACCCCGCGCTTGAAGAAAGTCCGAAGGCGTAGTTGTTTTATCGTTTGCCTATGAACTCGTCCGAAAACCCAGCTCCCGTGGCCGCCTCCGGGGCGGACACCTCCGCCGCGTCTGTTCCGCCGCCCGCAGCCGGCGAGGGCGCAGCTCCTCCGCTTTCCGGCGATGTGGCCAAGCTGGAGGCCGAATTGGCTCAGGCCCGCAAGGAAGCCGCAGACCACTACGATCGCTACGTTCGAATCATGGCGGACTTCGAGAACGCTCGCAAACGCACGATTCGGGAGAAGGAAGAGCTGCGTCAGTTCGCCGCTGCCCGGGTGCTGGAGGACCTGATTCCGGTGCTCGACAGTCTTGCCCTGGCCATGGGTGCGGCGAAGGCGCCGAATGCCGATCTCAAGTCATTGGTGGGTGGCGTGGATATGGTGGTCAACCAAGCCAAGGCGGCTATGGGCCAGCACGGACTCAAGGAACTGAATCCGGTCGGGCAGCCCTTCGACCCGAATCTTCACGAGTCGATCGCGGCCCAGCCGAGTGCGGACGTGCCCGAGGGCTCCGTGGCCACGGTGGTGCGGACGGGCTACAGCCTCCACGGTCGGGTGCTGCGCCCGGCGAGCGTGATCCTGTCGTCGGGTCCCCAGGCGGCGGCGAACGCGAACTGAACGCACTCTTTCCATGGCCAAAGCGGACTACTACGAGTTGCTCGGCGTCGAGAAGGGGATCTCCGAGGAGGACCTGAAGAAGGCCTACCGGAAGAAGGCGGTGCAGTTCCACCCGGACAAGAATCCAGGCAACAAGGAGGCGGAGGAGATGTTCAAGAAGGTCTCTCAAGCCTATGAGGTGCTCAAGGATCCGGAGAAGCGTGCTGCCTATGACCGCTTCGGTCCGGCCGCCTTCGAAGGCGGCGGGGCGGGTGGGGGCGGCCCGCGCGGGCCCGGTGGTGCCGGCGGCGGTGGCTTCCATGACCCATTCGACATCTTCCGCGAGGTCTTCGGCGGCCGCGGTGGCGGCGGAGGCGGAGGTGGGGGTGTGTTCGACGAGATGTTCGGCGGCGGAGGTCAGCGCGATGCGGGCCGCGACGGCGCCGATCTGCGCTACGACCTGGAGATCACGCTCGAGGAGGCGGCCCAGGGCGTGGAGAAGGAAATCACCTTCCGCAAGAACATGGTCTGCGAGCGTTGCGACGGTGACGGCGCCGAGCCCGGTTCGAAGCGCACCACGTGTCCGACCTGCCGCGGCAGCGGGCAGATCCGTCGTAGTGGGGGAATCATTACGTTCACCCAGACTTGCCCGACGTGCGCCGGGGCCGGGACCAAGGTTGAGAAACCGTGCTCCCAGTGCCGCGGCGAGGGTCGTCTCCCGCGCAACGCCAAGATCAATGTCCGCATCCCGGCCGGGGTGGACACGGGCTCGCGGCTGCGCTCCGTCGGCAACGGCGAGGCCGGCGTCGCCGGTGGCGAGGCGGGCGATCTCTACATCGTGCTCTCGGTGCGTGATCATGAGTTGTTCGAGCGGCAGGGCGACGACCTGTTCTGCGAGATTCCGATCAAGTTCACCCTCGCCACGCTGGGCGGCACCATCGAGGTCCCCACGCTGTTCGGCCGCGCCTCGCTGAAGCTTCCGGCGGGCACGCAGAGCGGCACCACCTTCCGGCTGCGCGGCAAGGGCATGCCTTCGCTGCGCAACCGCGGCGATCAGGGCGACCAACTGGTCCGTGTCCACGTCGAGGTTCCTCAGTCCCTCACCGCCGAGCAGCGGCGCATCCTGGAGCAGTTCGCCCAGGTCAGCGGCGATGCCGAGAATCCCACGTCCAAGAGCTGGTTCGAGAAGGCGAAAAAATTTTTCTGATCCATGACCTCTGAGCCCATCCGCTTCTACGATCGCTACCGCAAGACGATCGAAACCGAGGCCGTCTACGGCGAAGCGTGGCTGCGCTGGGCCTACGAGAATCCGCTGGGCCGAGCCACCACGTGGCTGATCGCCCGGCGGGCGCTCTTCTCTCATTACTTCGGCTGGCGCATGAATTGGCGCGCCAGCGCCCAGCGCGTCTTCCCGTTCATCGTCGACTACAATCTCGACGTCGAGGAGTTCGCCAAGTCGGCGTTCGAATACCGCACGTTCAACGAGTTCTTCACCCGCGCCCTCAAGCCCTCCGCCCGGCCCATCGCCGAGCCGGAGAACCCGCGTCTAGCGGTCTTCCCCGCCGACGGACGCCACCTCGCCTTCGCGGACGTCGCGACCGCGCCGGGATTCTACGTGAAGGGCGCGACTTTCTCCCTCGAGCAATTGCTGGGAGGCCCGGAACTGGCGGCCGAGTTTGCCGGGGGTTCAATGCTGATCTCCCGTCTGTGCCCGGTCGACTACCACCGCTTCCACTTTCCGGTCGCCGGCACGCCGGATGACGGACGCCTGATCGGTGGCTGGCTCTACTCCGTCAGCCCGATCGCTCTCCGACGGAACGTGGAGTACCTGACGCAGAACAAGCGTCGGCTCACGCTGATCGACTCACCGGAATTCGGCCGGGTCGCGATGCTGGAGGTCGGAGCGACCAATGTGGGCAGCATCGTGGAGACGTACGTCTCGGGTCGCCCGCTTCCGAAGGGCGAGGAGAAGGGGCTCTTCAAGTTCGGCGGATCCTGCGTCATCACCGTGTTCGCCCGGGGACGGATTCGCTTCGATGCGGACGTGCTGGAGCAGTCCAGCCAGTTCCGCGAGACGTACGCGAGGATGGGTGACCGGCTCGGAAGTGCTCCCTAACACGCAGCCAGGGGAAGAATTAGCGCAGGAGCGGGTTGATTCCGGGCGCCTGGTCTGATTCGGTCGAGGCCGCGTCACCCTCGCCATGGATCCCCTGAAAAAGTACATCGAGACGGCCGCTCAGGTCATCGGCCGACGTTCCGCTGCGCAGCAAGCCTATGATCGTGAGGTGCTGCGTTGGCGGCAGATCACGAAGGATCTGCGCTCCGCGCTCGACAAGGCCAACGAGAAGTATCCCGCCCTCGCGCAGAAGGTGTCGGATGATGAGCTCGAGGAGCTCGGTGCTCGCTACGAGTACATCCGCGGTCACGAACAGATTCTGCGGCATCTGCGCCGCTAGTTCGGGGATCGCGTGTGGCGATGGAGGCGCCCGCCGACTGCCGTTCCTGCGGGGCCTGCTGCTTCTCTGATTCGCCGACGTACGTCCGATTGCTCGGCGACGACTGGGCCGCTCTCGGTCCCGACGCCGACCGCTGGGCATGGTTCGTCGGGAATCGCGCGTACCTGAGAATGGAAGCCGGCCACTGTGCCGCGCTGGTGTGGCGCCGGGATTCCGGGTCGGGCGAGGTCAGCTTTCATTGCTCCATCTATGAGCGTCGTCCGACGCTCTGCCGCGAATTGGGTCGGGGTTCGCCGGAGTGCGACGCCGAGCGCGAACGAAAGCACGACGAGGTACGCCGCCTCGTCGCGGAGCAGCCACCCCGTGCACCGTGATCACCGGCCCGGAAGGTGACATCGCGCCGCGTGGCGGCTCTGGGGCCGGATGCGACGAGGGGTCGTGATGGCCCACAGGGCGGACGCGCCACGGGCGACTGTCGCCGCGCGGCGGCGATTCTCATGCCGGAGTGGGCCGATCCGCCGTGTGGCGCTCGTCGGCCTGGCGCCTCGCCCCGCTCTTCTGCGGGCTTGCGTTCCGGCAAGGCGCGTCGCCGACTTCCTGAGCCCTCTTGTTCCCAATGAGTTCCTCCCCTGTTGCTCCGAGTGCCGGTCGCTGGTGGCATGGCCTGACCCGTTACCATTGGTTTGTCTTCGCGGTCGCCGCGCTCGGCTGGCTCTTCGACTGCCTTGATCAGCAGCTCTTCACGCTGTCGCGCATGCCGGCGATGAAGGCGCTCCTGCCGGAGGGCAGTGATCCGGTACTCTGGGGCGGGTACGCGACCTCGGTGTTCCTCGCCGGCTGGGCGACGGGTGGACTCATCTTTGGTGCCCTGGGTGACCGCATCGGGAGGGCGAAGACGATGATGATCACGATCCTGATCTACTCCCTGTGTACGGGCCTGAGTGCGCTTTCGACCTCGTTCTGGGACTTCGCGTTCTATCGCTTCATCACGGGCCTTGGAGTGGGGGGAGAATTCGCCGTGGGCGTGGCGCTGCTCGCCGAGGTGATGCCGGCGCGTTCGCGCTCCGGTGCACTCGGCGCACTGCAGGCGCTCTCGGCCATCGGCAACATCTCCGCCGCGCTGATCGGAATGGGTATGGCCAGCCTTGAGACCGCCGGGGTGATCTCGCTCGGCAACTCGTGGCGCTGGATGTTCGTGATCGGAGCGATTCCGGCCTTCCTCGCCCTGATCATCCGTGCCCGCATGAAGGAACCCGAGCGCTGGCAGCGGATGAAGGATTCCGGCGAACTCGATCGCCACAGCGCCTTTACCTACGTGGAGCTGTTCCGCGATCCCCGGTGGCGCCGCAATGCTATTCTCGGCATGCTGCTCGTCTGCTCCGGCGTCATCGGTCTCTGGGGAATCGGCTTCTTCACCCCGGAATTGATCCGCACCGTCCTGACCAAGACGTACCTTGCGCAGGGAATGACGAAGGCGGAGATCGGGCCGCTGGTGGACAAGTGGGCGAGCTGGGGCCTGCTCACGCTGCAGATCGGAGCCTTCTTCGGCATGCTGACCGCGAGCTGGGTGGCGGCGCGTCTGGGACGCCGCCGTGCCTTCGCCCTCGCCTTCACGACGTCGATGATCGCGACGGCGTGTGCGTTCCAGTTCTATCGCGACGCTAGCCAGACTTTCTGGCTCATCCCGATCATGGGCTTCTTCCAGCTCTCGGTCTTCGCGGTCTACGCGATCTACCTTCCCGAACTTTTCCCGACGCACCTGCGGAGCACGGGCACATCCTTCTGCTACAATGTCGGCCGTTTTGTCGCTGCGGCGGGCGTCCCCTTGATCGGTCTCCTGAAGACGGAGGTCTACGCGGACTACGCCGAACCCATGCGACCGGCCGCTCTCACCATGTGCGCGGTGTTCCTGCTCGGGCTCATCGTGCTGCCGTTCGCTCCGGAGACAAAGGACAAGCCTCTCCCGGAGGATGAGCGTTTCGGCGCCCACTGATCGGCCGGAAGGCTGGATGCGCGCGCCCGATCGAGTCCGCGCCGCGCGGGAGCTTCAACGCCGCACCAAATCCAAGAGCTCGCCCGAAGTGATCGTGCCGGCACGTTCGCGGATGGCCGGTAGGTACTGCTGCTGGGTTCCCTTCGCGGGGGCTGGCTCTTGGCGCTGAGGCGCCGCGTCGTCCCGTATCCTTGGCAGGAGCACGCTTTGGTTTGTCATCGGCGTGGTGACGGGAAAACTGTCCGGCGGCAAACCGGAGCTCGCGCGTTCGCGATGCGCCGGCACCGCTTCGCTCCCTGCATGTCACGGCTCTTTCTCGCCTTCTTCGGTTCCGGCTTCGCCGCGTTGCTTTGCCAGGTGGCGTGGCAGCGGATGCTGGGCGTTTTCGCGGGATCCGACGCCGTGGCGGCGGCGCTGGTCGTGGGAGCGTTTCTCGCCGGATTAGGTCTTGGATCGATCCTTGGTGCGATGCTTGCAGATCGTCTGACCCCCGTTCGGGCGGTCCTGGCCTTCGCGCTCGCTGAGTGCGGCGTGGGCGGGTTCGCGCTGGTCTCCAAGTTGTTCCTCTATGACTGGCTCGCCCGGGATCTCGCGGGATCGTTCGGCGAGCCGTTCACGCGGTTTGCGGTGTGCTTTCTTGGCCTGCTGCTTCCGACCGCGCTGATGGGTGCGTCGCTGCCCTTGCTCTCGCGGGCGGTGTCGAACTCCGTCGAGGGATTGGCGGAACGGATCGGTTGGCTGAATGGACTGAACACGCTGGGGGCGGGCCTCGGTGCGCTGCTGGGCGGTTGGTTCCTGATCGGGAATCTGGGAGTGGTCGACGTGCTTCGGCTGGCGGCGGCGGTGAATTTCTCCGCGGCACTGCTCGCGCTAAGTTTTCTGCCTCGGGCGAGCAAGGCACCGCCTCCGCTCCGGGACGCCGGGCCGGTGCCGGAAAACACTACCCACGGCGGTCTTCCGATCTGGTGCGTGTGGGTCTTCTTCTCGGGCTTCGTTTTCATCGCCCTGGAAATCCTGTGGGTGCGCCTGATGGGTCAGGTCGGGCAGTATCATGCGTACCTGTTTCCGACGGTGCTCGGGATCTTCCTGCTCGCCGATGGTCTCGGTATGGCGGTCGGTGTCCGGCTCCTGCGGCGCATCACGGATCCCCGCCCCGCCTTCTTCATCGCTCAGGGTGGCGGCTTCGGGTTGGCCATGACCCTGATCGCGCTGCTCTGGTTCGCGTTTCCGGATGGACCGCTGGCCGGCGTCTTGAACGTCGAAGGAAATCGGCTCAGTCCTGCGGCGCTGCTGGCGATGGCCGGCCTCGCCACGGCGCTGGTCGGTCCGCCGGCGTTCGTGCTGGGACTCACGTTCGCCTTCGTCCAGAAGGCAGTGCAGCGAGACGTGGCGGCGGTCGGGACCCGCGTGGGCTGGGTGCAGTTCGCCAACATCCTCGGCAATGCGGGAGGCTCGCTGGTGACGGGCCTCTTCGCGCTGCACTGGCTCGGGACCGTTGGCACGCTGAAGCTCCTAGCGGCTCTCACGCTGATCATGCTGGTGATCTGGTTGGTCCGCGCGAGGCGGCTGCGTCTACCGGAGACCGGATTCGCGGCGGCCTGCGTGCTGGGCCTGCTGCTCTTACCCGATAACCAAGCTTTCTGGTCGCGGCTGCATGCTGTGCGCGACGGGCAGACCGCGATCCTCGCCGAGGATCGTTCGGGCGTAGTCGTCTTCCGGGCTGAGCGCGACGCAGGTCCAGAGGGCAGGGGACACTTCTTCATCCAGGGATTTAGTCAGGCCCGCCTGCCCTTCCTCGATATCCATCAGTTCCTCGGCGCGGTGGGGCCGCTGCTGCATCCATCGCCGCGACGTGTCCTGGCCATCGGCGTGGGCAGTGGTGGAACGCCTTGGGCTTGCGGCATCCGTCCCGAGTCGGAAGTCCGGGCCGTTGAAATCGTCGAACCGGTGCTCACCGTTCTGCAGCAGGTCGCCGCACGCTACCCCGACTCTCCGGTGGCAAGGATGCAAGCCGACCCACGCTGGACCTTCGAGTACGGCGACGGGCGCCGCTTCCTTGCGCGCGAGAGCCGGACTTATGATGTCATCGAGGCCGACGCGGTCCTGCCCGAAGCCTCGCAGTCGGGCCTGCTCTACAGCGCAGAATTTCTCGAGCAGGTCCGCCAGCGCCTGGCCCCAGGTGGCCTCTACGTGCAATGGGCTCCGACGCAGCGCACGGTCGATACGTTCGTCGCGGTTTTCCCGCATGCGTTGCTGCTGCTGCCCGCCGCGGTGTTGGTCGGATCCAACGATCCGATCGCATTCGACCCGGAGCGGCTCCGGGAGGCGTTCCGCGATCCCGCCCACCTCGCGCACCTGCGTGCGGGCACCCCGGGGTTTGACGATTGGTCGACACTGTTCGCGGATCAGGCGGTGCGCTGGAGTCCGGAACGGCCGCGCCGGGTCGCCCCCCTCACGGACTTGTTTCCTCGCGACGAGTTTTTCCTGAACGGACCCTGAGGCGGCGGGCGCACCCGCGTGTCCGAGGTGCGGGTGCGCGGTGGTGAGCCGTGGCCGCTTGATCGCCCGCCGCCGCGCCTGCGCGGGGCGCGGTCAACGGTGGAGAAAGTCCTCGATGTATTGCTCGACGATGACCTTCAGCGCGGGAGGACGCGGTGCTCCAAGGGCTACGGCCCGCTCCCCGTCGACCTGCTGCGGCCAATTATCGACGATGTCCTGAATGCGCGCGTCGAAGGCGTCGACGATGGGTCCAAGCCGGAGACCCCGCTCCGCCGCGACCTCGTGGATGACGCTCTCGGCCAGTTGCGGGGTTACGCGATGCGCCGGGAGTACGTAAGCGCGGTCCTTGCCCAGCCGTGCCTCGTCGGCCTCGGCGAGGATGATGAAGGAGTCGATCGCCGTGCGATAGCCGGTCATCGGATGGGGTTGATCGCGACGGACGGGCAGAAGGCACGGTTCACCGTGGAGTGGCTCGCGGAACATCCCGCTGGCCCAGCCCGAAGCGGCGGCGTTTGGCTTGCCCGGGCGCACGATCACCGTCGGGAGGCGCACCGTCCGGCCGTCGATCCAACCTTTCCGGGTGTAGTCGTTCACCATCATCTCGCCGATCGCCTTCGTCATGCCGTAGGTGGTCTGGGGGAGCTGCTTGGTCGCGTCTGACATCGTCTGGGTCATGTCCAGCCCGCCATAGCAGGCGACGCTGCTGGCGAAGATGACGCGGGGACGGCCGTCGGCGGCCCGGGCGGCCTCGAAGACGTTCCGCCCGCCATCGAGGTTGACCCGGAGCGCATCGTCGAAGCGGGCTTCGCATTCGCCACTGACCATCGACGCCAGATGGAAGATGACATCGCAGTGCGCGCCAACGGCCGCCGTGACCGTCGCGCGGTCGCTGATGTCGCCCGTGACGTGACGGACGCGCGCATCCGTCGGTGGCGCGCGAAACGCGGCGTCGAGGAGCACCATCTCGGTGACGGTCCGGCCGCAGAGAGAACCGTGCGCGATGATGCGTTGCGCCAGTTGAGAACCGAGGAAACCGCCGCCGCCGGTGACGAGGATCTTCATACGAGGAACGGGGAACGGAATTGCCTTTGACCGGCGCTCGCGGTCAGTTCCTCCACATGAGCAAGCCGCTCGTCGGGCACAAGATCGGATTTGTCGGCCTCGGCAACATGGGCCGGGCGAACGCGCGCCACCTGCATGAGGCCGGAGCGGAGGTGGTCGTATGGAACCGCTCCGCCGCGCCGGCCGAAGCCGCGGCTCGGCTCGGCTTGCGCCGCGCCGAGAGTCTGCCGGAGCTCGCTCGCAGCGCGGGTGGGGGCGTGATCTGCATCAATCTGACGACGACCGAGGTGGTCGAGCAGGTCGTGTTTGGTCCGGGTGGCCTGCATGAGGGGCTGCACCCGGATGCGCTGATCATCGACTTCGGTACCACGGGAGTAGCGGAGACGAAGCGATGGGCGCAACAGGTGAACTGGGTCGATGCCCCCGTCTCGGGAGGTCAAGTGGGCGCGGAAGCGGCGTCGCTCACCATCATGGTGGGTGGCAGTGATGAACACGTCCGGCGGGCCTTGCCGGTGTTGCAGGTGTGCGGGAAGAAGATCACTCACCTCGGGGCCAGCGGAAGCGGCCAGGTCACCAAGCTCGCCAACCAGCTCATCGTGGCGCAGACCATCGATGCGGTCGCTCAGGCGCTTCGCTTGGCCGAGCTCTCGGGCGTGGATCCCGCCTTGGTGCGCCGGGCGTTGCTCGGGGGATTCGCGGAAAGTCGCATTCTCGATCTGCATGGCGAGCGCATGGTGAAGCGCGACTTCCAGCCCGGCGGGCGCGCCGAGCTGCAGCTCAAGGATGTGCGCCTGATGAGCGAGCTCGCTGCTTCGGTCGGACTCGATTCAGCGACGCTCCGTAATTCGCTGCAGCAGTGGGAGCGACTTGTTCACGAGAGAGGCCTCGGCGATCTCGATCACAGCGGGCTGTTCCGACTCTACGAAACGCAACCGTGAGTCCGGCCGACGGGCGTCGGTCCAGCCAACGAAATCGCGAGAGAGTCGAGACTCAGGGTAGCTCGTAGATTTCTGCGAGCACCGTGCCGCGCGCGGTGCTCGCCGCGCCGATGATCGCGGTAGTCCCTCCGGGAGCGCGATCGACGACCACCGCAGCGTCGCGCGCGTCGGCCACGAACGGGAAGGCGCCGGCCTGCGCGGCGCGTTGCGCGGTCACCGCGGCGCCCACCGGATCTCGGCTCCAGCCGGAATTCGCCGCGATCCACTCTCCGGTCGGGCTCGTGACCGTCAGTTGCGGATCGGGCAGCGCTCCTTCGACGCCAAAGCGGGTGAGGGCAGGCCCCGCCGCGCGGATCAACCACGCTCGCGGAGCCGCCGCACGGGAAACAAAGCCCGCGATCAGGGGCTGCGACGTGCTGGCTGCACCGCGGGTGGAGAGATTGACGAGCCGCGCAGAGGCAGTCGGCGCGAGATCGTAGATCTCGGCGAGGACGGTGCCGCCGCTGACGGCATCGGCGCTCCGGACCAGCACGGTGTAGGATCCGGGAGGAAGAGAGGCAATGAGGGCGGCGTCGCGGCTCCCCGTCGGCAGCGCGAAGGCGCCCGTCGCGGCGAACGCGGCCGGCAGGGACGCATCCGCCGGGGACCAGTCATCACTCTCGGCGAGGGCGCGTCCCGATTCATCGACCAGGGTCATCGCAGGGTCCGGCAGGGGCGAGGGTACTGCAAACGCGCTGAGCGTCGGGCCGATGGCCCGGATCAGCACTCGCTTCACGCCTTCTCCTTGGATCACGAAGCCGGCGATGAGGAGGTCGCCTCGCGTGCCCAGCGCCGCCCGGGTGGAGAGGTTCGCGAGTTGCGGTGGACCCGGCGGCGTCGGGTTGGTCCCGAGCGCGAGCGTCGCCGCGGGTGACTCCACGGAGCCGAACTCGTTGGCGATCCGCACGGCGTAGGTTCCGGCGTCGGCAGCGGCCACCCGGGGCAAGGTCAGGGTGGCCTCGGTGCCGCCGGCAAGCGGCTGTCCGTTGCGGAGCCATTGGAACCGCAGGGTGCCCGAACCGTTCGCCACGACGCCCAGACTCGCGGTCGTGCCGGGTGTCACGGTCAGATTCCGGGGCGCCAGCGCGATGCTCGGTGGACGGCTGCGTTGGCGGTAGACATCAGGCATTGTTTCCAGCGTGATCGTCCGGGGATCGCGGTAGACGCGCTGCAGGAACGCCGTGCTGTTCTGCGCCGGATCGGACTCAAACCCGTTCCACGTGCAGAACGACGGCCAGCCCGTCCCGTCGGCGAACATCGCGTCCAGATCGGGAATGGGCCCGTTCTCCGTCAGCGTCACGGGCTTCCTTCCTTGCGTGAAATCGCGGAAGCGCCGGAACACTTCCGGGTAATGGGGGTGCGTCCCGGCGGACGGATAGATGTCGAGTCCGATGAGGTCGACCACGTCGTCTCCGGGATACCACGCCTCGAGTGCGCCGATCGACTCCGTGGGGTTGTAGCACCAGATGAGGTTCGTGAGCCCGTGCACGCGCGTGTAGCGATCGAACATCAGCCGGTAAGCCTGCTTGAAGGGCTCCGGGCCCTTCGCACCCCACCAGAACCAGCCACCGCTGCACTCGTGGAATGGCCGCCAGATCACGGGCACGCCCGCGTCGCGCAACTTGGCGAGCTCGCCGGCGATCAGGTCCATCTCCCGCATGAACTCCGCATTCTCCGGCGTGCCGGGCTCCAGTGCCCGACGAATGTCGAAGGAGGTTTCGCTGGTGTAGAACTTTGGGTTTCCCGGCGCGGATCCGGTATCGACGAACCAGTGGATGCAGAACTGCACGAGGCCGCCGCGACGCGCCCAGTGGATCGCCCGCTCCGCCGCCCGCTGCCCGGAACGACCGTCGGCACTGACCGTGTAGAACATGAAATCAAAACCGCGCACCGCCGGCGTGAGCCCGGTCGCGCGGGTCACGAAGTCGATGTTCCCTTCGTTATCGAGTCCGAACCAGTCGATCCGTTCCTGCTGCCCCGAGAGGATCTTTTTCCCACTGGTCTCGCGGAGGAGGTCGAGCACCCAGCCCACCGCGGGGATCGCCCCGGGGGTGACGGGCGGGTCCCCCGCCGCGCGCAGGTGAAGGGGAGCCAGCAGGAGTGCAACGACGAGAAGTACGCGGGCCGTGGTGAACATGGATTCCTCCCGGTAGCGTAGCCGATCGGGGATCGGCACGCCATGAGAGGCGTTGCGCCGGTGTTGAGAGCCTTCGCGCGAGCCGCTTCAGCGTCCGGCGACGATGGCGTGCAGTCCGTCGCGATTGCGCCGCAGTACTTCCCCGACATCAGCGTCCTCGACGTGGCCGAGGATCCCAATGGGGCCTTGGTAGCCCGATTCGGCGAGCAGGCGGAGCATGCGACGCTCGTGCGAGCCCGATCCGACTGGCAGGATCTTGGGGCCCTCCGGTCGCATGCCGTTGATCACGACGGCACGGAGGTGCGGGAGCATCTTCGGAAGGAGGTCGCCGAAGCGGTCGATCTGCGCATGGGCATGGTGAAAGTTATAGACCATCCCAAGTCGCTCCGTGCCGGCGGCCGCGATGATCCGGATCTGGTTCTCGGGCTCGCCGAACCAGTCGCCGTGATTGTAGAGGACGATGGTTCCCTGGCTCGGAGCGGCGAGGTCGCGCAGGTAT
>CAIOYO010000209.1 GCA_903862595.1 uncultured Opitutaceae bacterium | reverse complement strand
CGGGCATTTTCTGCCGCCCGTGCGCGAGGCTCTCAGCGGCGCGGCGGCAAGATCTCCAGCAACTGGAAGGGCAGCCCGTTGAACTCCACCACGAGATAGCGCGCGATGAGCGCGCCCGCGCCCGCGAGGAGAATAAATCCGCCGAGCAAGCGCACCGAGTAACTCAGGATGAAGACATTCATCCGGGGTACCGCCCGCCCGAGAACGGAAAAGGCAAGGTTCACGAGAAAGTTCAGCGCGATGAAGGGCGCCGCGATGCGCAAGCCAAGCTCGAGGATGTGCCCGGTGCCGCGAATCAGGGTCTCGCTGGCCGCAGGCCCGAAGCCAGCCATTCCCGCCGGCGCGAACTCGAAACTCCGGCTGAACGCCGCCAGCACGCCGAAATGCGCTCCCAGCGCGAAAAACATCACGCCGGCAAACACCGCAAGGAACGCGGCCAGCGGCTCCTGACCGGGCTGAGGAGCGTCGAACCCCGGTGCAGCAGTCAGTCCGATTTCGTTCGCGATCAGACGACCCGCCAGTTCGACGGCCGAAAACGCCAGCCGACCCACGAATCCCATCGCCAGCCCCAGCACCACCTCGCCGATCACCGCAGCAACGAGCACCGACAGGGTCTCAGGGACCGAACGGTGCGGGACGATCCCGTAAAGCAAGCCCGCGAGGCACACCGCCAGTCCAACGCGCACCGTCGGCGGCAGCGCGCGGCCCGCCAGCGTCGGAAGCAACACGACCACACCGGTGGCCCGCAACACGACCATCAACCAACAAAAGCCCAGGTCGACCGGCATCGCACACCTCTCGTCCCAACCCTCAGTGCCCGAGCGTCCCCATCCGGGTGATCATCGCGGTCGCGTACTCCGACAGGACCCGCAGGAGCCACGGCGATGCCAACAGCAACAGGCCCGCCAAAGCCGCCAGTTTCGGCGCAAACATCAGGGTCTGCTCCTGAATGCTGGTCACCGACTGAAAGAGGCTGACGACGAAGCCCACCACGAGAAGTAGCCCAAGAAACGGCGCCACCACGTAGAGCGAGAACACCACCACTCCCTTGAACAGGTCAATCGCGAGCTCCGGGTTCATGTGTCGTCCTTTCCTCGCACGCTTCACTCAGCGGAAGCTCTCCACCAAGCTCCGCACCACGAGGTGCCAGCCGTCCACCAAGACGAAGAGGAGGAGCTTGAACGGCAGGGAAACGATCGCCGGCGGCATCATCATCATGCCCAACGCCATCAAGATCGATGAAACCAGGAAATCGACCACCAGGAAGGGAAGGAAGAGCAGGAACCCCATCTGGAATGCGGTCTGCAGTTCACTGATCACGAACGCGGGAACGACCACGCGCAAGGGAAGGTCCTCCACCTTCGTCGGGGGAAAGCGTCCGAGTTCGAGAAAGAACTCCAAATCCCGCGTCCGCGTCTGCTTCAACATGAACTCCCGCAAGGGCACGGTCCCCTTCTCCACCGCCTGCACCGAGGTCATCTCGCCGGCAAGATACGGCTGCAGGGCCTCGGCATTCATCCGGTCAAAGACCGGTCCCATCAGGAAAAAGGTCAGGAACAGCGACAAACCCACAATGATCTGATTCGCCGGCGCTGACGGCACCCCGATCGCCGTCCGCACGAATCCGAGCACGATCACGATGCGCGTGAAACTTGTCATCAGGATGACGAGCGAGGGCGCCAGCGTCAGGAGCGTCATCAACACCACGAGCTGGATCGCGACACTCACGTCGGCCGGCTTCCCCCCGCCTTCCAATCCAATGTTGAGCCGTAAGGGGGTCGAGGCCGCACCACCAGCGATCACTGCCGGCCCGCTCGCGCCCGCTGGATTCGGAGCCGACGAAACCGACGGAGCGACGGCTGCCGAGGGTTCGTTCGGCGAGACCGGCGTCTGGCCCAGCAAGGTTTCCGCCAGGGCAAGCAGGCCGAGCGACAGAAAAAACCACGAGGAGCGACGACGCCAACTCATGACGCATCCTCCGGTTTGCGCTCATCGAGGGGCGCCACCAATTGAATCCGGCCAGGAGTGACGCCGAGCAGAAAGCGACGCCCGTCACACGCTGCGACCACGAGGTACTGTCGATTGCCCAGGGATCGAGTTTCCTCGACGACGATGGCGCGGCCCACCCCCCGCAGCCCCTCCGTCGCCCGCCGACGCCACAAAACCCAAACGCCGCCAGCGGCCAAGGCTCCCGCCACCGCGAGCAGCCATCCGCGCGAGTTTCCCGAATCCGCGGGCAACGGCTCCGTTTTCGTCGGACCCGCGCCTTGCGGATAAATCACCGTCCCAGGCGCGAAGCCACCGGGGGTCTCCCGCGGATCTGCGCGCAGCGGCGCGGCGATCAGCAGCCCAGCGAGCAGTAACCCGACCCACGTTCCCAATCGGTGGATCGCAAGGCGTTCCAAACGCCCCGCGTTCGCGTGCGCACACCGCGTCATGGCCGCCTCCGGATCGGCCTTCACGCGTTGGGGGTGGACCGCGCCGATCCGCCCACCAACTCGGTGATCCGGATGCCGAAGTTGTCCTCCACGACGACCACTTCGCCGTAGGCGACGAGACGGTCGTTGACGTAAAGGCCCACCGGGTCGCTCGCGTGCTGGTCAAGCTGCACGACTGCTCCCGGGCTCAATCCCAACACCTCCCGCATCGGGAGTTGGCACGAGCCAATCTGGACGGCGACCTTGACCTTCACATCAAGAACTAGGTCGAGGGATTTTTCTTCAAGGGTGGGCATGACTGGGATCTCCGGAATCGAGACGCTGGGTAAGCTTGACGACGACGCGCGTGCCTTCGAGGCCCGCCGTCGCGATGAATTTAGTCTGCGCGTTCAGCGCGACACGGGTGCGGTCCACGATACCCGCGGGCAACTCGAGCACGTCGCCAATCTGCAACTCACTGAGGTCCCGGAGCGAGAGCGTGAACGCATCCCACTCCGCATGCAGCGGCACGCTGACTTGCTCGTAAATGGGCCGCCACGAAGACGCTGAGGGTGCGGGACGAGACTCGCGGGCGGACTCACGGCTGCGCACCGGCAAGACTGCCTTCACCGCCGGTTCGATCATCGGATATGGCACCGCGAGGCGGAGCGTCTCGACGCCCTCACCGAGGGCGGTCTCCAGGGTCAGCGCAAGCATCATGGTATCCCCCGGCGCCGTGCGGAGGAAGCGTCCGCTGCGCTCATTGCCGAAAATCACCGACTTCAACGGCGTCGGGAGGGTCCAGTGGCCACACCACTCATCCGTCACGAGCCGCGCGACGTCTTCCAGCAGGGCGATCTCGATCTCCGTGAGCGCCCGCAACGTGGTCGCCGGCTTACCCGGGCCCCCGAGGAGGCGATCGATCAACGTCAACGCGAGACGGGGCGGAATCTCCAGCAGGCCCACGCCCGCGAGCGGTTCCATCCGAAAGAGACAGACGTGGGTCGGCTCCGAGAAGGTGTCGATCAGTCCACGGTAGGAGGGAGTCGCGAGGGAGGTGACCTTCAGCGAGAACTCCATTCGGAGAAACAACGAGATGCGCGCCGCCAGATGCCGAGCGAACTCATCATGACGCTCCCGAAGACGGCGAAGGTCCGTCTCCGTCAGGCGCCCCGGCCGCCGAAAGTCATGAGCCGAAACGGCCACGTCGGCCCGGGAACCCGCGCTGCTGTAAACGGTCGCCCGCTCCACGCTGGGGCCCGTCGGCTCCACGGGAGCGGTCACGGACGCGGGCGCCACCGGCGCTTCCGCCTGCGGGGGTTCGGCGCTCTCCACCGGTGCTGAGGGGCTCTCCGTCGAGGACATCGTTTACTGGACGACGAAGTCCGAGAAGTAGATCTGCTCGGCGACCTTGCGCCCGAGCGCCTGATTGTAGGCGGCGCTGAGTTTCTCACGCAGGATGTTCTTCGCCGCCGGTTCATCCAGATCAGCTAGCGTCAGCGAGGAGAGTACGTTCAGCGAGAGATCAATCATCCGTGGCCGGTTGGCCTCGAACTGGGCGCGGAGCGTCGGATCGCTGCCAGTGACCATGAAGGTGGTCTTCAGGTAGCGCGTGCCCATGGTTCCGGCGAGATTCACCACGATGTTCTCGAAGGTGTAGGAGTGACCCACGCCCGCCGCTTCACCCTTCTTGCCATGCCCTCCCTCCTTGTCCGCCTTCTCCGCCTTGGCCGGTGCGCCGGGAGCCGGCGTCGCCGCGGGCGGGGCACCGGCCGCGGCCGCACCCGCAGCTGCGGCGGGCAAGGCCTTGATCAGCTCCGCCTTCAGCTGCGGGAGGAGCACAAACTGCGCGACCGCCCACGACACCGCAGGGGCCAGCACGACCACGAGGATCACCGGCAGGAGTGCGCCGAGCTTCGACGGAGCCTTGGCGGCCGCGGGCGCAGCCACATCGGCGGCACCGGACGCAGGAGGGTTTTCGGACTTCGCAGACATGCGGGCAGCGGTCAGAGGGGGGCAAAAATCAGCGCTTCAGATTCACGATGTCTTCGAGCACGGAGTCCGAAACCGTCACGAGCCGCGAGCTGGCCTGGAACGACCGTTGCATCGTGATCATGTCCGCGAACTCCTCGGTCAGATCGACGTTGGAGAGCTCCAAGGTGCCCGCCTCAATCGCGCCCAGGCCATTCTCACCCGGCCCGTTGTTGGCGGCCGCGAGATTCACGCCACCGACCGGACCAGCGGCCTCGAGACCGGCAAAGAGGCTATCGCCGACCTTCTTGAGCTCGTTCGGATCATTGAAGTTCTGCAGCAAAACCCGGTTCGTGATCGCCGAGCTGCCGTTCGAATAGAATTCGATCAGGTTGCCGGATCGGTCGATGGACAGCGACTGCAGCGCCGTGCCAGCCGGCGGCGTTCCGAGCTTGATGTCGCCCACCGTGGTCGGAGGCGAACCCGCAGATCCGCCCGTAAGTCCCTGAACCCGATAGCCCTGACCCGTCACGAGGTTCCCCTCGTAGTCCAACCGGAATGCACCCGCGCGCGTGACGTACTGCGCGTCGTCCGTCGGGTTCACCACGCGGAAGAATCCACTGCCGGAGACCCCAAGGTCCGTGATCACGCCGGTCGCGTTCAGCGCACCCTGCGTGAACTTGCCCGCAACGGCGTTCAACTTCACCCCGGTGCCGACTTGCGTGGAGGACAGAGCGACGACGCTCGAGGCGGACGGCACCGCACTGCGGACCGTATTGCTGAAGCTATCGGAAAAGGTGGCGCGCGAGCTCTTGAAGCCCGACGTGTTCACGTTGGCGATGTTGTTGCCAACGACTTCAAGCCCCTTGGAGAAGGAGCGGAGGGCACTGACACCGGTGTTGAGGGTACCGAGGAGGGACATGGTTTTGAACGAGAGGTTATGGGTTGTCTTGGAAATGCATCACGACGCAGTGCGGAACCCGCAGGTCAGGCCGCCGGCCGCGGATCCGTCGGCGCGTACATCTCGACGCGCGTCACCGCGGAGGTCGGGTAAAGTTTGCCGTCGATCAGCAGGCGAGGCGCCGCGCCCGTGCTGTCGATCGCCTGCACCACTCCGGTGACGGTTTGGTCTTCACCGGACTTCACGGTCACCTGACGACCGAGCATCGCGCCGGCCGAGTTCAGCTCGTTGAGGCTGCGCATCGCCGAAAACTCGCGGGTCAGCTGCGAGCTTTGCTCGAGGCTGCTGAACTGCGCCATCTGCGCGATGAAGGCCGTGTCCTCCATCGGCTTGAGCGGATCCTGACTCGAAAGCTGGACGGTGATGAGCTTGAGAAAGTCTTCCTGACCAAGCGTGCGCTTGGTGACGCGCGCCGCGGCAGCGTTGCCAGGGTTCGCGGTGAGCGCGGCAATCGAGGGCGAAGAGGTAGCGGATGAGATGGGCATGGGGGTGAAGGATTAGGCGAACACGCTCAAGCGACGACGGCTGCTGCGGTCGTTGATTCGGTTGACCTCGGACGGGGACGAACCACGCGCTGCGGAAAAGGGCAGCACTCCTCCGATCCGCTCGCCTGAAGCCGAGTCCGCCGCCTCGCGACCACTCGAGCCCCTGCGACTGGTGTCGCCCTCGGCCGACGATCCGTGCGCCGACGAACCGGTGGCACGATCATCGCTCATGGAAAAGAGAGGCTCGGAAAGGCGATAGGGCCGCTGCTCGCCGACTCCGGCGACATGCTGGTGCCACGCCGCCGTCAGCCGATCGCGCAGCTCGGGCGAGTCAGCACGGAAGGTCGCCGTCACCTCGCCATCCCGATAGTCCACGCGCACCCAGACACCCTCACCGCCGAGCTGCAACTTGAGATCAACGCCGGCACGATCGGTGGCCCAGAGGACATCCGCTGCGTCCAACACGCGCCCGACCGCGGTCCAAGGCGCGCTTCCTTCCAGTACGCGCACCTCGCCCACATGCCCCGCACCGACCAGCATCGGAGCGACGCTGCCCGTCGTAACGCCGGGGGTAGGAGTGGTGGGAGAGTCGCTTCGCATGACTGCGGGCGCATTTGCAGCTTCGATGCCAACCGCCGGAACAGCTTTCGCTTCCACCTTCTGATCAGAGAATAGCACATCTTTTTTTTCGGGACGCTGGGTCGATCGCTCGGACATGGGAGCGATCGGTTCGCCCTCTGCTTGCGCACGGGAAAATTCTGCCGCCGGGTGTGACCGTCCGCGATCGTCGCCCAGGTGTCGCGTGTCTGCGGCGCGGTCGGGCGCGAGGAAGATTCGGGCATCATCCCCGTTCTCCGACGTCGCGACCTGCGCTGCTGACGCCAAGGCACCGACATCGCTGCGCGGCAACGTCGGTCGTCCCATCGGAGCGGCATCGCTCGTGTCCTGCAGGGCTGAAGCCTCGAGACCTGCAGCGGCCTCCGTCCACTCCGACGGAACGGCGTTCCGGGAACTTGCGCCTTCGCGACGGACGGTACTCGTGCGGTCACGTTCAAACCCGAGCATCCCCACCCGGTCTTCGGCCGGCGTTTCCGGCGCTCCACGTAAGGGGGCATTTTCCGCCGGGGCCGGCTCGGCCGCGCTGGGACGCAGGGCAGATTCGTCCCCGCCGGGCTCGCCCGCCGGGCCGACTACCTGCTGCGGACCAATGCCCGGCGCGCTCGTGAGTACGCCATCGCGAGCCACGCTGGCGGGCGCGGTTCGAGACATCTGCGGATTGAGCACGAAGAGCGCGTGCGCGGAGAGGGGCGCGCGCGTTCCGATGGGCGCTGCAGCGTCGGAGTAAACCTCGGCGCCCGCCGTTTCCTCGACTGCCTCGCCGTGGATGAACTCCACTGACGAGAAGGCGGGGCACGTCGCCAACGGGACATCCGGACCGGCCGCGGGTATCGCGATCCACGACGAGGATTCGGAGACGAGACGCGCCCGATCTTCGTCCTCCCGACGAGACGCTCCGGCCGCTTCCTCGGCCGGAACCCCGTCGCATCCGTCGGCGCCGGCCAGCTCAGCGGCTCGCTGCAACTCCGAGCCAAGACACCTTGCGCCGCGCTCGGCCCCAGAGTTCACTGACGCGTCGCCCCCGGCGCGGGTAGTCGGGTTGAGCAGCGAGCCAAACGTCGGCGACACCTCTTGGCCAGGAACCGACCGGAGAGGCGACGCTGGATCAGGACTCGGGCGCGGAGCGGAGGGAACCGCGGCGGGAAAAGGAGAAGATGAGGTAATCATGCGAGCACCCCTTCCCTGGGCGAGTGAACCGCGCCTTCCGTGGCACGGCCGGAGATCAAACCGGTACGAAGCTTCTAGGGCGTGACGCCCGCTCGGGTCGCGTTGAGCAATCGCAGTCCCTCGGAGAGCGAGGCGGCCCGCTTGACGATCGCCGGATCGTTCGAGCGCCCCATTTCCTCAAAGATCGCCGCCGTCTCGTTCGGTTTCATCAACGAGAGCAGCTTGACGACGGTCTGCTGATCCATCTCGGCCAGGATACCGACGGCCGCCGGAGGCGAGAGACTGCGGTAGGTCGCGGACAAAGCCTTCAAATTCTTAACTTCCTCGGCCGATACCTCCGTGACTCGCTGAGCGATCTCCTTGCGCAAGGATTCCAAACGCTGGCGCACCTTCTCCAGCTCCGCGGCGTCCGCCACGAGCCGCGACTCACGTTCATCCAAGGCCGCCGCACGGACATTCAGCGCCTCGCGCTGCGCCTTCAACTCTGCGGCCAAGGACTCGATCTCCACGGTCCAGAAATCCCACGGGCGCTCGGGACGCACCGGCCGCGACGCCTCCTCGCGCTGGACCCGCAATTCCTGCATGAGCGATTTCGCGGCGGTCCACACCGTGCCAAGCCCCGCTCCGACCCCAAGCACAAGACCGAGCAGGACGATTCCAAGTGTGCGAAGCAACGTCTTCATGAGGCTGAAATCGTCTCCTCGACCGGCAGGAGAGCCGCACTCGGACGGTCATCGAGCTCCCGCTGTTCCGCGCGGGCCACCTCGATCCGGTGGCGCTCCTTCGCCTTGGCCTTGAGCTGATCGATCAAGCGCACGTCGCGCCGCGCCGCGAGCCACTCCGTCCGGCGCTGTTCAAGCACCTGCCGCGCCCGTTGCAGCACCGTGGTCGCTTCCACCTCCTGCTGGGCCACGCGCTGTTGCGCCGCCAGCCCGGCGGTCTGGACCGCCGGACGGAACGTACCCGCCCGCGAGGCCGCCAGCGCGGCCGCCAACGCGGCGCGCTCGGCAATGACCTTCTCCAGGGCCCGTTCCGCCGCCGTGGTCTCACGCACCGCGCCAGCAAAGACCTCACGACGGAGCGCCTCCCGGACTTCACGCACCACCGCGACGGAGCTCAGGGCAAAACGAAACTTCTTCATCGGTTTTCTCCTCCCGTTGTTCCCAGCAATTGCTGAAGCCGCGCGAACGTGTCGGCGCGCTCACAGCGTTCTTCGATCGACTGACAAAGAAATCCCCGCAGCGGCTCATGGAGGGCGACGGCCCGATCCAGCGCGGGATTGGCGCCCTTCTGGTGCGCGCCGATGGTGATCAGATCCTCGTTGCGCCGATAGACCGCGAGGTGCTCCCGAGCCTTCCCGGCCAGCGTCACCTGCTCCGGACGACAGACGTCCCGCACCAGACGCGATACGCTCTCAAGGACATCAATCGCCGGATAGTGGTTGGCTTGGGCGAGGGTGCGCGAGAGCACGATGTGCCCATCCAGAATACCGCGCACCGTGTCCGCGACCGGCTCATTGAAGTCGTCGCCCTCGACGAGCACGGTGTACAGGGCGGTGATGGTGCCCGTCTCTCCGGAGCCAGCGCGTTCCAGCAGCCGGGGCAACTGCGCGAATACGCTCGGGGTGTAGCCGCGCGTTGCCGGAGGCTCTCCCACGGCCAAGCCGATCTCGCGCTGCGCCATGGCGAATCGCGTCACGCTGTCCATGAGCAGGAGCACGTTCGCCCCGGCATCGCGCCATGCCTCGGCGATGGCCGTTGCGGTCCCGGCCGCGCGCAAGCGCAACGGCGCCGGGGTATCGCTGGTGGAACACACGACCACCGCGCGAGCCAAGCCCTCCGGACCAAGGTCCTTCTCCAGGAACTCCCGGAGTTCACGTCCACGTTCGCCGACGAGGCCGATGACCACGACATCCGCCTTAGCTCCGCGCGCGATCATCGAGAGCAGCGTGGATTTACCGACCCCGGAGCCAGCGAAAAGCCCAACCCTCTGCCCACGCCCGAGCGGCGTGAAGGCATCGATGGCGCGGACCCCGGTCACGAAGGGTTCGACAATGCGGCGACGGCGCAACGGGTGCGGGGGACGGCCAGCCGATGCAGACGGTCGAGCCATCTCAACCGGGCCGAGCCCGTCGATGGGACGACCGAGCGCGTCGAGAACCCGGCCCAGCAGCTGCGGTCCCACGACCGGGACGAGGGGCCGATCACACGCCACGACCTCCGCTCCGGCATGCAACCCTGCCATTTCCCCCAGCGGCATCAGGAGCACGCGCTGGCCACGGAACCCCACCACCTCAGCCAATTCGTCCACGTCACCGCGCGCTGAGCGCAGCGCACAAAGCTCACCCAAGCCCACGTTCGGCCCGTCACTCTCGACGATCAGGCCCGTCACTCCGGTGACGCGGCCGACGCGCCGCACGGCCGGGGCTGTCCGCACCTGGGAACGCAACGCATCGATCAAGTCAGGAATCGCAGCCGTGCTCATGACGCCCTTGTGGTGGATTCCGGAGCCAGTTCGCGCCGCAGGGACTCCAGTTTCGCATCGAGTCGCGCATCGGTGAGACCAAAGCGACTCCGGACCTGGCAGTCGCCGGGACGCAGCGAGGTCACTGCGGTGACTCGAAGTCCCGGATACCGGGATCGCCATTCCTTGTCCACCTGCTCAAGTCTCCCGGCGTCGGAAGGGCTGACCAGAAGCTCGAGGGATTCGGTCTCGGGATAGAGCTGATCCAGCGCCTCGGTGCACGCGGCGACCACGCGTTCCGGGGTGGGCTCGTAGCCGGCGAGCAGGCGTCGCGCGATCTCGACGGCGAGCGACGGCAAGGTCGCCTGCAGCTGGCTCGTGATCCGCTGATCGACCTCCGCCAGCCGCGTCAGGAGGCCTTCCTGCAGATCCTGCACCTCGCGCCGGAACTCAACCAGCTGCTGATCCGCAAAGGCCCGCGCCGCGTCACTGCCCTTCTGGTAGGCCTCGACGCGGATCGCCGCCAAGGCGCTCTCCGACATCCAGGTCCCGTCGCGACCGGGCAAGTAAGCTCCGGAAAGCGGGCGATCAAAGGCCACCAGTGTCGTCGTCGGCATGAGGGGCTCCCAAAGCTCAGGAAAGGGTCTGCGCCGCATCGCTATCGAGGGTGACTGCGCCCTCTTCTTCCAGTCGGCGGACAACCTGGATCACGGAGTCCTGCGCCGCATCGACTTCCTTGCGACGCACCGCACCGAGCATCCCGATCTCGTCACGAAGGCTCTCGGCGGCACGCTTGGAAATCGCCCCGAACACCTTGTCCTTGAGGCCATCGCTAGCCCCCTTGAGCGAGAGGGCGAGATTGGAGGAATCGACCTCGCGAAGGACGCGCTGAAGGTCCGCCGCCGTGAGCCGCGAGAGATCCTCGAAGCTGAAGAGTCTCCGGCGCACCGCCGCGCCCAGCGTCGCATTGCGCTCCTCCAGACGCGTCAGCACCGTCTTGGAGGTGGCCTTGTCGAGGCCATTCAGCAGGTCCGCAACCGCGCGGACGCCTCCACTGGCCTGCAGGGTCGGCCGCGGCCCCGATTCGAGGTGGCGGCCGAGGCTGCGGACGATCTTGCCGACGAGAGCGGTAGAGGTCCTATCAATGATGCCGAGGCGCTCGATGACCTCTTCACGGACCTCCGGGACCAGCAGTCCAAAGACCTCGGCCGCCTTCGCGCTGGTCAAGTGCGAGAGCACGAAGGCAATCGTCTGCGGATGCTCCGCCCGCAGCAGGTTGAAGATCTGCCGCCCCTCCATTTCACCGAAGTCCCGCAGGGCGTCGGCCGTCGCCGCGCCGTCCGTCATGCCCGCCCGCCCCAAAATCGAGGTGGCCCGGTGGTCCCCACGGACTTTCTCCACCGCGCGCTTCGCAAAATCAAGGCCGCCCAAGCTGGAGGACACACTCTCGCCGATCAGGGGAGCGAACTCCTCCAGCACCTGCCGCCGCACGACATCCGGCACCATCGGGAATCCTCCCATCTCCCGACACAGGAGCTCGATCTGGCCATCGTCGAAGGAACGCAAGATCTCCGCCGCCGCCTCAGGGCCGATCACAATCAGGAAGAGGGCGAGCTTCTGCATTCGCGTCAGCTTGCCGTAATCGATCGCGACGGGACCGTCGCTCGTGGGAGAAGGGAGTGTGGACATGGCAGGCGCGCGGGGGTCTGGCTCAGTTCTTCCGCACCGCGACCCAATCCTTCAGGGCGGTCCCGATGTTCACCGGCTTCTGGCGGATCAACTCGTTCAACAACTCCGGCGTGAGCGCGCCCGCACCCAGAGGACGGGCGGGATCAGGCGCCGCGGCCGTGAGCAACTCAACCGGCACCGCTTCAGGCTTCTGGCGCCCCAGCATCCGCCAAAAGACCGCGAGCACCGCGAGCGCGAGCGCCACCGCGAGGTAGGAGCGCGCACCTTCAACCCATCCCTGAAAACGGGTCGCACTTTCAATGCGCTCCAACGTCGCCGCCGCCACCGGCTCGGTCTGAAACTCGACCTCCTGGACGCTCACCATCGACTCCAGCGTCTGGCCCGGAGCCGGACGCACGCCGAGGGCGTTGACCACGATCTGGCGCAGCGCCTGCAGTTCCTCCTCCGTGCGCGGGGCCGGAGCCGCGGCCGGCGCAGCGTCGGTCGCCCCGTCAGCCAGGGGCGCGCTCGCCTTGCGCCGCGCGACGAAGACCGAAGCGGTGAGCCGCCGAACCGAGCCGGGCTGCCGCGTCACGTTCGTCACTGACCGATTGATCTCATAATTCGTGGTGCGGTTCTTGCGGTTCGTCTCCGTGACCGTGGTCGGTCGCGCCCCATCCGTCGCCGCCGCGCCCGGTTTCTCTGGGGTATTCGCGGCCACACCGACCGTCCCTCCGGACCGCTGCTCAGAGGAGTTGGCGCGATCCTCCGTGTCGATCTGGGAGCGCACCACCTGGCCCTCTGGATCATAGCGCTCCTCCGTCGTGGTCGTCGCCTCCGTTTCAATCTCCGCTGAGACTTTAACCACGGCATTCCCCACCCCGACCACCGGCAGCAGAAGTCCCTCAACCTTTCGAGCAAGGTACTCTTCGACCTGCTGGCGATAACGCATCTGCGAGGACGCCGTGCTCAGCAGGGGATCCTGCCGCAGGTCTTCCGACAGAACCCGTCCCTTCTGGTCGACGACCGCGACTTGGTCTGGCTGCAGTCCCTGCACGGCGTTCGCAACCAGGTGCCGAATGCTGTTCACCGCCTCCGTTTCCAGTCGCCCTCCAGCCAGCTCAACGAAAACCGAAGCGGTCGGCTTGATGCCCTGCTCCGTGAGCAACAGGCGGTTCTCCGGCTGCACGATCATGACGCGCGCGCTACGCACCCCGTCCAGCTGGCTGACCGTACGCGCCAGCTCACCCTGCAGCGCGCGCAGGTAATTCGTCCGCTGCACAAAGTCAGAGAGGCCAAACTGTCCCTTGTCAAAAATCTCGAAACCCACCCCGTCCCCGCTCGGCAGTCCCTTCCCCGCCAGCTCCATGCGCAGGCGGTGGACCTGATCGGCCGGCACGTAGACCATCGCCCCGCCGTTGCCCGTGCGGTGCGGGACTCCCTGCGCCTGCAGGCTGCCGATGATCTGCGCCGCATCCTTGTCGGACAAACGACCATACAGCAGCTGGTAATCCGGCTGCCGCGACCAGATGACCAGCGCTCCGAGGCTGCCGACCACAGCGAGCGACGCGACGATCAAGGAAACTCGCTGGTTGAGTCCCAGCTGGCGCCACAGGGCAACGAGGGATCCGAGGAAGGATTGCATGAGTGAAAAAGATTCGAGGAGAGGTTACACCGGCATCCGCATCAGCTCTTGGTAGGACTCCACGAGCTTGTTGCGCACTTCGACCATGAGCTGGAAAGACACGCCCGCCTCCTGCATCGCGATCACGCTTTCGTGCAACTGCGCGCCCTGGCCGAGCAGCACGCTGCGGGTGATCTGCTGGGCGTGGTCCTGCTTCGCATCCACGGCGGACACGAGGTTGCCGAGCACCGAGCTGAATCCCGGAGCTCCGACCGGAGGCGTCCCGAGCGATAGCGCGGACGGAGCCAGCGGTGCATCCACCGCCGCACCCTGACCCACACGGGCGAGAAGGGGGGAAACCACGGCTCCAACGGATCCAAGCGGTGACATGGCAGGCAAATTCAGCGTCCGATCTCGAGGGCCTTGGCGGCCATCTGCCGCGCATTCTTCACCACGCTCAGATTCGCTTCATAGGCGCGCGTCGCGGTGATGAGATCCACCATCTCAAACGCGAGATTCACGTTCGGCAGCTGGACCATCCCATCCGGACCGGCATCGGGATGCTGCGGATCAAAGATGCGTTGTCCACGCGACGTATCCGGCACGATCGAGGAAACGCGCACGCCCTGCAGGGAGTTCCCCGCCTGCCCCTGCGTCCGCAGCAATTCACTTTCAAAGGTGACCAGGCGACGCTGGTACGGCTGCCCATCGGGGCCGCGCGTCGTCTGCGCATTCGCGATGTTCTGGGCGACAATATCAAGGCGCGTACGCTGCGCGTTGAGCGCGCCGGCGGAGACGTCGATGCCACTGATGAGATTCATGGGCGAAGGGTCAGGATGAGGCTATGCTGGCGCACCGGTGCGATCAGAAGGGACGACCCGTAATCGCGAGGCGCAGCTGCTTGATGTTGCGGCTCACCATTTCCGTCAGGAAATCGTACTCCACCGCATTGCGATTCATCGCGAGCAACTCCTCCTCGATCTCCACCGAGTTGCCGTCCGGCCGCACCGCCCGGGCATGGACGTCCTCCGACAGCGAGGGAGTCAGCCCGCGCAGGTCAGCGGGACCAGCGCCAGCCGTCACCCGGGCCCGCAGTTCGGAGGCAAAGTCGGGCGCGAGGTCCAGACGCCGGTAGCCGGGCGTCTCCGCGTTCGCGATGTTGGCGGCAATCGCTGAGTGACGCAGCACCGAGGCATCCAGCAGCGTGCGCGACAGCTGGTAGTTCGAGGACTGGAAGATCGGGTCGACCATGCGCGCCACCGATTGCAATGTGCGTGCCAGCGATCCTTCCCGTGTCGCATGTCGCTGATCAAAAGGTGAATAAAGTAGCACGGAAAATGATACCTACCGGCTGCCGCCTTCCCAAAAGCCGGCGTGAGCCGGCAGCGGCAATTCTTGCCCGTGCTGTCGCGTGCGCTGATCTCAGTTTTTCCGTGCGCATCTTCATTCGTGATTGAACGAGTCGATAGTCGCGTTGGAGACCATGCCGGATCACGAGAACGAACCCCGCCTGCTGCCCTACCCCGCTCTTTCGCGGGGCACCGGCGGGACCGTGGGATCGATCGGCGACTACTGGCGCTTCCTCCAAGACGACCCTCGGGGCGCGGGAGATGCGGCCTGGAATCAGTCGGAGTCATATTCGACCGACGGATTCTTCAGCGATCCCGAGCACTTCACTTTCCTAGGCGAGGGGATTCTTCCGACACTCGCGGCTCGACGGAGATCTGCAGGCTGGCGCACCTGCAATCTCTGGTGCGTCGGTTGTGGTACCGGCGAGGAGGCGTATTCGCTCGCGCTCGCGACCGAGGCGGCGCTGGCTCCGCTGGATCCGGTGTGGCCGTGGCGAATCGAGGCTTCAGAGCCGTCGGCACGCGCCCTCCAGCGGGCGCGCATCGGCGTGTACGCGGAGGAAGCGCTGCAACGTGTCCCCGCGGCGCTGCGGACAGCCGGCTTCGAGCGCGGTTTCGGTCCCCAGTCGGGCCGCGTGCGGGTACGCTCGCGGCTGCAGGAGAACATCACCTTTCGGGACCTCACCGGGACGGAGGAGAAGCTGCCCTTCCGCGATGCTTTCCATGTCATCGTGTGCCGCTCCGCCCTGAGCGCATGGCCGGTGGAGTCTCGGACGGCATCGGTTCATCATCTCCTCACCCAGCTTGTCCCCGGGGGATATCTCATCGTCGGCCGGTTGGATCCCCTCGGCAGCGATGTACCCACGCTGCATCGCGTCGCGCCCCACGTTTATCGGCGCAGCCTCTGAACCGCATGTCCTCTTCCGCTCCAACGGCCTCTGATTTCCCTGCGGATCAGCCCACCCCAGTCCCATCCCCGGGTCCCGCCGGGCACACTCCCACGGATGAGGTGGGCGGCCTCTCGTCTTCGGCCGGCCTGGCCGAGCTCCAGCAAGATCCGGCAAACTTTGCGCGCATCTTCCTACGCCTGCGCACCGTGGAAGCCCGGCTTGAGCAGATGCTCTCGCTCTTTCCCGGCGTCGTGTTCCACCAACGACCCGATTTTTCCTTCGCGTTCGTCGGACCCGGCTTTGAGGCACTGCTCGGACTCGATCCCCAGCCGCTGGCGCGGAATGGTCAGCCGCTGCTGCGCCTCATCCACGAACAGGACGAGCGGGCGTTCCACGCGGAGCTGGAGCGCGCGGCTCTCGCGGAGCGCCCCTTCTCCTCCGTGTACCGTGTCCTCAATCCACAAACGGGCGCGTACGTCTACCTCCTCGATATCCGCAAGGCCGTGCGCTCACCCAGCGGCCTCCTCCTCGGCTACGAGGGCATCTGGCTCGACATCACCCGGCAAAAGATTGCCGAGGATCGCCTGAGCAGTCGCTCATGGAAGGAATCACTCTCCACCCTTACCCGGGGGTTGCTCCAGGACTTCGGAAGCGCGCTGACCGGCATCTTCTCCCTAAGCGAACTCTACCATAGCACCCTGCCCCTGCGACACCCGCTCCGCGACGGGCTGGCCCTGATCCGCGAGAACGCCGCCGAGGCGCAGCGACTCGTCCGCATGATCCTCGAGCTGAACTCGGACACCGCCGGTGAGCGAAGCTACCTGAACCTGGGGCGCTTGGTGCGCGATCAGCTCGATCTCTTGAAGCTGGTACTGCCCCGCGGCACACAACTGACGGGACCGGGAGAGGATGGAGCGTGGCCCGTGCATCTCGACGAGACGGCCTTCAGGCAAACGCTCGTCAACTTGGCGATGAACGCGCGCGACGCACTGCGCGGGCCCGGCGACATCCGCATCGCCCTGCGTGCCCTCGCCCCCGGTGAGTCAATCGCCACCGATGCCCACCCGCTCCCCCTGCCTCTGCCCCTGCCCGCAGTCGAGCTGACTTTTACCGACAACGGCGTCGGCATCCTTCCCGCCCACCTCAGCCGGATCTTTGATCCCTTCTTCACGACCAAGGAAAGCGCGCGCGGCGCTGGGCTGGGTCTCTATCACGCCCGCCTCTTCGCGGAGGACTGCGGTGGCAGCATCTCGGTGAGCAGCACGCCAGGGGAAGGCACGACGTTCCACCTGGTCCTGCCCCTCGCGGATCTCGACCGCGCAGGCGTGCGCGATCCCGGCGACGCCGCCATCCCCCGCGCCGTGCGCGGCCTGTACCTGGAGCGCGACATGACGGACGAGGGCCCGATGGTGGAGGCCCTGCGCAGTCGCGAATGGGAGGTGCGCACCCTCGCGACGGTCGAGCACGCCCAGCGCCAGCTCCGCGAAGAGGGCGCCCGGATCGATTTCATCCTCATCCGCCAGCCCGAGGCAGATGGCGCGCTGCGGGTCTTCCTCGCCGAACTCCGGCGCGACCATCCCGGACTGCGCATCGCCCTCAACCTCACCCTCCCCGCCGCTGAACGCGGCGCCGGCCTGCGCGCGCAGGTCGACCTCTTCCTCCCCACCGGCATTCACGACCAAGACGCAGCCGACGCCGTAGCCCAGATGCTGCGACTCCCATGAGCCTTCCCGCCACCGACTCCCCACCGCCACCCATCCTCATCGTCGACGACGAGGCGGTGGTCCTCGCCGCCCTCAAAGAGACGCTGGAGCGCGAGAAGTACCATGTGGTCACGAGTTCGAGCCCGCTCAAGGCGCTCGAGTTGCTCCGCACGCAGCAGTTCGCGGTGATTCTTTCCGACCAGCGCATGCCGGAGATGCAGGGTCTCGATTTCCTCATCGAGTCCCGCAAGCTCAACCCCCGGGCTTCCCGCATCCTCATCACCGCGGTCCTTTCTCTGCCGACCATCGTCGATGCGATCAATCGCGGAGAAATCTTCCGCTTCGTCGCCAAGCCGTGGCTGCGCGAGGAGCTCACCGCAACCGTCCGGAACGCCTTCTCACGCTACCAGCTGATCGAGGAAAACGAACGGCTGAGCGGCGAGACGCGTCGGCTCAACGAGCAGCTGAGCCTCGCCAACGCCGCCCTCGCCGCCCAGGTGCAGGACCTGGAGCTTCAGCGCACGGCCCTCGACGCGGCCAACCGCCAACTGCAGACCAGCTACGAGCACTCGCTCGACCTTTGCAGCCGCATCCTCAACACGTTTGACCCCCACCTCGCCGGCCAGACCAAGGCCATGGTCGAAATCGCCCGACGCATGGCCGAGTCCTCCGGGTTCACCGACTCCCAGCGTCACGCACTGCGCGCCTCCGCATGGCTGTGCGACCTCGGCCTGATCGGCGTGCATCGCGATGTCCTGCGCCACTTCCGCAATCATCCGGAAACTCTCACCGAGTCGGAGCGTCTCGCGATCAGCCACCATCCGGTCTACAGCCAGACCCTCGCCTCCCACGTCGATCCCAGTCCCGAGGTGGGCGAGACGATCCGCTGCCACCACGAGCGCTTCGACGGCACCGGGTATCCCGACGGACTCGCGGGCGACATGATTCCTTGGACTGCCCGCTGCCTCGCCGTCGCGGTGTGGTTCGTCGAAAGCGGCCTGCCCAAGGAGCAGGCCATCGAGCTCATCCTCGCCGAGTCCGGTCGCGCCCTGGACCCCGAGGCCGTTCGCCTCTTCCTCAAGGTCACGCACCTGCTGCATCTGCCTCGCCAGGTCCGCGAGGTGCTCCTCGACGAACTCTCCCCGGGCATGGTGCTCGCCAACGGACTCTACAGTCCGCACGGCCTGCTGCTCGTCGGCGAGGGCCAGACGCTCAGCTCGAACACGATCTCGAAAATCCGGAACCACAACCTGATCAGCCCGATCAGCCAACGGCTGCTGGTGTACTCGTAGGATTGGCTGGCCGTAGCACCACACGGGTGGAAACCGAGGCAAAGCGCTGGATCGACTCCCGATCCAACCGAGTTCATTCCAAATCGGATGATGCGGTTCGCGGTACCAGCCTCCCTGCGCACCGCCCTCGACTCAGTTCCCCCCCCCGATGACCGGTCCCGTCGCCCAACCCCTCAGGATTTTCGCGCTGCTCGCACTTTTCTGTCTTCTCTCTGCCGCGCACGGCACCACCCCGACTGCACGCGCCGCGGACTCCATCACTTACCCGGCCAATGTGCGCTCGGGTGGGGGCGGTGGGCGGCATCTTGTGTTTCTGACCGGCGACGAGGAGTACCGCGGCGAGGAAGGGCTCCCGATGCTCGCCAAGCTCCTGAGCGTGCGGCACGGGTTCCGCTGCACCGTCCTCTTCCCGCTCGATCCCGATGGCACGATCAATCCCGACAACGCCGCCAGCCTCGCCGACAGCGAGGCACTGGAAAGTGCGGATGGCGTGGTGATGATGCTCCGCTTTCGCCGCTGGCCGGATGCGGTGATGCAGCGATTCGCCGACGCCGTCGCCCGCGGGATCCCCATCGTCGCGCTGCGTACCAGCACGCACGCATTCCGGTTTCCCGAGAGCTCACCCACGGCGTTCCGCACGTTCAACACGTTCGGCCGTGACGTGCTCGGCGAGGGGTGGGTCAGCCACTGGGGTCCGAATCGCCAGGGAGCCACGCTGAGCGTCGTCGAGGCGCCCAACGCCCGCCATCCCATCCTCCGCGGGGTCGGTCCCATTCTCGCCGACTCCGGAGTCTACGAAACCCATCCGGTCGCTGACGCCACGATCCTACTGCGCGGACAGGTCCTCAGTGGAATGAACGCCTCCGATCCGCCCGCGACGTACACCAAGGTCCGCGCCTCCGACGGGTTGAAGCAACCGGTGAACGAACCGATGATGCCCGTCGCTTGGATCCGTGAGCGT
>CAIOYO010000208.1 GCA_903862595.1 uncultured Opitutaceae bacterium | reverse complement strand
GAAGTGACGATGGGCAGCGAGACCTACTCCTTCTACCAGTCGTACACGGCTGACCTGGAATTCACCCAGAAGATCGGCGAGCAGCTCGTTTACCAGCTGCAGGGCAACTTCGCGATCGACGACTTCGAGATCCTGCGCTCCATCGGCGGCGATCAAGAGCCGTTCGCTGACGGCACGGTGCGGTTCCGCTTCGGCAATTTCGCGAACTACCGCGATTCCTACAACTTCGACAACAAGTTCACGTACCGCTTCGATCTGGCGGAAGCCCGGCATAGCCTGGCGTTCGGTTATGAGACGCAGCGCGTGAACCAGGACACGCCGGGCTGGTTCGATACGGTCGGCCGGTTCCAAGACGGTCGCTACGGCGCCTTCGCGGTGTGGAATCCCCGCACCCAGGCCCTGCGCAATGCGGCTGCCGAGCGTGCGGCCAGCTCCGAGACCTGGAACATCATGCGCCGCCGCGCGGAGAAGCAGACCGGACTCTACGCCGGCCTGCAGTCCGAGTGGATGAAGAGCCGCCTCTACACCGTCATCGGCATGCGCCGCAACGAGTACTCCCGCGTGTCCTACTACGAGCGCACGGTCACGAATCCCGAGATCGCGACGCCGACCACGAAGGCTGACACCCCGATGTACGGCGCACTGTTCAAGGTGACCCCGGCCCTTTCGGTCTTCGCCATGTACTCCCAGTCGTTGGAGCCGCAGCTCGGCGCCGATGCGGATGGGCGCGGCTTGGATCCGGTTGACGGCAGCGGTTTCGACATCGGTGTAAAGTCGAACCTCCTCGATGGTCGCCTCGCGGGCTCCGTGTCTTTCTACGGCGTCAAGCGTGCCGGCCTCGCCTCGCGCGACTCGACCCGCGAGGTCGCGACCGCGCGCCAGCCCTGGTTCATCTTCGGCGAGTCCGAAGAGTCGCAGGGTGTCGAGGTCGACCTCTCGTACAACCCGCAGCCGAACTGGCAGATCATGTTCGGCTATGCGCATGCGACGAAGGCCAAGACCGTCGCCTCGACGAACCCCGCTCGCGTGGGGCTGCCGCTCGCGGCCTTCCCGGATCATACCCTGTCGCTTTGGACGAAGTACGACATCAAGACCGGCCCGCTCAACGGGTGGTCGGTGGGTGGCGGTCTGCGTGACAGCGGTTCGGCGCGCTTCGTGGCGGACCCGAATCTGATCGCGACGATGGAGCCCTACACGACGGTGGACTTCCTCCTCCAGTATCGGTTCAAGCTGGGCGGTCGCGACACGCTCGCCCAGTTCAACCTCAAGAACGCGTTCGATGCCGAGTACCGCGAAGGCAACATGGGTGGCTGGGGCGATCCCCAGAACTTCCTGTTCTCGCTGACGACGAAGTTCTGATCGCGCACGCGCCGTCACGATCCGCCTTGGCTCGTGACTGGTGCCGTGCAGTCTCCCTCGTGAGGGAGCAAGTACGGGCTGGAAGTGCCTCCGTGGCATTTCCAGCCCGTTGCTTTTCACCGGAGTTCAGGCGAGGCGTGCGGTGACGCGCGCG
>CAIOYO010000207.1 GCA_903862595.1 uncultured Opitutaceae bacterium | reverse complement strand
CGACGTCGTGTAGCCCCAGTAACCGACGCCCTCGTCGTAGGAGCCGTCCTTGCCGTACATGATCGAAAACGCCTGCGCGCTCTGCCGGGCGAGTTCCAGCCAGCGGTCCGCCTGCGGGTGACGTCCCTGAAACCACAGGCCGGCGAGGCCGAGACCGCAGGTCGGGATGATCTTCAGGTTGGTCGCGTTCAGGATCAGCGGCCAGCGACTGAGATCGAAGCGGAACTTCATGTCGTCTTCGGGATCCATCGTCCAGCCGCGCACGCGATCCGGGTACTTCAGGCCGTACAGGGTCCGATAGCAGGCCGGGGCACCTTCGTTTTGGATGCGCTGTTCCACCCGCTCCCGCAGATCGGCCGGCATGGCGTCGCCGAGCCAGTCGAGCGCATAGCAGGTGGCGATGGTGGCCTCGGGCGCGCGCTGCAGCCCAATCGTGAGGGAGCCGCCCTCGAGGAAGTAGTCCCAACGTTTGTAGTCACACAGCCGACGGAGCGCGAGCAGGCAGAGCTCCAGCTGCGGCGCTTCCCCCCAGACGGCGTAGGCGAAGGCGGAATTCTGCACGAGGCGCCAGCAGCGCATGAAGTCGGTGACGTGATTGGTCAACCGGAGCTCGGTCGTGAGGAAACGCGTCTCGGTCGCGAAATTGACGTCCCGGAGCATCGCGCGCACCTCGTTGAGACGAGGGTGTTCCAGGTTTTGCCGGATGCGCGGCAGATCGGAGCGATCGAAGAGCAGGCCGCGACTCGGACCGGGCGCGCTGGGTGCGGACGAAGCCTCTCCGGGTCGGCTGGCGGCACCGAGGCGAGAGAGGGGAGCCAGCGCCGTGAGGGCGACGCCGGTTTGGAGGAAGTGACGTCGCGTGGTGGAGTTCATCGGTGGGAAGAGGAGGCGAGCATGAGGTGGTAGCGGGCGATGGCGACGGCGGCATGGCTGCCGATGGTGTCACCCAGCTCCGCGGGAACGATGCGGCAGGCGCGGAGGCTGGGACCGAGGGCCTCGCGCTCGAGCACTTCGTTCATCGCCGGGGTGATGAAGCGTTCGCAGCGGGCGAAGACGCTGCCGATCACGATCCGTTCGGGGTTCAGGATGTCGATCAGCAGTGCGAGTGCCTCGCCGAGGCGGGTGCCGACGTCGCGCCAGATCTCCAGCGCGAGCGCGTCCCCGGCTGCGGCTGCGAGGCCGACATCCTTCGCGGTGACGGTCTCGATCGACTGAGAGCGGAGGCTGGAAGGACGATTTGAACTGGCGAGGGCGCGGCGCGTCAGCTGCGCGACGCCGCCGCCCGAGCAGAAGCCCTCGAAGGAGCCCGCTTTGTTGAAGCCCATTGGGCCGTCCGCGGCGAGGCGGAGGTGGCCGACCTCGCCGGCGTCGCCGGTGGTGCCCTCGTAGAGGCGTCCATCGAGGATCAGGCCGCCGCCCATGCCGGTGCCGAACGTGAGGAAGATCAGGTTGCGCGTGCCGCGGCCGGCGCCGTCCTGCCACTCCGCGAGCGCGCAGGCGTTGGCATCATTCATGAGCCAAGCCCGACCGCCGAAGCGGGCCGTGATCTGCTCGCAGATCGCGATGCGGTCCCAGCCGGGCAGGTTCGGAGGCGAGAGGATCAGTCCACGCGTTGCATCCAGCGGACCGCCGCACGACACGCCAAAGGCCGTTCCGGGAGCCGGCCGCAGGGCGGCCACCTCGTCGAACAGGCGCTGGAGCGTCTCCTGGGGCGTACTCGTCGCGAAGCGGGCCACTTCCTTCACGCCGTGGTCCCCAGCGGGAATGCTCACGGCACACTTGGTGCCACCGAGATCGATACCGATGACGGGAGTTGAATTCATGGAGAAAGGGGAAAGCGGAGTTTCTCCGCCTCGCGCTCAAGGAACGGAACGCCGCGTGCCATCCAGTCGGGTCGCGGGGCGCCCTTCAGGTGATGGTCAAAGAACTGGCTCATGCGACGGGCATAATCCTTCTGATCCGCCCGGCGGCGCAGGCCGTGGAACTCGCCGTGATAGTTGATGAGGTAGACTTCGCGTCCGGCGCGGCGCAGCGCGAGGAAGAGTTCCACGCCTTGGCTGAAGGGCACGGTGTCGTCTCCGTCGTTGTGCAGCAGGAGCAACGGCGTGCGGACGCGGTCCGCGAAGAAGACCGGGGAGTTCCGCAGGTAGGCGAGTGGATCCTCGTAGAGCGGACGGTTGATGCGGCTTTGTTCGCTCTCGTACTTGTACTGCCGCGAGCGACCGGAGCCGCTGCTGATGCCGGCGTACGCACTCGTCATGTTGCCCACCGTCGCACCCGCCGCCGCCGCCCGGAAT
>CAIOYO010000206.1 GCA_903862595.1 uncultured Opitutaceae bacterium | reverse complement strand
GGATCCTCGTAGAGCGGACGGTTGATGCGGCTTTGTTCGCTCTCGTACTTGTACTGCCGCGAGCGACCGGAGCCGCTGCTGATGCCGGCGTACGCACTCGTCATGTTGCCCACCGTCGCACCCGCCGCCGCCGCCCGGAATCGCGTGGTTTGGGTCACGAGGAAGGCCGTCTGGTACCCGCCCCAGGAGTGTCCTTGAATGCCGATTGCCTCTTCATCCACGCCACCGCCGCGGATGACTTCGTCCACGGCGGGCAGCACGCACGCCACGGCGCTCGCTCCCGGGTCGCCGATCCGATACGCGATATCGGGCATCACGACCATGTACCCGTTGCTGGTGTAGAAGGAGGGATTGATCGTCGTACCCGGCGTCGGCGGGATGAACCAATTCACGGTCTGGGAGAGTCTCTCGTAGAGGTACACGATCAGCGGATACTTCTTCGCGGGATCAAAATTCGCGGGCAGGAAGACCGCCATGGGAAGGGTCTCGCCGTGCAGCGAGCGGTAGGAGCGGAGCTCGGCTCGGCCCCACTGGAATGGCTGCCGCTGGGTGTCACCCTGACTGATCGGACGGAGCGCGGCGAACGACGCATCGGTCGCGTGCAGGTCGGGAAAGAGGTCAAACCGCGCGCGGGTCACGAGCAAGGCGTCCGCCTCGCCGGAGCGGGCGACTGCGTCGAGTCGGGCGTCCTCCCAGCGCAGGCGGAGAGGGGCTTCGCCCGGTGCCATCGCGGTCCGGAAAAAGCCGGTCGCGCGGGTTCTCTCGCTCTCGCCACGCAGCAGCAGGGGCTGGGAAAGATCAACGCCGAGGCGCTCGCGGCCCCCGCGCGGGGGAGCGGGAGCGACGAGGCGGAGGGCGATCTCTGCCTCCCGGCCCGTTCCGGCCGTGAGCGCGCGCGCGGGACGGCCATCGAGGAAGAGCTGCCAGAGGTCAAAGCGATCGTAGACCAAGAAGGAGGCCGAGTCGCTTGCCCACCCGGCCGCGCCGTGCGGCAGCGGCGCGCGGGGGAGGTCGTTGTCCTCGTTGACGAGGGAAACGCGGAGGCCCGCGGAGAGATCGATCCGCTGCCGCGCCTGCGCGTCGAACGCGTTCCAGTGACCGTCTTGGTGAAAGGCGATCCAGCGTCCATCCGGCGACCACTGGCTCGCCGCCCAGTCGTTGAGTTGACGGGCCACGACAATCGGCTCCCCGCCGTCAGCCGTGAACAGGATGAGGTCGTGAAAGGGCCCTTCGTAATCCAGCCGCGCCCGATAGGGACGGTCATCGCGAACGAGGGCGCGTCGACCATCGGGGCTGAGCGCGACCTGCGCCGGGAGAAACTCTCCCAGTACCTGCGTGGCTCCGGTGGCTACCTCCACCCGCGCGGCGAGGCCGCGGAGGCGTTCCCTCGGCGCTCGCTGGGCTTGCATGGGCTGCAGGAGTTCATCTTGCCAATGCCAGATGTCTGCGGTGACGCGTTCCTCGTCGTCTGCCGGCGCTGGGACGGGTTCGGCGGGCCGCGACGGACGCAGCACGAGGAGTACCTGCGAGCCGTCGAAGGAGAAGACCGGCGCATGATCCGGGCTCGCGGCCAGCCCGGCGGCGAGCGGAGTCCCCGGTGCCGCAGCGGTGAGCAGGGGGCGCGCTTGGGCCGTGGCCGTCTCCCAAAGGAAGACCCCACTTGGCTCCGTGGCGTTGCCGCTGCCGGAGGAGTGAACGAAGAAGGCGAGTCGCTGCTGTTGACGGTCCCACGTGAGTCGACGGTACTCGCGCGCGCCCGTCAGGATCGTCTGGGGCGGAGCATCCGTACCGGGCACCACGTGAAACACGCCGGCCGGTCGGTCGCCCTCCGCCGCGGTCGCGAAGACCAGCGCCCGGCCCTCGCGCTGCAGCGCGTACTCCGTGACGCCGGCGAACCGGCGGATCGCCGTGGGCGAGGCGTCGCCGAGCGGACGGAGCTGCAACTCGGCGCCCTTCGCGGAGGGATCCGACGAGGCCACGAGCACGGCGAGCCAGGTCTGGCTTCGGCCCGCCACTTGGTACCCGCGCACGCGGTCGATGCGTTCGACGCTGCGGTTCGCCGGGTTGACGATCAGCAAGCCGTCCGTCACCCCCTTGCGCTCGCGCCGGGCGGCTTTCCGATCCGCGTCGGAAGGAAAGCGGGTGGCGAGGATGAAGCGACCATCCGGTGAGAATACGACCGACGGTTCCCGTCGCGGCGCGGGTCGTTCCGGATTATGGTCGGCTGAGGCAGTCGGGGAGGGAGGCAGCGCTCCGATCGGCTGACGCCATTCCTCGCCAGAGTGGATGGAGCGAACCACCAACTCCCCGTCCCCCTCGAGGGGCATGAACGCGTAGGCCGCCGTCTGGCCATCGGGAGCGAGCGCTGGGCTCAGAATTGACCGCCAACTGTCGTAGTCGTCGTGGGTCAGAGGCCGACCGACGGTGGAGGCGGCTGGGCTTGGGTGGCCGGACGTCGCTCCCCCGCCGACGCCGGATGCGCGCGTCGAGGACTCGCCCCGAAGACCCGGGGCAAGCAACGCGGCGAGGGAGAGCAGGAGCAGGACCGGGCGACGACGCGAGCGCATCAAGACGAGGCGCGCGGACGGAGAGGCCGTCGGCGCGTGATTGAATTCGGGGTTTAAGGGTTCAGGTCCACGGGATCGGACGGCTTTTGGTAATTGGTCCGGTAGGTCTTCTCCGCGGCAGCGAGCTTGAGGAACACATCCAGCGGAACGACCTCCACCGGCTCGCTCAGTCGATCCAGAATCGAGGCGACCTTCTCCACGGTGTTGGTCTCGCGGATGTGCATCAGCAGGAAGTAGGGGCGCTGCGGGTTGAGCTGGATCAACTCCTCGACATCGGCGGCGGCTTCTTCCTCGGGGCGCTCCACATCGAGGTAGTAATCGTAGCTCAGGAAAGGCCGCGTGTCGCGCAGGTCGAAAGTACGGGCGGATCCGTAGCCATTGATGAAGCCGATCACGTTCGGAAATTCCTGGTAGTAGCGGTCGACGATTTCCTTGGGCAAGTCGGTGTTGCCCACGTGGCGGTTGCCCTCGGAGTAGTCCATGATCTCCATGACGCGAAGATCGAGTCGGTCCATCAGATCGCGGGCGCTGGACATGAGCCGGGGGAACTTGTCGGCCGGAATGGACTTCGGATACATGTAGCCGGGTCCGCTCAGCCCGCCGATGAAGTAGTCGTTCGGCGTCTTGTCCTCGTAGAAGAATTGGAGGGCGGGAGGATTCATCCACACCCAGTTCATCAGCACCTGCCAACCGTAGGGGATCTTGCCTCGTCCCGGCTTGGTCCACGCGCCGATACCCATCGAATCGGTGGCGAGGGCCGCGACGTACACCTTCTTCTCGGGCTTGAGGCGCGTCTCCTTCTCGACCGAGTGGTTGTTGCGGAACTTGAAGTCCGGGGTCAGTGGGATCTGGCACGTGAAGGACACGTTCGGGACATTGTGCAGACCCTCCATGATGAGCCCGTAATTGCCGACGAGCGTGGTGTGCTGACCCTCGGTGTCCTTGGCGTAGGAGTGCCAACCGAGCACGACGCTGCCCGGGTTTTGTTTGGCCAGGAGCTCATTCAGGAGCGCCAGCTCCTCCGGGTGGGCCGGGTTAGCGGACAGGTCGGCGCAGAAGGCGCGCGTCTTGATCGCAAAGTCGGCGACGCCTGGCTGCATCTCCATGCCGGCGTGGCCACCGAGCACGACATAGTAGTCGCGGGAGCAACGGCTCCAGTATGTATCCTTGGCCCAGCGATAGATCTGATGGTCCGGCTGGCCCCGGAAGCGTCCTCGGAGATCTTCGAGCTTCTTCAGGCCATGTTTCTCGGCCAGCGGGATGAGCTCCTCGCTGACCACGACGCCGTCGAGCACGCCGGCAGCGGTGAAAGCGACGAGCAGTGAGCTGCGGACCTCACGGTCCCAGACCACGTAGCCCTTGGCGAAGCGACTGAAGCGCTGGAGGGCGCCGGCGGCATCGTTCTCAGGCAGACGATCGAAGCGGACGCCGTGGCGACGCTCGAGGAAGCCGATGAGCGGACGGACGATCTCCCATTGCCACGACTTCGGGTACTCCAAGTAGACTTGGGGGGACTCCCGGTTGGCGAGACCCTGGAGGGACAAGATCAGGGCATGGGTGGGAATGTCGCCATCCATGCGCCAGTTTTCCGAGAGCGGAATCAGCGTGGCATGGGATGGGGCGCGATCGACCTTCTTGGGTTCGATCCCGGCAGCGCTGGCGGCGCCGGTGAGCGCGACGATGAGGAGGCAGGCGGAAAAAAGCTTCATGGCTTGGCGGAGGCGGCGGGGACGCGGGTGAAAACGTACACGATGGGTCGGTTGCGCGTGCTGCGCAGCTCGGTGAGCGTGAGCACGGCTCCGTTGGCAGAGAGCTTGTAGTCGCTGAGGATGTTGACCTCGCGGTTACCTTGTTGGGTCTCGAGCGTCAGGTCGCTGGACAGGCGCAGGAGGCGCCCGCCGTCGAGCCACGCGGCGCGAACGCGCTTGGTCTGATCGCCAGTCGAGTATGCGCCGAGATGGCGATTGTCGGGCCACCACGGCGTGGGGACCAGATTGACCTCCTGCTTCAGGTTGAGATCGAGCGTTTCCTTGAACGTGCGGCGGCCCCAGGCGAAGACGCGATGAAGGACCACATGATCGCCCTTGATGTCGAACGACAGTTCGAGGGACTTCCACGGGCTGAGTTCGGTGCTGCGGTGAAGATCGATTTTCCAAGTCCCATTGAAATCGGTCGCGGTGGCAGTCGCGGATGCGCGGCTGGGTGACGCGGTGGGGGCGACGGCGGAAGCCGGAGAGGCGTGGGCCGTGGCGATGGCGACGAGGAGGCTCGCGGAAAGTGCGAGGGAAGAACGCAGGACGGAGAGAAGGGAGACGGTCATGGAAGGGAGAAGAAAATAAAAAGGGGCGGAGGCTTGTGGCCTCCGCCCCGTTTGACTCAAGCGTTCACGTCATCCCGTTTCGCTCCGGAAGGAGCGAGGCGGGCGGGACATTAGAACTTGAGCGTGTTGCGGAAGATCCAGTTGCGAGCCGGGGACATCGCAAAGGAGCCTTCCGAGTACTTCTCGTCGGTCACATTGTAGAGACCGAACGTGGAGTCGATGCGGTAGCCGAGGACTTCCCAGGGATAGGTCGCCGTCAGATCGAACACCAGGTAGTCGCCCGCCTGGTAGCCGTTGCGGAGGGGATTCCAGTC
>CAIOYO010000205.1 GCA_903862595.1 uncultured Opitutaceae bacterium | reverse complement strand
GTGGCGGAAGAGGTGGATCCGCCCGCGGGGATGGCCGCCGCCCCGGCGGCGGGCGCGTCGGCCGCCGGACCGGCATCGCGCGCGGCGGCGGCGCAGAGCGGGAGCCCGACGAGAAGCGTCCAGAGGCGGAACATCTGGCGTCAGGCTAGGACACGAGCGGCGCCAGGCGCAACGATTCGCGGTCTGCCCGTTCGCGCGGGCCGGCGGCCGAGTCTTTCGGTTTGTCGTCGGGCGGACCGTGGCTTTCGCTCACGGCATGCCTTCGCCCACCCCGCGACCCCATTGGTTCCGCTCCGTCTCGCTTCTTTTCGTCGCCGCCGTCATGGCTGCGCCGCTCGCGGCCGCGCCACGCGGCTTCGATCCGGCCCGGCTCGCCCGGATGGATGGCCTCATCCAGGAGAGCATCGATCGCGAGACGCTCGCCGGCGCGGTGCTCTACGTTTCCCGCGACGGCGTCCCGGCGCGCCTGCAGGCCTTCGGCTGGCAGGACAAGGAGAAGGGCATCCGCATGTCCGAGGACGCCATCTTCCGCATCGCCTCGATGAGCAAGGCAGTGACCTCGGTCGCCGTCATGATCCTCTACGAGGAGGGCCGCTTCCTGCTGCATGACCCGGTGTCCAAGTACATCCCGGCCTTCGCGAACTCCGTCGTCGCCGAGCCCGCCCCCGCCGGCTCGCCCGCCGGGACGACCTACGTGACCGTGCCGGCGCGCCGGCCGATCCAGATCCGCGATCTGCTCACCCACACCGCCGGGCTCACCTACGGCAATGGTCTCGCTCTCGAACGCTACAAGGCAGCCGGCCTGCATGGTTGGTACCTTGCCAACAAGGACGAGACGATCGGTGAATGTATCAATCGTTTGGCTACGCTGCCGCTGCATGGACACCCAGGGGAATCGTGGCAGTACGGCTACGGCACCGACGTGCTCGGCTACTTGGTCGAGGTGGTTTCCGGTCAGACACTCGATCGGTTCATCGAGGAGCGGATTTGCCGTCCGCTGCGGATGACGGACACGTCGTTCTTCCTGCCGCTGGAAAAGGCGTCGCGCCTCGCCCCGGTCTACGGTCTCGAGAAGGGCACGCTCACGCTGCGCGAGCCGACCGAGAAGAGCGACTACGTACACGGGCCGCGCAAGTGCCTCTCGGGCGGCGCCGGATTGCTCTCCACCGCGCGCGACTACGGCCGCTTTCTCCAGATGCTGCTCAACGGTGGGCAGCTCGACGGCGTGCGCATCCTGTCGCCGAAAACCGTCGAGCTGATGATCGCCAATCACACGGGCGATAAGTTCAACCGCGACACGAACGCTTTCGGCCTGGGCTTCTGGGTGAACCAGGATCTCGGCCCCCACGGCGAGTTGAGCTCGGAGGGCGCCTACGGTTGGGGCAGCGCCTACTACCCGCAGTACCTCGTGGATCCGAAGGAGGGCGTCGTGTCCTTCTTCATGACGCAGCTGCTGCCGGCCGGCGGACTCGATCTCAATCGCAAGCTGAAGGTGTCCGTCTACCAGGCGATCGTCGACTGAGCGCCGCCTAGGCCGCGAATCGCCGCCGCTCGCGGCACCGCGCAGCGTCCGGGATCCTCTGAACGGTAGTCGCGGCTCCGAACTTGGCGCACGCGATCGGATAAATCTATTTCGCAAGGCATTGATGGAGAATTGTTAAAAAATCAGGCCCGAAAGGTCGGCACCGGACCGAGAGCGCGGGGTCCAATCTTTCAACCCCGCTATCCCGTGCATCGACGTATCCCCACGATCGCGTTCGTCTGCTCGGCAAGTCTCTCTTGCCTGTTCGGTCAGGAGTCCGCCCCCGCTTCGTCTCCCGAGTCCGCCACCCGCGCGGGATCCGGAGCCCTCCCTCAGCCGCTGTCGCCGCCTCCGCCGGTGCCGGCGGAGTTCGCGGAGCCGGCGCTCTCCGCGGTGGAGTTGGACAATCTCGTCGCGCCGCTCGCGCTCTACCCGGATGCCTTGGTGGCGCTGATCCTGCCGGCCGCCACCGAGCCGTCCGACGTGGTGCTCGCCGCGCGCTTCCTCAACTCGCAACTGCGGCCGGAGTCGGAAATCGAGGCCCAGCCGTGGATCGATTCCGTGAAGTTGCTCGCGCGCTATCCGACCGTGATCGCTTGGCTCGATCGTGAGCTCGCGTGGACCAAGCGGATCGGCGAGGCCTTCGCGCAGCAGCCTGCCGATGTGATGACCGCAATTCAGCGCCGGCGCGCCCAGGCTCGTGCCAGCGGCGCCCTGCGCACGACGTCGCAGCACGTGGTGTCGGAGGTGGAGAGCAACATCGTCATCGTCCCGGCGCGCCCGGACGTGATCTACGTGCCGGTGTACGATCCATTCGCCGTCTACGTGTCCGCCCCGATTCACCGCACCCGCGTGGTGATTTCCTTCGGCCGCGCCTACTCGTGCGGCTACTGGCTCGCGTACGGCTGTGACTGGGGCCGCCGCACCATTTGCTACGTCGACCGTCCGCACCGGGTCCGGGTCTGGCATGAGCCGCCGCGCACCACGGTGGTGGTCACGCGCACGTGGTCGCACCCGGTGCGCGATCCTTCACCGCACTGGCGGACGTGGACACCGCGTCCGCACCGTGGTCGCTACGACTCCGGCGTGACGGTCCGCACGCACGCGCGTCCGTCCGAGCCAT
>CAIOYO010000204.1 GCA_903862595.1 uncultured Opitutaceae bacterium | reverse complement strand
GTCTGCCGCGCTTCCTCGACTGGCGGATCATCACGGAGGCGGAAACCTTCCCGCGGCTGCGTCCCGCGTGGGCGATGTTGGGGGTGCGCTACCTGCTCGACGACGGCAGCGGACGCGCCGCGCTGGCCCCGCTGCTGCCGACGGTCGTGCGGGCGGATCTCGACGTGTACCGCGACGCTACGGCCTGGCCGCGCGCCTTCTTCGTCGATGCCGTGGTGCCGCACGACGGCGTGAAGGCCCTTGCCGCGCGCGTGCTGGCGAGCGTCGGCGGCCCCTTCGCCGGGGTCGACGAGGCGGAACTGCGCCGCCCGGAGTGGCGTGACCTCGCGCTGCCCCGCACCCAGGCCCCGGCCCCGGCGCGGCCGGCGCGCCGCGTCGTGCTTTCATCCAACGCCACGCGGGTCCAGATCGAAGCGCCAGCGGCCGGACTCGCGGTGCTGCACGAGGCGTGGTTGGACGGAGATCTTGAGGTCACCCGCAACGGTGCGCCCGCGACCGTGCTCCGCGTCAACCACGCCTTCGCTGGCGTCGTCTTGCCCGCCGCCGGTCTCTGGGAACTGGAATTCCGGCATCGGCCGCGAGCGTGGACGCTTTCCCTTCGCCTTGCCGCCGCGGGGATTTTACTGCTGAGCGGCACCTTGCTTTGGATGAGCCTACGCCAGCCCGGGAGCGCGGCGAAAGCCGCCGACTAGGCCCAGCCGTTCGAACTCGAACAGCGTCGCAATGTTGGGAGGTAGATCCTGATTCGGCTCTGCGTCGCGCGATTTGCGCCGGGTTCAAGAATTCTCCTACGCACCTGATGCGCAGGGCTTGAAGGGTGGAGCAGCGCAACATCGGCCGGAGTGGTTGAATGGCTTCCGCTGGTCTAGGTCGCAGCGATGGACGAAACCGGGAGTTGCGTCGATTGAAAGGTCGAGCACTTCGGATCGCCGCGAGGCTGTGGACGCGGTGAAGTGGCTCTTCGCGATCAAAATGTATCCAACTAACTACTCCGGAGAGTCGCCGATCGCGCCGAAGCCGCGGACGGAACCGTCCTCCTGCACCACGAAGGCGCCGATGCCGGGGTTCTCGGCGCAGAAGCGCGTGATCGCGGCGTCGTCGAAGATGAAGAACGCCGTGGAAAGCGCGTCGGAGTGCGCGGCATCGTCCGCGAGCGCCCAGACGCGGGAGCGGCGCGGCGCCGGGCGACCGTGGCGGACATCGATCAGGTGCTCGCCTTTCACCGCTATGCCCGAGCCACTGAGGGCCCGATGCTGCAGGGCGAGCTGCCGCGCGGCGGGATCGTCGCCGAGCCCGACCGGCCAGCCGAGCGTGTCGTCCGGCGCGGCCAGCGCGAGCACGCTGCTTCCGCCGCTCTGCAGGCAGGCTTGACCGATCGACCAGTCGCGCAGCACCCCCGCCATCGTGTCGAGCGCGTAGCCCTTGCCGATCGCGCCGAGGTCCAGGTGAAGCCGCGGCGTGAGGGAAATGATCTCGTGCCGGTCCGGATCCAACGCGAACAACGCCCGGTCCGCGAACGCCTCGTCCGCTTCGACGGATGCGTAGGCGGGATCAAAGGCGCGGCCGGTCGCGGCGGACACCTCCGCGGCGATCGTGAGGCAACGCAACGCATCCTCGCCGATCACGAGGCTTTCTCCCTCCGCCAGACGGTTGGCCCGGCCGATGTCGCTCGTCTCGATGTAACGACTCAATTCCGCCTCCAAGCGATCCAGCTCCCGAAACGCCGCCGCCGCCGCCTGCCGGGCGTATTCACCGGAGGTACCGGCGATCCAAATCGCGAAGTCGGTCGCCATGGCTTCGTGATTAAATCGATGTGAGTGAGGCACTAGCGACTCCATTGCACTTTAAATGCGAAAATGATTGCCCATGCCGTCAATTAATGTAATATGACTGCATTATGGGCGATGGCGACGTGGTTTGTCTGGACCGGATGAGGGGAGGGGGAGGCGTGTCGTTGGGGCGGGGAAGGCGGCTGGGGGCGCGGGCGTGGCTGGGGATGGCGGTGGGCAGTGTGGGCGGTTTTCTAGCGTGCGGCCATGCTCAAGTGAAGGTTCCGCAGGTGCCCTTGACGCATCTGTGGGTGGAGGCGGAGGGGCACCGGGATGCGGGCCGGTGGGTGGAGGCGGCGGGTTTGGCGGAGCGGGTGCTGCAGCGGGTGGACGAAGGGGAGCGCCTGCCGCCGGGCATGGTGATCGAGCAGGTGCGGGTGCTGGCGGCGGGTTGGGCGTTGCGTGCGGGAGTGCCGGCGGTGGCGGAGGCGCAGGCGCGACGGGTCGTGGAATCGACGACGGCGGCGGCGTGGCGCGGTGAAGCGCGGGTGATTCTGGGTTTGGCGCTGCTGGGCCTGGAGCGGGCCGCGGAGGCGGAGCGGGTG
>CAIOYO010000203.1 GCA_903862595.1 uncultured Opitutaceae bacterium | reverse complement strand
TGCCCGACGACGACTCCGACCGTAACGCGGCGATCCGGAAACGCTCCGCCAGTCCGTCCGGCCTGCGTTGGCGTTGGTGGATCACCGCCGTGCTCGCGCTCGGCGCGCTGCTCGCCGCCGTCTTCCTCGGCCACCCGTGACCCTGCCCGCGCTCAGCGAGCGAGTGCGCCGTCGGCGAAGTCAAGAAAGCGGTCCCAGTCGTACGCCGTGATGTCGTGCCTCCCGGTGCGGACGTGGTACCCCATCGCCGTCGTCGCGATGGGCTGGCCGACCGGAGGCATCGGCGCGGCACCCAGGCTGGGCTGCCCGAGCAAAGCGTAGACCGGCCCCGCCGCGGCGAGGGCGAGGTATTCACCTTTTGGATCAGCCCAAAGGTCCTCGGCGGCGCTTGCAACGTAGAGGGGCCGCGGCGCCACCAGCGCAAGGACTTGGTGCTGGTCAAAGGGCAGATCCGCCTCGCGATCGTCGTAGCGCCGGAAGCTGCGGGAAAACCAATGCGGAAAGCGGTGGTTGATCAGGCCCACCGTCTCCCCGAGGAAGCGCTTGCTCAGCGCCGCTCCGCCGCAGCCGCTGTTGTTTGCAATGAGTCCAGCGAAGCGTTCGTCGGTCGCGGCCGCCCACACCGCTGCCTTGCCGAGCCGGGAATGGCCGTGCACGAGCACGCGGCGCGCATCCACGCGAGGCTCGGTCTCAAGGTAATCCAGCGCACGGGAAAGCCCCCACGCCCACACCGCCACCGCACCCCAGGCATCCGGGGCGCGCCCTTCCGTCGAGCCAGCCGCGGCGAGGGTCGCCACGTTCTGCTCCATGCCTTCCACGCGGTCGGGACACAGGTCGTAGTACCACGCCGTCGCCGTCGCATAGCCGCGGTCGATCACCCGCGCCACCTGCCAGCGCTCACTCTCCGAGCCCCGAGCCTTCAGCTCCAGGGTCTTGCCGCGCGGCCGCGCTCGCGCGGTCTCCGGATAAACCGTGTCCTCCGCCACCGCGACCGCCGGGTCGTCGGTCGTGGCGTGGTTGCCGGTGAAGTTGAGGCCGACAAACGCCGGGCGTGGGCCGGCGACGTGATTCGGAAGGTAGACGAGGAGGCGCATGCGGGGCGCATCGGCCGCCCGACCGAACTGCACCGTCACTTCGCGCCGCGTCGCCCGCCCCCCCAGGGCCCGCGGATCCTCAGCGGTCACGACGAAGTGCATTCCCTCCGGACGACCCAGCGGAGATCGGCCGTACATTTCGCGCGTGGCCAACTCGAGCAGTTCCGCACGGCGCGCCCGCCAGCCCGCGGCATCCGCGACGCGGCGACCGGCGGAGTCCACCAAGGGATCAGGCAGCTCGTACGTCGGCACCTTCGCCTCGTCCAGATTCGCCGGCTGCGGAGCGGCCACCACCCCCACCGGCGCAAGCCATCCCAGCGCCATCGCAGTCAACCAGGTCTTCGGGGCCATCCAGCACGCGCGCGTCATGCGAGAAGGCTTCCGCGATGGACCAGCAAGGGCAAGCGCGCGGTCACGCCACGCCAGCACTCCATCGCGTCGTCGCTCAGCGGGTGCGAACCACGCGCGTCGCACAGAAGTGGTCGTGCAATCCGCGCTTCTCCAGGTCAAAGGCGACCATGAGGTAACCGATGCCCATGAGGAGGCCGCTCAGCGACACCGCAAAGTGCCGTCCGATGATTCGTCCGATCGTGAGCGGCCCGCCGTCCGCCGTCCGGATCCGCAGTCCCATCGCCAGCTTGCCCGGCGTGGCCGACCACCCTTTGAGGAAGATCAGGTCGTAAACGAGTCCCGTCACGAGACTCGAGAAAAACACGATGCCGAACACCGCCAGGAGGGTCGCGAGTTGCTCGCCGCTCGGCTCGGCCCCGGGCTCGATCGAGAACGCGCCCAGCGCATCCGGAATCAACAACGCCACCAGCACTCCACCCACCACCTGACCAGCGACCCAGAGCAGCACGCCGTCAATGAGCCGCGCGGCCACCCGCAGCCAGAAGCCCGCATAGCGGGGAGCCGTACCGGCCTCCGCCACCGCCCGCCCAAAGGTCGCCGCCGTCTCAGCCGGAGCCCCGCTCGCCGCACCAGCCAGAGCGTCCGTCCGCGCGGGTATCGGCGGCGGCAGCTCTGGCGCGACCTCCGACAAACGCCGCCAGTCCGCCATCCCCGCCGTCCAGACGAGCGAGTCCGGCGCGATCACGCCGCGGCGCACGAGGTCGCCGAATTCCTCGTCGCTCACCGGCCCGCGTCGCTGCCCGTCCGTCGCATAGTACCATGCCATGGCGGCACACTTGGGACCAAGGGCGCCCGCGCCGCAAATCCGAAGTGGCGCCCGCCGCGGACGCCACTAACCTTCCGCCCATGCCCGGACTCCGTCCCGCCCGTTCGTCCGCCCGCCCGGCCGCGCCCGCCCGCTCGGTCGTCCGTCACTCCACGTCCACCCGCGCCGGAGGTCTGATCACGGCCACTCTGCTCGGCCTCGCCGTCTTGCTCGGCGTCTCCGGCTGCGGACGCCGCGAGACGCGCGTCGAGGAGGGGCGCCGCACCGGCACGCTCCTCCTCGCAATCAGCGCCGAGCCCCGGGACTTCGATCCGCAGGTGCTCGTCGCGTTCAACGACATGACCGTCGTGCTCGCGCTCTTCGAGGGCCTGACAGCCATCGACGAGGCGACGTCCCAGCCGATCGGCGCCGCGGCGGAAAGCTGGGAATCGTCGGCGGACGGCCTGACCTGGACGTTCCATCTGCGGCCGGACTTGCGCTGGTCCGACGGCACACCGCTCACGGCGGATGACTTCGCCTTCTCGCTCCGCCGGGTTCTTTCCCCGCAGCTGGGATCCGAGTACGCGTACATCCTGTTCCCAATCGCGGGCGCCGAGGATTTCAATGCCGGCCGCACTCGCGATCCGGCGACGCTCGGCATCGAGGCCCGCGACCCGCGGACGCTGGTCCTGCGGCTCGCCCAGCCGACCCCCGCCCTGCCCGCGATCCTCGCCCTGCCCACCGCGTTCCCGGTGCCCCGGCACGTCATCACCCGCCTCGGCGGCGCCGATGACCGCTCGAACCGCTGGACGCTGCCGCAGCACTGGGTGGGCAACGGTCCGTTCCGTCTCACCGAGTGGACGCCGAACCAGCGGATCGTCACGGTGCGAAATCCACACGCCCGCGCGGACCTCACGCCACGCCTCGCCTCGGTGGTCTTCTATCCGTACGAGAGCGCAACCGCGCAGGAGGCGGCGTTCCGCGCCGGCCAGATCCACCTGACCAGCGAGGTCCCGCTGTCGAAGCTCGCGGCGTATCGACAGGGCCCGGACGCGGCGCTGCTGCGCTCCGATCCATTCCTCGAAACCGCCTTCCTCCGCCTCAATCTCGGCCGGCCACCCCTCGGCGATGCGCGGGTCCGCCGCGCCTTGGCCCACGCGCTGGACCGCACGGCGCTCGTCACGCGCGTGGCCCTCGCCGGCCAGACTCCCGCCCACACGCTCACGCCGCCTGGCACCGCGGGGTACACGGCTGGACCGGGGATCCCGGACTCCTTCGACGAGGCGCGCCGTCTGCTCGCGGAGGCCGGATTTCCCGGCGGCAAGGGGTTTCCCCGGCTGGAGATCATGAGCTTCACCAATGAGCTTAACCAGCGCCTCCTCGAGGCGATCCAGCAGATGTGGCGGCGCGAACTGGGCCTCGAGGTCACCCTCGCCCTGAAGGAACAGCGGGTGTGGCTCGATGACGAACGTCAGCGCAACTACGCGATTTCCGCCGCCCGCTGGATCGGCGACTACGTCGACCCCAGCACGTTCCTCGAAGTCTTCCTCGCGAACAGCGGCAACAACGCCACCGGCTGGGCGAACCCCGCCTACGATCGTCTCGTGCGCGCCGCCGCCGCGGAGGCCGACGCGGCGCGCCGCAATGCGCTCTACCGGGAGGCCGAGACGATCCTGCTGGACGAGGCTCCAATCGTCCCGCTCTACCACGGCACGCGGACGTTCCTGATCCATCCCGCCGTCGAGGGCTGGACGCCCGCGCTCCTCGGCTTCCATCGTTACCACACGATCGGACTCCGATCCCCCGACTCCGCCACCCGTTGAGCACCCCGGTCCGCCTTTTCCCGATGTCACGTCCCGACGCTCCCGCCACCCTCCACGCTCCGCGCACCCGGCTCCGCTTCAGCTGCGGCCTGCGTTCCGTCCTGCCGGGACTCGTCGGTCTGCTGCTCGCGCTGGCTCCCATTCCGGCCGCCGCTGCGGCCGCGACCGAGGCAGCCGGCATCGTCCGCATCTGGCCCGGCTACCGCACGGCGGACTCGTTCACGACCGTCGGTGAATTGTTCGGCGGGGGCGAACGCCGCAGCGGGCGGATCCTCCGCCGCTCCCAGCCCGACTCCCGCGAGGGGTTCTACTTCCTGACTCGCCTGCGGCTCGCCGAGGCACTGCCAGCCGCCGAGGTGCGCCTGGAGTTGGTCCTCCCGGCCAGCCCGAACGTGGTCACGCACCGGTTTACCCTCGACCTCCCTTCCGGCGAGCCGGTCCTCCACCTCGGGGTCACTGGCTCCGACTGGCCCGGAGCGGACAGTCGCCCCGTCGCCTGGCGCCTGAGCGTGCGGGCCCGGGACGCCGGACCGGTTCTGGTGCAAAGCCAGAGCGCACTCTGGACCGC
>CAIOYO010000202.1 GCA_903862595.1 uncultured Opitutaceae bacterium | reverse complement strand
GCGGCGCTGGCTCGGAGTGGCGCCACGATCCTGCAGGCCACGCCCGCGACCTGGCGCCTTCTGCTGGCGGCCGAGTGGCGTCCGCAGGTCACGATGCAGGCGTGGTGCGGTGGCGAAGCTATGCCCAGCGATCTCGCGGCGGCCCTGCTCGAGCGGGGCTGCGAACTGTGGAACCTTTATGGGCCCACGGAGACCACGATCTGGTCGACGACGCGTCGTATCACCGCGGCCGCCGAAGCGGCGTTTGTCGGCGCGCCGATCGCGCACACGATCGTGCGCATCCTGGATGCCGGTTTGAACCCCGTCCCGACCGGCGTGGCCGGACAGCTCTTCCTCGGCGGCGACGGCTTGGCGCGCGGCTACCTCGGACGCGCGGACCTGACCGCGGAGCGGTTCGTGCCGGATCCTTTCGGCGTCCCGGGTTCTCGTCTCTACGCGACCGGAGACCTCGTGCGGCGTACTGCGGCCGGCGAGCTCGAATTCCTCGGCCGCATCGACCAGCAGGTGAAATTGCGTGGCTTCCGCATCGAACTCGCGGAGATCGAGACGGCGTTGCGGCAATGTCCCGGAGTGACGGGTGCGGCGGTGGCCTTGCGTGAGGATCGTCCCGGGGACAAGCGTCTCGTCGGCTACCTCGTCGCCGGTTCCGCTCCAGACCTCGTGGCCCTCCGTGCCGCGCTCCGTGAACGTCTGCCCGACTATATGGTCCCGACGGCGTTCGTCGTCCTGCCGCAGCTCCCGCTGACCCCGAACGGCAAGCTCGACCGTCGGGCGCTGCCGGCTCCGGTGACGGATGCCTCAACGGTGGATTTCGTGGCGCCCCGCGATGACGTGGAGAAGGCGGTGGCGGCGCTGATGCAGGAGATCCTCGGTGTCGAGCGCGTGGGAGCGAGCGACAACTTCTTCGACCTTGGCGGCCATTCCCTGCTCGCCGCCCAAGTGCTCGCGCGGCTCCGGCAGGTTTTCCAGATCGATTTACCCCTGCGCGTCTTCTTCGAGACCGCGACCCCGGAGCGCATCGCCCGGGCCTTGGTCGCGGCGGAGGCCGCGCCCGGACGGGCCCGGCGCACGGCGCAGGTCTGGCTGCAAGTGCGCGCGCTCAGCCCGGAGGACCGGGCGCGTCTGCTGGCGCAACGCCGCGGCTCGAACTCCTGAATCCTCGCGACCGACCTCGCTCCCCCGTGATGAAGCCTGACCCTGCCGATCAAGAACTCGCCCTGCTTGCCCAGTTGCTGGCGGAGGAGGGAATCGAGCGCGTGGAGACCACGATTCCACGCTTGGCGGAAGGCGCGTCCGTGCCCACGTCGTTCCAGCAGGAGCGGCTTTGGTTGCTGCAGCAGATGGAGCCGGAGTCGACGGCGATGAACATGTCGGCGGCCCTCGCTCTCGACGGTCGCTTGGACGTCCCGGCGCTGTCGCGGGCGATCTCCGCGGTGGTGGATCGCCATGCCGTGCTCCGGACCACCTTCGCGGTGGAAGGCGAGGAGTTGCGCCAGCGCGTCGCTCCGCGGGCGGCGTTCACGCTCGCGGCGGAGGACGTGCCGGATGACGACGCGGTGACGCGTCGCGTGGCTGAGGAGACCCAGCGCGTGTTCGACCTGCGTCGCGGACCGCTTTTCCGGGCGGCGCTCCTGCGCCGTTCCCCCGAGCGCCATGTCCTCATCATCGCGTTGCACCACATCATTGGTGATGGCTGGTCGATCGGTGTTTTTGCGCGGGAACTGGGGGAGTGTTACGCGGCGCAGTGCACCGGACGCGAGCCCACGCTGGCGCCGCTGCCGATCAGCTACGGCGACTATGCGGCGTGGCAGCGCGCGCGGCTCGGCAAGGAGCAGGTCAGGACCGGTCTCGACTGGTGGTGCCGCGAGCTGGCGGGTTTGCCGGAGACGGAGCTCCCGACGGATTTCCGCCGACCAGCGGTGGCGGGACCGATCGAGGGTGGGCGTGTGGCCTTCGCGTGGCCGCCCGCGTTGACCAAAGCCCTGCGCTCGCTGGCGGAGGCGGAGGGCGCGACCCCGGCGATGGTGGCGACGGCGAGTCTGCACGCGCTTCTCGCGCGGTACACCGGCGAGACGGATATCGCGGTCGGCATGCCCTCCGCGAATCGAACGCCGTCGGAGGTCGAGAACCTGATCGGCTTCTTCGTGAACCTGCTCGTGGTCCGGACCCCGGTGGATGGTAAAGCCGGGTTCCGCGCGCTGGTGCGCTCGGTGCGGCAGCGGATGCTCGCGGCGCACGAGTTCAGTGAGATTCCGTTTCAGCAGATCGTCGACGAGCTCAAGCCGGTGCGACGGGCGAATCGTCATCCCCTTTTCCAAGTGGCTCTGGCCTTCCAGAATGCTCCGGGCGGTGCGCTATCGTTGCCTGGTCTGACCGTCGCTCGGCTGGATGATGACCAGACCGCGCGCTTCGACCTTGAGGTCTTCCTCAGTGAACGGCACGGCGCATTTGCGGGCACGCTGGCCTACGATCGGCGACTCTTCCGCGCCGAGACGATGGCCCGGCTGGCCGAGCACTGGCAGACTCTGCTGACCTCGGCGCTCGCGGCGCCGGACGCCCCCCTCGCGCTGCTTCCCATGCTTTCCGCTGCGGAGCGGGCGGCACTGCTCGATGTGGACGACGCCACCCGGCGCCGTTGGCCAGCCGGCACGGTGGTCGACCTTTGGCGCGCCCGTGCTGCCTCGGCGCCTTCCGCGATCGCGGTGCGGGATGGAGAGACGACGTGGACGGTGGCGGAGCTCGACGCGCGGGCCCGGAGCGTCGCGGCCGAACTTCAGCGCCGCGGTGTGGGTCCGGAGAGCCTGGTGGCGGTCTGGCTCGACCGCAGCCCGGAGCTCGTGGCGGCGATCCTTGGCGTGTTGGAAACCGGAGCTGCCTACCTGCCGCTCGACCCGGCGAATCCGGTGGAGCGCCTCCGCTACATGCTCGACGATAGCCGTGCCGCATGGGTGCTCGGCCGGGCCCGACCGTCTGGGGCGCCCGAGGCGCTCTGGATCGACCTGGAATCGCTGTCCCCGGCGGTCGCGAAAGAGAACGCCCGACCCGCGGCCGCGATCCTGCCTGAGAGCCTCGCCTATGTCATCTATACCTCGGGCTCCACCGGGCGCCCGAAGGGCAGCGAGATCACGCATGCCGGCCTGATCAACTACCTCCGTTGTGCGGTGGAGGCCTATGATGTCGCCGCAGGTCACGGCGCTCCGCTGCATTCCTCGATCGCCTTCGACCTGACGGTGACAAGCCTCTTCCCCCCGCTGCTGGCCGGATGTCCGATTGACATCGTGCGCGAAGCCGCGGGTCCGGAAGGACTGGCCCGCACGCTCCGGGCCGGACACGAGGCCTCGCCGGTGAAGGTCACGCCGGCGCACCTCCACCTCCTCAACGACCTGCTTCCTGCCTCCGAAGCCCGGGGTCGTACGCGTTGCTTCGTGATCGGCGGAGAGCAACTCCTGCCGGCGCACGTGGCCTTTTGGCGGCGGCATGCGCCGGAGACGCGCTTGATCAACGAGTACGGCCCGACTGAGACGGTGGTCGGCTGCTGCGTCCATGAGGTCACCGATGCGGATCTCGACGGTGAAGTCATCCCGATTGGACGCCCGATCGCGAACACGCGCCTCTACGTGCTCGATGCGGCCCTGGAGCCCGTCCCGAACGGCGCGCCGGGCGAGTTGTGGATTGGTGGCGCGGGGGTTGCTCGCGGTTACCGTTTCCGTCCCGACCTTTCGGCGGATCGTTTCCGTCCCGATCCCTACTCGCCGCTGGCGGGCGCGCGCATGTACCGCACGGGGGACCGGGTGGTCCGCCGTGCTGATGGGGTGCTCGAGTTCCTCGGCCGCTGTGACGACCAGTTGAAGTTGCGCGGGTATCGGGTGGAGCCGGGGGAAATTGAGGCGGCGCTGGCCTTGCATCCCGCCGTCAGGGAAACATCGGTCATCCTGCGCGAGGACCGACCGGGTGACGCTCGCCTCGTCGCGTACGTCGCGGCGGCCACCGAGGCCGCGCAGCCCGGTGCGGAGCAGGAGCGCTGGCAGCACGAGCATGTTGACCAGTGGCGCCTGATGTTCGAGGAGAACTACCGTCAGCCTGGGGTGGGGGATGACCCCACGTTCAACATCATCGGGTGGAACAGCAGCTACGACGGGGAACCGATGACGGCGGCGGAGATTCGCGAGTGGCTCGATGATACGGTGGCGCAGCTGCGCGAAGGCGCGCCGCGGCGGGTCCTTGAGATCGGATCGGGCTCCGGCATGATCCTCTTCTCGCTCGCGCCGGATTGCACGGAGTACCTCGGACTCGATCTGTCGGCCGCTGCGGTCGAGACCGTTCGTCGGGTCGCCGCCGAGCGCGGACTCGCCTCGGTACGCGCGCGTCAGGCGGAGGCCGGAGACTTCCGCGACATTACGCCGGCCTCGTACGACCTCACCGTGATCAACTCGGTGATCCAGTACTTCTCCGGTCCGGAGCACCTTGAACGCGTCGTGCGCGGCGCGATTGCGGCGACCGCGCCCGGTGGGCGCGTATTCGTGGGCGATGTTCGCAGCCTCGCCCTTCTTCCGGTGTATCACGCCTCGGTACAATTTCATCGCGCGGCAGGTGACGTGACGCGCGCGGAGCTGGCGACTCGCGTGCAGCGTGGTCTGGCGCGCGAGGAGGAACTCGTGGTCGACCCTGGATTCTTCCGCGCCTTGGTCGAGAAGGAGCCCGCGCTGACCGGAGTCGAATTCCGCGTGCGAGTCGGCTCCTGCGTGAATGAGCTGACGAAGTTTCGCTACGACGTCATCCTGCACGTCGGGAAACCCCGGTCCACGAACGAGTCGTTCGCGCGCTCGGGCTTCGTTCTCTCGGCCCCCGTCGCGGAATCCCTCGCCCGCGACCTTCAGGTGCTCGCATGGATCGAAGGCGGTGGAGGCGTCGGCACCGTGGCGGAGTTCCGTGACGTCCTCGCGCGGCAGACCGGAGGACTTGCTCCGGCCCGGACGGCGACGGAGGAGCGGGCGGCGGAGACGCGCGGCGGCGTGGTGCTCACGAATCAGCCCCTGCAGGCGAAGCTGGCGCGCAAGCTGGTGCCCCGACTCCGGGAGCACCTCAAGGGGCGTGTGCCCGAGTACATGATTCCGGCGTCCTTCGTGCTGCTTGAGCGCCTCCCCCTGACCGTTAACGGCAAGGTGGACCGGCGCGCCCTACCGATCCCGGTGGAGGAGCCGGAGCCGCTCGGGTCGGCGTACGTCGCCCCGCGCAGTCCTGAAGAAGAGATGCTCGCGGCGATCTGGACCGACCTGCTCGGCGTCTCGCGCGTCGGCATGGACGATGACTTCTTTGCACTGGGCGGACACTCGTTGCTGGCGGCGCAATTGGTGGCGCGTGTCCGCGCGGTGGCGGGCGTGGACCTCGCGTTGGCCACGGTGTTCGAGCGCCCGACGATTGCGGGCCTGGCCCCTCGATTGGCGGACGGACGGACGGAGGCATCGACGCAGCCAGCGATTGTGCACGGTGATGAGACCCAGTGGGCGCCGCTGAGCTTTTCGCAGGAGCGCCTCTGGTTCCTCGAGCAGTTGGTGCCGGGCCAGATCACCTACCACGTCTCGGCGCTGCTGCGCCTGCGCGGGCGGCTCGACGCTGGAGCGCTCGGACGCGCGCTCGACGGTTTGGTCGCGCGGCATGCCGCGTTGCGGACGGTGTTCGCGGATGTGGCGGGCAAGGGGCAGCAGCGCGCGTTGCCGGCGGCCCCGGTGGTGCTCGCCGAAGAGGACCTCCGTGCGTTGCCGGCGGCGGAGCGATCGGCAGCGGTGCAGGCCCGGGCGACGAGGCGTGCGTCGGCGCCCTTCGATTTCGCGTCCGGGCCCTTCCTGCGCGCCGCGCTCTATCGCACGGACGACGACGAATGGCGGCTCCTGATTGCGACGCATCACATCGTTTCGGACGGCTGGTCGATCAGCGTCGCGGTGCGGGAACTCGCGGAGCTTTATCGGGCGGCGCGCAGGAGTCGGCCGCCGGAGCTGTCGCCGCCTGCGCTGCAGTATGCGGACTATGCTCGCTGGCAGCGCGGCTGGCTGCGGGATCAAGTGCTCGCGGAGAAACTCACCTTCTGGAGGACCGCGCTGGCGGAAGCTCCCCAGCTCGAGCTCCCGACCGATCACGCGCGTCCGGCCGTGCTCAGCGGCCGGGGTGCGCGCGTACCCTTCGCCTTGTCGCAGAGCGCGACTGACGCGCTCAATGAAATCGCGCGCGAGCACGGTGCCACGCTGTTCATGGTGCTGCTCGCGGCCTTCACCGCATGGCTGCGCCGGGAATCGGGTCAGGACGATCTCGTGATCGGAACCAGCGTGGCGAACCGCCAGCGCCGCGAGCTGGAGCCGCTGGTTGGCTTCTTCGTCAATACCCTCGCCCTCAGGCAGGACACGGCAGGGACGCCCACCTTTGCGGATCTTGTGGTGCAGTCGCGGCGGACCTGCCTCGACGCCTACGCGCATCAGGAGGTGCCGTTCGAGGCGGTGGTTGAGGCCGTGGCGCCCCGCCGCGACCTCAGCCGCACTCCCCTGTTTCAGGTTGCGCTCGTGCTCCTGAATCTTCCACCGGCCGAGTTCCGGCTGGATGACCTCGCGATCGCGGAGGAACCGCTGCCGGTGGAGATTTCGAAGTTCGAGCTCATGCTCCTCCTCCAAGAGACGCCGGAGGGCGTGGCGGGAGCGTGGGAGTTCAGCACCGACCTGTTTACCCCCGATACGGTCGCCCGGTTCGGGCGCCACCTGGCGACCCTGGTGGAGGCGGCGGGCCGGGCGCCGAGCACGGCCCTCGATGCGCTACCCCTGCAGGCTCCGGCAGAGGTGCGCCGTCGCCTCGAGCAGTGGAATGACGCTGCCCGTCTGTCGGCACCGGCGATCACGATCGCATCGCGCTTCGAGGCGGTGGCGGCGCGTCACGGCGCCGACGTGGCGGTCAGCCAGGGCGACGTGGTCTGGACTTACGACGAACTGAATGCCCGCGCGAATCGTCTCGCGTGGCATCTACGCGGCCTCGGCATCGCTGCAGAAACCCCGGTCGGACTCCTGATGGAACGCTCGCCGGAGGCCGTCATGGCGATGCTGGCGGTGGCGAAAGCCGGGGGCTTCTTCCTGCCGCTGAATCCGGATGATCCGATCGATCGACTCACGCAGCTGATCGACGAGGCCCAGCCGGCGGCGATCCTGCTGCAGGACCACCTGTCGGATCGGCTGCCCTCGGGTATGTTCTACGCGCTCTCGGTGGATGCGGGCGAGGCGCTCTTTGCCGGTGAGTCGTCGCTCAATCCACCGTCGGCGGGTGGACCGGAGAGCCTGCTCTACGTCATGCACACTTCGGGTTCCACTGGTGTGCCCAAGGGGGTTGCGGTGCCGCACCGTGCGGTGCAGCGCTTGGTCACGGAACCGAACTTCGTAGCGATCGCGCCGAAGGATCGCGTGCTGCAGTTCGCGCCCCTCTCCTTCGATGCCTCGGTCTTGGAGATTTGGCTCCCCCTGCTGAACGGTGCGCAGCTCTGGATCGCGCCTCCGGGTGCTCTGTCCCTGGCGGAGCTGGGAGCCGCCGTGCGGAGTTCCCAGGTGAGCATCGCGTGGTTCACGGCTGGACTTTTCCATCAGCTGATCGACCACCAGATCGCGGACCTGGCGGGGCTGGGTCAGGTACTCGCCGGCGGTGACGCGCTCTCGGTCGCGCACGTCCGCAAGCTCGCGGTGGCGTATCCTCGTCTCCGGATCATCAACGGCTACGGACCCACCGAAAACACCGTCTTCACCACGTGCCATACCGTCACGGCGGCCGAAGCCCTTGGCACCAGTGTGCCGATCGGGCGTCCGGTGAACGGCACCCGTGTCTTGATCGTCGATCGCCGCGGCGAACCCGTCCCGGTCGGAGTGCCCGGCGAGCTGGTGACCGGTGGCTCTGGTTTGGCCCGTGGCTACTTCCGGCAGCCGGAGGCGACGGCGGAGCGTTTCGTGACCGATCCGGTTTCACGCCTTGAAGGAGCGTGTGTGTACCGCACCGGTGACCGCGCGCGTTGGCTTTCGGACGGCACGATTGAGTTCCTCGGTCGCCTCGATCAGCAGGTGAAGCTCCGTGGATTCCGCATCGAGCTCGGGGAGATCGAGGCGGCGCTGCGCCAGCAGCACGCCATCCGGGATGCCGTGGCGCAGGTGCGCGGGACCGGGGCGGACAAGCAGCTCGTGGCCTACTTTACGAGCGACGCGGATGAACCGCCGACGCCGGCGGAGCTGCGCGAGTTCCTCGGCGGGCGTCTGCCGGCCTACATGGTGCCCGCCGTTTTCGTGCGGCTCCCGGAGTTGCCGCTCGGGCGCAACGGCAAGGTCAACCGCCGCGCGTTGCCGGACCCCGACTCGGTCGCGGGTGCGCTCGCAGGTGGACTCGGTCCCCGGACCCCGCTGGAAGCACGCTTGGTGAGCATTTGGCAGGATGTTCTCGGCGTGGGTCAGGTCGGCGTGAAGGATCTCTTCTTCGAGCTGGGCGGACATTCGCTCCTCGCGACCCGTCTGCTGGCTGAGGTGGAGAGTCGGCTCGGGGCCCGCGTTTCGCTCAACCTCCTCTTCGAGCACGGCACGGTCGAGGCGATGGCCGCGGCGATCGAGTCGGGGCAGGGTGATGCGGCCTTCTCCCCCGTGGTTGCGCTGAAACCGGAGGGTGCAAAGACACCCTTCTTCTGCGTGCATCCCGGCGGCGGATCGGTGCTCTCGTACTTCGACCTCGCGGCGCGTTTTCCGGCAGATCGGCCCTTCCATGCGCTGCAGGCTCCCGGCCTCGATGGCGCGACGGCGCCCCTCCGCTCGGTGGAGGAGATGGCGGCGGCGTACGTGAAGTCGATCCGCGAGCGGTTCCCTCACGGCCCTTATCACCTCGGTGGACATTCGTTCGGCGCGAGCGTGGCGTTCGAAATGGCACGACAGCTTGAGGCGGAGTCGGGCGGGCAGGTTGGCGCGCTGATTCTGCTGGATCACCTCGCGCCCGACCGGGCGCGAGCGATGATCGATCACGAACCTTCGGATGTGGAGGCGTTGGAGTTCATGGCGCACCAGATCGGTGCTCACTTCGGCGTGCCCTTCAGCCTGCCCGCGTCGGATCTGGAGTCCCGTTCAGCGGACGAGCGCCTACGCTTCTTCCTCGAACGTGCCCGCGAGGCCGGCATTGCTCCCCCCGGTGCGGATGTGGCCATGATCGCCGGGCTCGTCGCCGTCTATCAGGCCAACCTCCACGCGCTGCTGGAGTATCGACCCGGCTCACTTGCTCGCGGGCTGACCCTCGTCCGGACGCCGGGTCTGGCCGCGGAGACCACGGCGGACCCGAGCGCCGGCTGGGCGGCGCTGGCCGCGGGAACCGTGGCCGTCGTCGATGCGGCCGGAGACCACAACAGCATGCTCCGCCCGCCCCACGTCGCCGCGCTGGCGGCGCGCATCGGCGACCTCCTTGACGCCGCGGAAACCCCCTGAGATTTCTTCATCAACCTGCATCCTGCTTATGTCCAACGCCCTCTATCTTCGGCAAAACGTCCAGGTCGAGCCTCTGGTCGAATCCTGGTATGCCTGGTCGCACCTCATCTCGCCCGCGACGGCCGCGATGAACATCGTCGACCGGCACCTCAAGATCATGCAGTCGTACGTGCAGGCGCCGCAGGTGCATGCTGCGGCGGTGAAGAACCCCGCGATGCTCGGAGGACCCTTCATCGACTATGACGGGAAGCGCGTCGATGAGATCCAGGCGCTGATCGACAAGACCAAGCGGGACCAAGGCCAGATGATCGCGTTTACGGAGGCGATCAAGCAGCTTGACCAGGTGCTCCGCGTTGAAGCGAAGGGCTTCTCGCTCGAGCCGCTCTACGCCAAGGTGCCGGAGATCCTGAAGGGGTACGTCGAGCTGGTGTACGACATGAACAACCAGCCGTCCTTCCGGTTGATCGAGCCCCTTTTGTATCGGAGTAAGTACTACGATGCGAGTCGGCAGAGCCTGATGCTTTCGCTGATCAGCAGCGATGACCGACCATTCATTCTCAGCACGCCGCGTCTCCGGACGCCCGGGGACGTGCACATCCAGATCCCCTTCGAGAGTCCGGTCATTGACGAGCTCTTCGCGATGAAGTGGAGGGGCGGATCGGTCGACGCGATCGCTGACAAGCTCGGTGTGGCCGCGGAGGATCGGGAAGCCTTTGCGAAAATGTTCACGCCCGAAGCGCCGCGCCGCTACGAGCCTTACACGGGCTCGGGGGTGCGCTGGCGGTACTTCGGCCATGCGTGCATTCTCGTGGAAGCCGGCGGCACCTCGGTCCTGCTCGATCCGGTGCTGAGTTACACCTACGACCACGAGATCGCGCGGTTCACCTACGAGGATCTGCCCGAGACGATCGACTACGTCTTGATCACGCACAATCACCAGGATCACATCCTGTTCGAGACCATGCTGCAGCTGCGCGGACGCGTGAAGCACGTCGTCGTGCCCCGCAACGGCAACGGTGCGATCCAAGATCCGTCGTTGAAGATGATGCTGGAGGCGGTCGGGTTTAAGAGCGTTCTCTCGATTGAGGAATTCGAGACGATCCAGACCCCAGTGGGACGGATCACGGGCCTACCGTTCTTCGGCGAGCACGCGGATCTCGCGATCCGTACGAAGAGCGCATTCCTCGTCGACCTCCACGGCCACCGCCTGATGTTCGCGGCCGACTCGTGCAACATCGAACCGAAGCTCTACGAGTACACGCAGAAAATCACGGGTAACGTCGACGTACTTTTCCTCGGCATGGAGTGCGATGGTGCTCCCCTCTCGTGGATGTACGGACCGCTGCTCACGAAGCCCCTGGATCGCAAGATGGACCACTCGCGACGTTTGGCGGGCTCGAACTACGAGCGCGGCATCGACATCGTGCGCCGCTTCAGCTGCAAGGAGGCGTACGTCTACGCGATGGGCCAGGAACCCTGGCTGAACTACGTGATGAGCATCAAGTACACGGAGGAATCGAACCCGATCAAGGCGTCGAACCAGCTCGTCGCCGAGTGCCGGTCCCACGGCCTCAAGGCGGAGCGGCTGTTCGGTGAACGCGAGATCCTGATCGACTGATGAAAGCGGTCTTCCTCAACGTTTCCGCGCCGGGTCACGTCATCCCGACCCTCGGGCTGGTCAGCGAGCTCGTGCGTCGAGGTGATCAGGTCGCGTACTTTGAGGTGCCGCCCTTCCAAGCGGAGATCGAGTCCCGGGGCGCGACGTTCCACGCCTATCCGCCGATCGCGCCCTATCCCGGCCCGGGCGGAGCGAACCAGTACTACCTTGGCCCCGTGCTCACGTGGTGCGCGAGCGAGTGGGTCCCGGCGCTTTTGGAACGCGTCCGAGCGGAGCAGCCGGACTACATCGTGCATGACTCCCTCTGCCTCTGGGGCCGGATTCTGGCGCACGCGCTGGGCGTGCCCGCGGTGGCCTCGGTGGCGACCGCTGGCTTCACCCCGCAGACCTTCCATGCCTGCCCGCGGCTCCGCCCCCAGCGCCGCGCGTGGATCGCGGAGGCCAGCGCTGGCCTGAAGCTCTTCCGGGACTGGCGCCGCGATCTCGCGGTGCGTTACGGCCTGCCCCGGCCGATCAACTTCGTCGACACCTTCACCAACCGGCAGCCCCTGAACCTCGTGCACCTCCCGCGCGCCCTTCAGCCGTACGCTGAGGCGTTTGGTCCGGAGTATGCATTCGTGGGCGTGTGCACGGCGGCGCGCGAGCGGCCGACCGACTTCTCGTTCGCGCGGCTGGATGGTCGGCCGCTGGTGTACGTGTCGTTTGGCACGATCCACAATCCCGGGCTGGCGTTTTTCCGTAGCCTCCTTGCGGCGGTGGCGAAGCGCGACTGGCAGGTCGTGCTCGTACTCAGCCCCGGGATCGAGCCGGAGCAGCTCGGCGAGATTCCCGGCAACGTGATCGTCTTCGCGCCGGGAACAGCGCCGCAGCTGCAACTCCTCGAGCGGGCGGCGGCATTCGTGACTCACGGGGCCGGCGGTGGACTCCGCGAAGGCGCGTGGTTCGGCGTGCCGATGGTTGCGGTGCCGCAGACCTATGAGCAAGAGATCCTCTCGGCGCATCTCGAGTCGCAGGGAGCCGGCGTGATGCTGGAGCCGGCGCGCGTCACGACCGAGACGCTGGGCGCCGCGATCGAGCGCACGGTGACTGAGCCGGCGATGCGGGTGCGTGCCGGCGCGCTCCGCGAGGCCTCTCGTGCGGCCGGCGGCGCCACGGCGGCCGCAGATGCGATCGCCGCCTACGTGGCGCGCGTGCGCCGCTGACGCCAAACGCACAGCGCTTTCTGTTTCGAATCCCTGAATTTCCAATGAGCAACGACACCGAAGATACGACGACCTACCACGTGGTGGTGAACGGCGAGGAGCAGTACTCGATTTGGCCGGCCTACAAGCCGCTGCCGGCGGGTTGGCGTGAGGCCGGAAAGACCGGCCTGAAGCCCGAGTGCCTCGAGTACATCAAGACCGTGTGGACGGACATGCGACCCCTCAGCCTGCGTCGGCAGATGGACGCGGCCGGCTCGGCGTGAGTGACCCCGGGTTCCGCTCCCGGGACGCTGCACGGACCGTGCCGGTGCACGTCTGGCGCCTGCGCCTCGAGCGCGATCCCGCGACGATCGCCGCCTGGACGGCGGACCTGCCCCCCGAGGAGCAGGCACGTGCCGCACGATTCCGGCAGCCGGCGGACGTCGCGCGCTTTGTTCTCGGTCGACGCGCGCTCCGGCGCGTCCTGGGCGAGCGGCTCGGCTGTGCGCCAGGCGCGGTGCCATTGATCTCTGGCCCGAACGGTAAGCCCGCTCTCGCGGCCGGCCGGGCCTCGTGGCAGTTCAACGTGAGTCACAGCGGGGACTGGGTTT
>CAIOYO010000201.1 GCA_903862595.1 uncultured Opitutaceae bacterium | reverse complement strand
GCTCGGCGGTGATCGCCTCCTCGCCGGCACGGGGGGACAGGGAGGCCTGACCCTCATCGAGGGTAACCGCGTCGTCGCCCGACTGCTTCTACCCGTCGACAGCGTGCTCGACCTGCTGGCCATCGATGATGCCACCGTGTTGGCCGCCACCGGTAATCCGGGCCGAATCTACCGGATCGATTTGGCTCTGCTGTCCCGCGCCGGACTCGCCACCGAGAAACTGGCGGATGCTGAAGCCCTCGCCGCCAAGGGTGCCACGGTCTGGGGCGAGGTCCGCGATCGCAACCTACGCCGACTCTCCCGGCGGGCGGACGGCTCAATCCTGGCCGGATCTGCACCCCGAGGCAACGTCTATGCCTTTGCGGCGGGCGGCGGCAATCCGACCCTCCTGATCGAAAATCGCGATGCGGAGATCACCGACATCCTTTCCCTCCCGTCCGGCGACACCTACGCGACTGTGGTGTTTTCTCCCGGCAGCGCAGCCGGCCGCATCACCCGGCCTTCGCCGGTGCCGGCCGCTGAGAAAGACGCCTCGGCCCCTCCGATCGCCGCGGAGCCGGCCGCTACGGAGCGCTTCGCCGGACGAAGCAGCCTCGTCTGGCTGCCTGCCAATGGAGGATTCCCGGAGACGCTGGCCTCGCGCGCCGGGGTGGCGTTCTACCGTCTGCAGAAGCGCGGCCCCGTGCTGATCATCGCGGCCGGCGAGCAGGGTGAGTTGGTCGGCTACGATCTTGTCGAGCGCCGCTCGCTGACCTTCGCCGGCAGCGCGTCCACGCAGCTCAACGCTCTCTTGCCGCTCGATCCGGATCGCCTGCTCGCACTGCGCAACAATTCTCCCGGCTTCACCCTCGTCGACTTCAGTGCTCAGGAACGGCGCGAGCTGGAGACCCGGCGCATTGACCTCGGTACCGCTTCCACGCTTGGTGCCCTGAGGTTCGATCGAGTGCGCGGCCTCGCTGAGCGCGACCTCGGGGTCAGCCTGCGCACGAGTTTCGGGAGCGACGATCTTGAGGGCTGGTCAGCATGGGAACCGGCGGCCGAGCGCGACGCAGCATGGCGCACCGCGACACCCCTCCGCGGCCGTCACGCGCGCGTTCGCATCTCCGTCCCGGCATCGCTTCCGGCCGATTTCGCCTTGGATCGAGCTTCGCTCCACCATTTGCCGCAGAATCGCCGGCCCGTCCTGAGCGACTTCCGCTTTTTCTCTCCCAATCTTGCGCTCGTCCCCGGCGCCCAGCCGCCACCCCAAGTGTCGACCACGCTCGGTCAGATCCTCAACCAGCCCAAGGATAACCCCGACGAGAAGCGCCGCGCCCCGCTGCTTAACTCCCCAATCGTACCGGCACCCGGAATGCAGCTCGTGTATTGGTCGATCAGTGACAGCGAATCCGATGCTTTCACCGCGACGTTCTCGCTCCGTCGAGAGGGAGACAACGCTTGGACCGACGTAGCCGTCGACACCACGCTCCCCTACGCCCAGTTCGACACGTCCGCCCTGCCGGATGGTCTGTACTTCACGCGACTCGTGGTGCGCGAAACCTCTCCGCGTCCAGCCGCCGAGCGCCTCAGCGTGACCTTCGAGACCGACGACCTCCGTGTCGATCGCTCTCCCCCAGCGTTGATCGAAGCGACGGCAACCATTGCCGGCGACACCCTGGTTGTGACCGTCCACGGGCGCGATGCCCTCTCCCTCCTCGAAGGCGCGGAGTTCAGATTCAATAGCGGACTCGAGCGGACAGTCGAACAGCCCGCCGATGGCATCCGCGATGGGCGGGAGGAGCACTTCGTGCTGGAGATTCCCCGCGCGG
>CAIOYO010000200.1 GCA_903862595.1 uncultured Opitutaceae bacterium | reverse complement strand
GCGACTACGACCGCGGCCGCGGCGAACGCGCGCCGGGCGGCTGACGCCGAAGGTGCCTCGGCGCGGCTCCGGTTGGAAACGTGGTTGGTCTCGCGGACGGATGACCGCGCGCGCCGCGATCACCTTCGTGCGGAGGTGGCGCGGATCCGGAGCTTGAACGGCGGCAAAGCGTGGACCCTCGTGACCGAAAGCGCGCCGCCCCTGGACGTGCGGGTGCTGCCCCGCGGCAACTGGCAGGATGAAAGCGGCCCGCTGGTCCTGCCGGCCACGCCGAGCTTCCTGCCGGGACGACGCGAAAGCACGCCCGAGCGCCGCCTGACCCGTCTGGACCTCGCGGAGTGGCTGCTCTCGCGGGACAATCCCCTGACGGCGCGGACGGTGGCGAATCGCCTGTGGCTCCCCTTCTTCGGCACGGCGCTCAGCGCGGTGGTGGACGACCTTGGCTCGCAAGGCGAACTCCCCTCGCATCCCGAGTTGCTCGACTGGCTGGCGGTGGAGTTCCGGGAAGGCGGCTGGGACGTGAAGCGCTTCGTGCGCCTGCTCGTGACCAGCCGGACCTACCGGCAGTCCACGCAGTACCGTCCCGAATTGCGCGAGGCGGATCCGGCGAACCGACTCCTCGCGGCGCAGAACCCGCGCCGTCTGGATGCGGAATTCGTGCGGGACAACGCGCTCTTCGTGGCCGGATTGCTCGACGTCAGCCTGATTGGCGGCCCCAGTGCGCGACCGTACCAGCCGGCCGGGCATTATGCGGCGCTGCAGTTCCCGGATCGCGAGTACCTCAACAGCGAGCCGGACGAGCAGTGGCGCCGGGGCGTGTACATGCACTGGCAGCGCACCTTCCTGCATCCCATGCTGGTGAACTTCGACGCGCCGAACCGCGACGAGTGCACGGCGCAGCGCAGCGCGAGCAACACCCCGCAGCAGGCGCTCACCCTCTTGAACGACCCGACCTTCGTGGAAGCGGCGCGGGTCTTTGCGCTGCGCCTGCTGGAGAGCCCGGCCACGAACGACGCGGAGCGGGTTGACCGGGCCTTCGTGCTCGCGGTGGGTCGCACGCCGGCGCCGGCGGACCGGGAGCGTCTGCTCACCTTCCTCAAGGCCCAGCAGGAACACTATGCGGCGAATCCGGACGAGGCGAAGCGCGTCCTCGCGGTCGGCCTGCACCGCGCCCCGGCGGCGGAGAGTATCCCCGCGTCGACCCTCGCGGCCTGGACGCAACTCGGCCGCGTCCTGCTCAACGCCCAGGAAACCATCACCCGCTACTGATCCCGCGCCCCGGTCGAATCGCTCCCTCCCGGCCGTGCCGTTTGCGCCCCGCCGGAAACCCTCCCCTCCGATGACCTTCCTGACTCCCGAACAGATCAACCGCCGCACCTTCGTCACGCGGAGTGCCTACGGCCTCGGCGGCCTCGCCTTCGCGCTGCTGGCCCAACGCTCCCTGCTTGGAGCGGGGTCGGCTGAACTCCCGCCGGACCCCAGCTGGCGCGGGGCGCTGGCGCGCCCGCACTTCCCGGTGAAGGCGCGGCGCATCATTTACCTCTGCATGGCCGGAGGCCCCTCGCACCTCGAGACCTTCGATTACAAGCCGGAGCTGGCGCGCCTGGACGGCCAGGCCTTCCCGGAATCGTTCACCCGGGGCCAGCAACTGGCCCAGCTGCAGAACACCGTGCTCAAGGCGCGCGGCCCGATCGCCCCCTTCAGCCGCCGCGGGCAGAGCGGCATCGAGGTGTGCGACCTCTTTCCCCAGATCGGCGGCATCGTGGACGACCTCTGCGTCGTGCGCTCGATGAAGACCGAGCAGATCAATCATGACACGGCGCACGCCTTCATGAACACTGGCAGCATCATCAAGGGCCGGCCCAGCATGGGCTCGTGGCTGCTCTACGGACTCGGCGCCGAGACGGAGAACCTGCCCGGCTTCGTGGTGCTGACCTCGAAAGGCCGCAACGGCGTGCAGCCCGTGTCGGCGCGCCAGTGGAGCAGCGGCGTGCTGCCGAGCCGCTTCCAGGGCATCCAGTTTCAGTCGCAAGGCGACGCCGTGCACTACATCGGCAACCCCGAGGGCGTCTGCCAGAGCACCCAGCGCCAGGTCATCGAGGAGATCATGCGCCTCAATGGTAGTCTGGCGGACGAAACCCGGGACCCGGAGATCGCGACCCGGATCGCGCAGTACGAACTCGCGTTCAAGATGCAGGCCAGCGTGCCGGAGCTGACGGATTTCCGGAGCGAGTCGCCGGCGATGCTGGAGCGTTACGGCGTGAAGGAGCCGGGTGATGGTTCCTTTGCCTCGAACTGTCTCCTCGCGCGCCGCCTCGCCGAGCGCGGCGTGCGCATGATCCAGCTCTATCACCGCGGCTGGGATCACCACGACGACATCGTTGGCGGCATGAAGGAAGGTGCGCAGGCGGTGGACCGCGCGACGGCGGCGCTGATCACCGACCTCAAGGAGCGCGGCATGCTCGACGACACGCTGGTGCTGTGGGGTGGTGAGTTCGGGCGCACTCCGATGGGGCAGGGCACCGGGCGCGATCACCACATCCTCGGCTTCAGCCTCTTCATGGCCGGTGGCGGCGTGCGCAAAGGCACGGTCTACGGCAGCACGGACGAACTCGGCTATCGCGCGACGGACAACGTCGTAGACGTCCACGACCTCCACGCGACGATGCTCGCGCTGATGGGCGTGGATCACCTCCGGCTGAATACCAAGTTCCAGGGACTCGACATCCGCCTCACCGGCGTCGCGGGCAAGGTGGTGCGCGGGCTCATGGCCTGATTTCCGCCGCCTCCGCGCCACCGCTTTTTCGTCGCCGGGCGCGGCGCGAACCGCCTAGGCTCCGGCCCTCTTCCCTCAGCCTCAGACACCCTTCCCAACCCCTCCTCCCACCATGCGCATCGGACTGAACACGTTCCTTTACACCTCCCCCTTCACGACCAAGAGCGTGTCGCTCTTCCCGAAGTTCAAGCGCTGGGGTTTTGAGACGGTGGAGATCCCGGTCGAGGATCCGAGCCACATCGATCCCGTGAAGGTGCGTGAAGCGGCGAAGAAGGCCGGCATCGCGATCGGCAGCATCTGCGCGGCGATGGGACCGGGCCGTGACTTCCGCGGTACGCCGGCCGAGCAGAAGAACGCGATGGCGTACTGCACCGCGCTGATCGACCAAGCGGCGATCATGGGCTGCCCGTCGCTGATTGGCCCGATCTACTCGGTGGTCGGCAAGGCCGACGCCGTGCCCGCCGCCCAGCAGAAGGTGGAGTGGGCGCTCGTGGTGAAGAACCTCAAGCGCCTCGCGGCCCACGCCGAGGCCAAGGGCGTCACGCTCTGCATCGAGCCGCTCAACCGCTTCGAGACCGATTTCCTGAACACCTGCGAGCAGGGCCTGCGGTTGGTCAAGGCCGTGAATTCCCCCGCGGTGAAGCTCCACCTCGATACGTTCCACATGAACATCGAGGAGAAGAACCAGGCCGCGGCGATCCGGAAGGCCGGCAAGCTGCTCGGGCACTTCCACGCCTGCGGCAGCGACCGCGGCACGCCGGGTGGCGATCACATCGCCTGGCCGGAGATCGTGAAGGCGCTCAAGGCCATCGGTTACAAGGGCGACGTGGTGATCGAGTCCTTCACGACCGACGTGAAGGTGATCGCCCGCGCCGCCGCCATCTGGCGGAAGATCGAGCCGAAGCGCGACAACATCGCGGTCGACGGCATCAAGTTCCTCCGCCGGGTGCTCAAGTAAGCGGACCCGGCTTAAGGTCCGGCGTTTTTGCGCCGCGTCGATTCCGACGCGGCGCTTTCTTTTAGGGCGCGGTGCGCACGCGGTCGGTGATCGTCACCGCCCGCGCGTCGAGCACGCGCTCGAGAGAGCCGTGGTTGATCACGAGGCGCTGTGAGTTCAGCTCCGCATTCAGGTAGGGGCCCTCGAAGAGCTTCCACGTCATCGGATCCACGGGGCGACCGTTGATGACCGGCGCTGCGCCGTAGGTCATGTAGAGCGTGTTACCCCGCAGCGTGCGGAACGTGACGGTCGGGCGCGGCTCGAGGCTGAAGCGCAGCGGCAGCGCGCGGATCGCGGCCTGGAAGGCGGCGAAGTCCGAAAACTCCGACGCACTGGCGGCCTGCACGATCGTGCCGTTGCGGAGGTGCTCGCTCACCAGCAGGCGGCCGCCGAGCTC
>CAIOYO010000199.1 GCA_903862595.1 uncultured Opitutaceae bacterium | reverse complement strand
TCCGCCCGCACCCGCCAGGTGATGCGCTGCAGGTTCATCCAGGAGAGCACACCGCTGAGCACGAGGCACGAGAGTAGCAGGGCCAGCGTAAGAAAAAGAATGTTGTTCGCCGTGTTGTACGCCGCCGTACCCACGCCGATCGCGAGCGAAACGAGGACCACCCCCGAGGTGGTGGGCACCACGCGCTCGCCACGCGGGGGATAGATCAGCGCCCACAGCAGCGTCGCCCACCGACCCGGGCCCGCATCTCGTCCGTCCGCGCCAGGCCCCGCCCACGCTTCCGTGGTCGAGCGAGTCAGGGTGCGCGACAATGCCATCGATTCAGGCTCTCCGATCTCACTCCGGCACGCGCACTGCCGCAACGATCCGGCGCAGCGTCGCCGCCACCGCGCGGCGCTCCTCCAACGCATCGCCTCCGCTGCGCGTGAGGCTGAGGCGATGGGCGAAGACCGGCTCCACCAGGCTGAAGACGTCGTCCGGCAACACGAAGTCGCGGCCGTAAAGCAGCGCGCGCGCCTGCGCCGCGGTCTTCAACGCGAGGCCGCCCCGCACGCTCACACCCGACTTGAAGTCCGCCTCCGTCCGGGTCGCCACCACCAACGCGAGGAGATAATCCAGCACGCTGTCTTCCACGAAGACTTCCTTGGTCAGCGCCTGCAGGCGCACGATGTCGTCGTGACGCACCACCGGGTTAAGCTGAATCGCATCGTAGCTCGACTGACCGCCACGGAGGATCTCCCGCTCATCCACCGGTTCGGGATAGCCAATGTGAATCCGCATCAGGAACCGGTCCATCTGGCTCTCCGGGAGCGGAAAGGTACCTTCGTAGTCCACCGGATTCTGGGTGGCAAAGACCATGAAGGGCTTTCCCACTTCGTGGGTCTCCCCGTCCACCGACACCCGCGCCCGATCCATCACTTCAAGCAGGGCCGACTGGGTCTTGGGGGTCGCGCGGTTGATTTCATCCGCCAGCACGACGTTCGCGAAAACCGGTCCGCGGCGAAACACGAACTGCCGCCGCACGTCATCATAGATCGATACTCCGATGACATCGCTGGGGAGCAAATCGCTGGTGAACTGGATTCTCGAAAAGGCGCAGTCCATCGACCGCGCCAACGAATACGCCAGCGTGGTCTTACCCACGCCCGGCAGGTCCTCGATCAGGACATGCCCACCCGCCGCCAGACAGATCACGACGCGATCAATGACCTCGTCCTTGCCCCGGATGGTCCGTGCCATGCTCTCGCGCAGGCGCCCAAACGCCGCTCGTGCATCACCGATGGCCGACGCGGATACAAAGTCGCTCATCCTGCCAGCGTGCGCACGGCCGCGGGGCCGTCAACGCGTCGCCACCACATCAACCCACGACCCTGAGCTATTTTACGACAGATTTGCATCCGCCGCGGGCCGCTGGCGGAGCACCCAGCCCACGCTCACTTGAAGAGCTTGATCAGGCTGCAGAAGTCCTCGTCCGTGAATCCGGCACGGTCGGCCATCGCCAGCCGGTCCCGCACGGTATCAAGCACCGGGAAATCCTCGCATCCGTTGATGCGCGAGGCGAGGCGGAGGTCCTTGAGCATGTGCTTGACCGAAAACTGCGGGCTGAAGTCACCCGCGCGCAGTTTCGGCTCCTTGAGCTTGGTCACGCCGGAGTAGCTGGCGTTCTTGCCCAACGCCGCAAAGAAAACGTCATCATCGATGCCCGCCCGCCGCGCGAGGGTCAGGGCCTCGCTCAGCGCCTCCATTTGCGCAGCAATGTTCAGGTTCATCGCCAGTTTCAGCGATGCTGCCTGCGGCGCGGAGCCGATCACGAAGCGATGCGCGGACACCGTGGCCAGCAGGGGGTCGAGCTCCGCGATGAGTCCACGGTCGCCACCGAGGTAGTACACGGTTTGCCGCTGTTCCGCCGCCGGCTTGCTGCCGGTGAAGGGCGCCTCAAGGTAACGCGCCCCCCGGCTCGCCACCAGCGCCTCGAACTCCGCACTCGCGCCGGGGTCGATCGTGCTGGACTGCACGACGATCTTCCCGGGACCCAACGCGGGCAGGATGCGATGCAAGAGGTCGCGCACCGCCGGTGGGTCAGCCACCACGATCTGCACGACGTCCGCCGCCGCTGCCACGGCTTCAGGAGACGACTTCCAGTGCGGAAAGTCCGGCTGCGCCGTGCGATTCCACACGCCCGCCAGTTTTCCGGCGGCATCGTAATGCCGAGCCCAGATGCTCCCGATCAATCCCAGTCCGAGGATACCGACGTTCATGAGAGGGGGTGTAGGCACGTACCCGGCGGCGGTCATCCTCGCCGTCTCACCCGGCGGCTCGAGGAAACCCGGCCGCTCAGAAGTGCTTCACGTAACCGTTGCGGCGCAGCCGCTCCAGCCAGCGCTCCTGCGACTGGCGAGCGCTCTGCTGGATAAGGATCCGCTCAATCTGGTCGCGAACTTCGTCAATCGACTGAATGCCCGCATAGCGCCGGTCCTCAACGTACAGGAGAAACGCTCCCTCAGGGGTCAGGATCGGCGGGGTGAACTCACCTTTTTTCAGGGCGAAGAGGGGCTCGCTGAACTCAGCCTTGAGATCCGACTTCTTCTGCCAGCCCCAGTCTCCCCCCTTGCCACGACGCGAGTCCTGCGAGACTTCACGGGCCACGTCCTCGAACTTTTCCCCGGCCTTGAGGCGCTCATGCACGCCCTGCGCCCGCGCCTTCAGATCGGCGTCCGTCGCACCGGTACGCGAGACCTGGATCAGGCGAAGGTGCGCTTCGTCCTCCTGGAAGAAACGTTCCTTGTTCTCGTTGTAGAAGGTCTCGATCTTCACCGGGCTCACCGTGCTCTGCGACTTGCGCTGCTGCTGCCGCATGTAGCCGTAAATGATGTCCTCCTCCACTTCCTTCCGGTACTCGCGCAGCGTCTTGCCGCGGCTCCGGAGGTAAGCGAGGAACTTCGAGCGGTCGCCGTCAAACTGGCTGATCTGCGTCTCCGCGATCTGGTTGTCGACGTAGCTCTCCGGGATGCGCCGCTTCTCGTCCTTGCGGAACTCTTTCACGATGAGTTCCCGGTCGATGAGGTTCTGGATGATGTCGTCCTGCAGCGCCTCAAGCTTCTGGTTGAACTCCTGCTCATTGCGCGACTCGCGCTGCACTTCCGGAACCAAGGGCGCAATCTCCCGGCGGATGTCTTCCACCGTGATCACCTTGGACTCCACGATCGCGGCGATGCCGTTGGCAAAGCGCAGGTCCAGCCCGTCGGCCGGCGCCTTGGCCTGCGCGCGGAGCGAGTCCGCCAGCACAAGGGTCAAGGCAACGACCGCAACCCGGGCGCTCAGGAGAAAGGACAACGAACCGTTACGAACCAGCGTCATGGGCGGGGCAAATTGTTCAAAAAGACGATAATCTCCTTCAACCGTAGAAGCGGCTTGGTACTGGTCAACCGCGGAAACCTCGATCCCAGCATCACAAAGTCGTCCCGTCGGCCACTGGAGCGAAGGCATTTGAGGCGGTTGGACTCGGTTTCGACGGACACAATGCCCTTTTGTTCCGCCCGAACCCGGATCTCCGTCACCAAAAAGAGCGCCGCCACTTCAGGACCGAACTTTCCAAAGCGGTCACGCAGTTCGTTTTCAATTTCTCGGAGTTGCTTCGGATCCTCCGCCAGGGCCAAGCGTCGGTAGAGGTCGATGCGCAGTCGGGTCTCGGACACGTAAGTCGTCGGGATGCGCGCCTGGATGCGAGCCACTTCGATGGCCCCGCTTTCCTCGCGCTCCTGCTCCGTGAGGGCCGCATAGCCCTCGCCGTGCCGCGTCGCCCTCGCTCGCTCCGGCGGTGCGGGATCGCCTTCGCCGACGAAAACGAAATCGAGCTTCACGGTCGCCCGGATCGCCGCCGCTTGCTTTTCACCTTTCAGCCGGGCCACTGACTGTCGCAAAAGTTGGCAATAGAGCTCAAAGCCGACGCCAACGATGTGCCCGCTCTGTTCGGCCCCCAAAAGGTTGCCGGCGCCGCGAAGCTCGAGGTCGCGCATCGCGATCCGGAAGCCGGCGCCAAGTTGGCTATGCGACTTCATCGCCGCCAGCCGCTGCCGCGCCACTTCGACAAGGCGCGTGTGGCGGTGGAGGAGAAGGTACGCGTAGGCCTGATGTTTGAAGCGCCCCACCCGGCCACGCAATTGATAGAGTTGCGAGAGTCCGAAGCGGTCCGCGCCTTCGATGATGATGGTGTTGCAGTTCGGGATATCGATCCCGCTCTCGATGATCGTCGTGCAGACGAGGACCTGGTGCTTCCCGGCGACGAACTCCGTCATCCGCTCTTCCAGCTCATCCGCCTCCATCTGCCCGTGTCCGACGCCGATGCGCACGTCCGGCAGGAGCTCCCGAAGGCGCGCCGCCACGAGGTCGATCGTCTGTACGCGATTGTGTAGGTAGAATACTTGACCGCCGCGCCGCAGCTCGTGACGGATCGCGTCCACCACGACTTTCTCGTCGTAGGTCTTCACGATCGTCTGGATCGGGTGCCGGTTGGTCGGGGCCGTCTCGATCACGCTCATGTCCCGCGCCCCGGTCATCGCCATGTAGAGCGTGCGCGGGATCGGGGTCGCGCTCATCGAGAGGACGTCGACCGTCGCCCGGAGGCTCTTGAAGCGTTCCTTGTGCTTCACCCCAAAGCGTTGCTCTTCGTCGATGACCACGAGTCCCAGTTCCTTGAATACGACATCACGCTGCAGCAGCCGATGGGTGCCGACGAGGATGTCCACCTGTCCCGCCGCCGTCGCCTGCAGGATCTTCGCAATGTCCGCGCGAGAACGGAAGCGGCTGACCATTTCCACCGCCACCGGATACCCCGCCATGCGTTCGCGGAAGGTGTTCATGTGCTGCTGCGCGAGCACCGTGGTCGGTACCAGCACCGCAACCTGACGGCCACCCTGCACCGCCTTGAACGCGGTGCGGATGGCCACCTCCGTCTTGCCAAAGCCGACGTCACCACAGATCAGCCGGTCCATCGGCCGCGCCCGCTCCAGGTCGGCCTTCGCCTCCTCAATCGCCCGCAGCTGATCCCGGGTCTCGGTGTAGGGAAAGGAGGCTTCAAATTCCTTCTGCCATGCATTGTCCGGCGGAAACGAGAAACCGGGCTGCGCCTCCCGCGCTGCGTGGATCCGTAGGAGCTCCGCCGCCAAATCCACCGTCGCCCGCTCCGCCGCCTGCCGCGTCTTCTCCCACCGGCCCGAGCCGATGCGGCCGAGCTGCGGCCGGGTCTTCGACAGGCCGACGTAGCGGCTGATCAGGTGGGACTCGGTCAGCGGGACGTGAAGGGTGACGTGATCGTCGAACTCCAGCGAGATCACTTCGCGCAGGCCCTGCGCCGTCTCGAGCTTCGTCAGGCCGCGGTACAGCGCCACGCCATGCTGGAGGTGCACGACGAAATCGCCTTCAACCAGCTCCGAGAAATCCAAGAGCTGATCCACCTGCGCACGCTGCGCCTGCGCACGCCGGGTGCCACCCACCCGCCTCGACCGCTGCCGGCCGAAAAGTTCGGTCTCCGTGACCACCACCAGGCCGCGCTCCGAGGCGAGCCCGCGCCACGCGAGGCGCGGGGAACCCACCGCACCCACCTCCCCACGGAAGGTGATGCGAAAGCCTTCGTTGATCGTCCCGCGGAACCAGACGGGCCGCAGTTTCGGAGAGAAGCCCTCCTCCTCGAGGATCTCCTTCGCACGCTGTTCCTCACCTTCCTTCGAAACCACGAAGGCCACCGCGTAGCCGATCCGGCTCCACTCGCGAACCCGCTCCAGGAACTCCCGCCGCGCTTCCACTTCCGC
>CAIOYO010000198.1 GCA_903862595.1 uncultured Opitutaceae bacterium | reverse complement strand
TCTCCACTAACTGCAACAACGGCTACTTCGACTGGGTCGCAGCCTACGCTCCCTACTGTGATGTAATCCTGTCGTCGGAAAAGGAGGTCGGCGGCTTTCAGCTGAACGACCGCACTAACTTTTCCCACTTCCACCTGCGGAACTACCATCACTTTTGGGCCACGAACGTTCCCACATCTGAGGCCCTGGACCGCATCGTCGCAAACCGGCAGGCCTGGTGGCTTGACAGCTCTATCGACATCGTCGCCAAGAAAGTCGAGCAATCGATCGCGGTCTACACGAGCGCCCACCTGCGTCCGCTCGCCAACGAGCTCGCGCAGAATTCGACTTTTAAGGCGCGCCAGGCCGAGTGGGTGGCCTCCAAGAACTCCACGTACTGGATGACCGACCTTGGTGCGTTCGTTTACGAAACCAAGGATCCTGCACTCACCGCGCGGTTCGAAGCGTTCCGTTCGAAATACGCCTCTAACCGCGACCAATTCACGTGGCAGGGCTCCACCTTCGGGTGCTCGATCTTCTCCAAGATCGAGTTCCAGAAGTACGTCAACGCGGTGAATAGCGCACCCACTGCTCGCGTACCCGCCACCGTCGGCGCGACGCGGGGTGGACCGGTGGCCATCGATGGCTCAGCTTCCTCCGACCCCAACCTCGACCCGATCACCTACCGCTGGACTCAGGTTTCCGGTCCAAGCGTCACCCTCCGCAACGCCGACCGTCCACGGGTCGACTTCACGGCGCCTGCTGCGAGCTCCGCCACGGAACTGGAGTTTGAGCTCGTCGTCGGCGACGGTCTTCTTTCCAGCGCCCCCGCCCGAGTAAAGGTCGCGCTGGCCGACGCCGACCCCGCCGCGAACCCCGGGCGCTTGATCAACCTGTCCGTACTCTCGCCCACCGGCCCCGGCAGCCAACTTCTCACGGTGGGCTTCGTACTGGGCGGCTCCAGCCCGACTGGCACGCAGAAGCTGCTCCTCCGCGGCGGTGGACCAAGCCTCGCAAGCTTCAACGTGGGCACTCCCCTCGCCGACCCTACCTTGACCCTGTTCCGCGGCCAGACCGCGACGGCCTCCAATGACGACTGGGGATTCACAACCTCGAACCAAACCAGCGTCACCTCCGCGTTGGCCGCCTCCGGCGCTTTCCCGTTCGCATCCGCATCCTCCAAAGATGCCGCCTTAGTCCAAACGCTCTCGCGCGAGGTCGGCTCCTACACGATGCAACTCGCCAGCAAGGGCGCGGCGACGGGCACAGTGCTCGCCGAGGTCTACGACCTCACCAGCAGCGCAGCCTTTTCTCAGACGAAGCCGCGCCTCATCAACGTATCCTGCCTGCAGCAAGTACCTGCCAATGACGTCCTGACCGCGGGCTTCGTGATCGGCGGCTCCACGCCGCTGCAGGTGCTCATCCGGGTCAGTGGCCCGAGTCTGGCCGGCGCACCCTTCAACGTCCCCGGCACGCTTGCCGATCCGAGGCTGACCGTGTTCAACGCCCAACGCGTCGCCATCGCGAGCAATGCTGGCTGGGAAGGCAGCACCGCCATCACGGCGGCCAACGCCGCCACCGGAGCCTTCGCGTTCACGGGACCAAATAGCAAGGACTCCGCCGTGGTCCTCACGCTCAACCCAGGCCTCTACACCGTGCAGGCCTCCAGCGTGACGGCCAAGGCCGGCGTGGTCCTGATCGAGGTCTACGGAATGCCAGCGAGCCGCTGATCGCGCACCGAAGGCCCCGCGGCATCGACTATCCGCTTCCCTTCACCGCGGCACTTCGCTAGCGGTTGGCAGCATTTTTTACCCACCCATGTCGTCCCACGCCCCCCGCCACCCCGATAAGAAAACGCTCTGGAAGGTGATCATTGCTTCGTCTGTCGGGACGTTGATCGAATGGTACGACTTCTTCGTCTACGGTGCGCTGGCGACGATCATCGCCGGGCACTTCTTTCCGAAGAACAACGAGACCGCGGCACTGCTCCTCACGCTGGCGACCTTCGCCACCGGGTTTGTGATCCGTCCCTTCGGCGCCATCGTGTTCGGGCACATCGGCGACATCGTAGGCCGCAAGTATACGTTTCTACTCACGCTGCTGCTGATGGGCGGGGCGACCTTCGCGATCGGCCTCCTGCCGGACTACGAAGACATCGGCATCATCGCCCCCATTGTCCTCGTCATCCTCCGCATGGTGCAGGGCCTCGCCATTGGTGGCGAATACGGCGGCGCCGCGACCTACGTCGCCGAACACGCCCCGCGCGCCCACCGGGGTTTCTACACGAGCTTTATCCAGATCACCGCCACCGCCGGCCTGCTCCTCGCCATCGTCGTCATTCTCTCGATCCGTGAAACCATCGGCGTGGAAAAATTCAATGACTGGGGCTGGCGCGTGCCATTCCTGCTCTCGATCGTCCTCGTCGGCCTCTCCTACTACATCCGCATCAGCATGGAGGAGTCGCCGCTCTTCGCGAAGGCCAAGGCTTCGGGCAAGCTCGCTCGTAATCCGATCAAGGAGAGTTTCCTCAATCGCGAGAATCGCCGACTGGTCCTGATTTCCCTCTTCGGCGCCACCGCCGGACAGGGCGTCGTTTGGTACACGGGCCAGTTCTACGCGATGTACTTCCTGCAGACGGTGCTGAAGATTCCCTACGAGGTCTCACTCACGCTGATCGCGATCGCACTGCTCCTCGGCACTCCGGCATTCGTGCTCTTTGCCAGCATTTCCGACAAGATCGGTCGCAAGCCCGTCGTGCTCGGGGGCATGGCTTTGGCAGCCTTGCTGTACCTCCCCGTATTCGCCGGCCTGCAGCACTTCGCCAACCCGATCAACCACGTCATGATCGTCGCGCTGCTGTTCACCCTGGTGATCCTTGCCGCGATGACCTACGGCCCAATCGCCGCCTTCCTCGTCGAGATCTTCCCCACCCGGATCCGC
>CAIOYO010000197.1 GCA_903862595.1 uncultured Opitutaceae bacterium | reverse complement strand
GGATGGCTTCACGGACCCGCTCGTCGACTGCAAGGTCTCGAAGCAGCGTTACCGCGCCGATCAGCTCTTCTTCTCCCCGGTGGTGATCGACGGCCAGACGGTCGCCTACGTCTCGGCGCTGGAAAGTGAGGACACGGCGGCGCAGCTCCAGGCCGCGGCGGAGACCTACAAGCGCAAGAAGGCGCTGCAGGGCCAGTTGGCCCCGGTGAAACCGCGCGACATGACCGAGGCGCAGCCCGAGGAGATCGCCCAAATCCCGTCGCCGGCGACCGGCGAGCCGGGCAGCCTGACCCCGCCGCGGGCGTTCAACATGATGTTCGAGACGTACGTCGGCGCGCTGCGCGATGCGTCATCGGTCAGCTACCTGCGGCCCGAGACGGCGCAGGGCATGTTCGTGGATTTCAAGAACGTGGTCGACACCGGCCGCGTGAAACTGCCCTTCGGCATTGCGCAGATCGGCAAGTCGTTCCGCAACGAGATCACTCCGCGCAACTTCATCTTCCGCTCCCGCGAGTTCGAGCAGATGGAGATGGAGTACTTCATCCATGAGGACGCCGACTGGGCGAAGTGTCACGCGGAGTGGATCGAGTGGTGCCGCGGCTGGCTGATGTCGATCGGCCTGCCGGAGTCGCACCTGTCGCTCTACGCGCATCCGAAGGAGAAGCTCGCGTTCTACTCCAAGGGCACGGTGGACATCATGTTCCGCTATCCCTTCGGCGTTCAGGAACTCTGGGGCATCGCCGCCCGCGGCAACTACGACCTCGGGCAGCACGCCCAGGCGTCGGGCAAGCCGCAGGAAATCTTCGACGAGGCGACGAAGAAGAAGTTCGTCCCGCACGTCATTGAGCCCGCCGTGGGCGTCGACCGCATCTTCCTCGCCGTGCTCTGCGCGGCGTATGCGGAAGAGGACGTGACCGATGACAAGGGTGCGGTGGAGAAGCGCACGGTCCTGCGCCTGAGCCCGCGCATCGCGCCGGTGAAGGTGGCCGTGCTCCCGTTGCTCAAGAACAAGGAGCACCTCGTCGCCCGCGCCCGTGAACTCTACCAGCGCCTCCAGCGCCGTTACTCGGTGTTTTACGACGATGGTGGCGCGATCGGCCGGCGGTACCGCCGCCAGGACGAGATCGGCACGCCGTGGTGCGTCACGATCGACTTCGACACGGTGGAGAAGGATGGATCGTTCACGCTGCGCGAGCGCGACTCGATGCAGCAGCGGCGCATCCAGGAAGCCGAACTCTTCGCACTGCTCGACCAGCACGTTTATTGAGTCACCCGCCGTCCGCAGCGTCGGTCCGGTGAGGCCGGGCGGTGTCTCCGCACGGCCAAGGAACTTCGCTCGGCATCGAGTGGGAGTCGAGGAACCGCGCGGCTTCCACCGCCGGGGATGAGGGTACGGCGTGGGGCCGTGGCGTGGATTCCGCGTCGACTTGGCCTGCCCGCATCCTTTGATTGGTCGGCGGTGCCGACGCTCGCCGAGCTACGTCAACGACAGCCCCCCCGCCAGCCGACGCGCGCTCGCGCGTTCGCGTGGATTCGCGGAGTGTCGCGTGCTGTCGCGCGGGCGACCGGTCTGTTCGTCGCACTGGGTGCGCTCATGGGCTGCGCGCCGCGGGACACCGCCGCACCGCGGGAGTCGGCGGCGGCCACCTCGTCCTCGACGGAACGGGCGCCCACCTTGTCGGGCGCGGCCGAATCGCCGCGTCAGCGAATCGCGGCGGCGACGTCCCAGACCTCGGCCAGTTGTCTTGAGTGCCACCGGGAGATCCATGCTGGCTGGGCCGACTCGGCCCACGCGTTGGCGAACCGCCCGCGGGCGGCGGTGCCGGATGCGGAGGGCGCGTTGGCGACTTTCCCCACCGATGCGGGCGCGGCCCCGGCGACGGTGGACCTGATCCTCGGCCACCTACCGGCATGGCAGCCCTTGGTGCCGCGTCCGGGCGGGCGCTGGCAACCGCACGAACTGGCCTACGATCCTGTCCGGAAGGATTGGTTCAGCATTTTCGGTGACGAACGGCGCCACGAAGGCGAATGGGGACACTGGACGGGGCGCGGGATGAACTGGAACTCCATGTGTGCGCACTGCCACATGACCGGCTTCACGAAGGGCTACGATGCGGCGACCGATACCTTCCACTCGAAATGGGTGGAGCACGGCGTGGGGTGCATCCAATGCCATGGACCGACCGGGCCGGACCATGGACGGCCGTCGGCGGCAGGAACCGCGACCGTCTCGGCCCACGCGCCCTTCCATGGCGACCGCGGTCTGATGATGCAGACCTGTGCGCCCTGTCATGCGCGAAACGAACCCCTCACGGCTGACTTTCAGCCCGGCGATTCTTACCACGACCACTTCCGCGTCACCCTTCCGGTCGAGCCCGGAATCTTCCACCCGGATGGGCAGCAGCGCGACGAAGACTTCAATTGGACCTCGGTGCTGTTGAGTCGGATGGGGCATGCCGGCGTGACCTGCCTGGATTGTCACGATCCGCATACGAACCGCCCGATCCTCCCGGTGGAGAACAACGCGCTGTGCCTCCAGTGCCATGCGCCGCCCGGGCGCGTGCAGCCGAACGGCACGCGGGCCGTGCCGATCGATCCGACGGCGCATTCGCGCCATGCGGCGGGCAGCGTGGGCAACCAGTGCGTCAGCTGTCACATGCCGACGACGACCTACATGCAGCGCTCGCCGCGGCATGATCATGGTTGGCTGAAGCCGGATCCCCTTTTGACCAAGGAACTGGGCATCCCGAATGCGTGCAACGGATGTCATACGGATCGTCCGGTGGAGTGGGCGATCGCGCAGACGGATGCCTGGTACGGCGAGAAGATGGAGTCGCGGCAGCGCGCGCGGGCGCGGGCGGTGGCGGCGGCGCAGGCCGGACGCCCGGAGGCGGCGGGGCGACTTCTGGACATCCTCGCGGTCGAGGATGTGCCCGCGTGGCGGGCGACCTGCTTGCAGTTGCTCGCGCCTCTCGCGTCGGGGGCGGAAGGAACGCGGATCGTGGCGGCGGCGGAAGCGTCGCTCGCGGCGAAGGATCCCTTGGAGCGTGCGGCGGCGGTACAGGTCCTCGGCGCGATGGACACGACGCGTGAGCGGGTGCGTCCCCTGTTGGCGGATCCGACGCGCTTGGTCCGGCTGGATGCGGCGTGGGCGCTGTCGGCGGAACTCCCGGCGGAGTCGGCGGCGCGGGCGGAGCTGGATGCGTACTTGAGGCTCTCGTTGGAGCAGCCCTCGGGACGCCTGCGTTTGGGTCAGGACTTGGCGAACCGCGGTCGACTGGTGGAGGCGGAGCAGGAGATGCGGCGGGCGACGGAGTGGGATCCCTACTCGGCTGGTTTACACGAGGCGCACGCTTTCGTCCTGAGTGCGATGGGCCGGCCGCTGCAGGCGGCGGCGAAGTTTTATCGAGCGGCGCAGCAGCGGGCCGGTGACGGCACGGCCGCGCTGCGGGCGGCGCTGGCGTATGCGGAGGCCGGTCGTCCGGCGGAGGCGGAGACCTCGTTGCGGATGGCGGTGGAGCGGGAACCGTCCCTGCACCGGGCGTGGTACAACCTGGGTTTGCTGCTGGCGCAGTCGCAGCGGTTGCCGGAGGCGGCGGAGGCGTTGGCGCGGGCGGAGCAGGTCGCGCCGCGGGAGGCGGACTATCCGTATGCGCTCGCCACGGTGCGTTTGCGGCAGGGAGACCGTGCGGCGGCGGTGGCGGCGGCGGAGCGGGTGCTGGCGCTCGACCCCGCGTACCCGGGCGCCCGCGACGTGCTGCAGGCGGCGCGGCGCTAGGGCTGGCCCGCGCCCTCGCGCCGCGTGGGCGTGAGGAGGGAAGGCCGGGTCGTGCGTACGAGCCGCGGATCCCGGCGGATCAGGTGGACTACCTGGCCCTCGGTCTTCCCCGCGGCGACGTAGTCGCGGCCCAGCGCGTTGTTGGCGTGATCGCGGGCGGATTCCTCCGGAGAATTATCTGAGCCGACCTCGTGAGCCTCGCCCACTTCCTGTGCAAATGCGGCACCGTAGGTGCGGGCGAGCCAGTAACTCCAGAGCACATGGCGCGTCGAGTCCTCCACGTACACTGGATCGGATGCCGCGAGACGTCGGGCGGCGCGCTCCGCGTAGTCCTTGATCCGCAGCAGCACCGGAGCGCGGACCGGATGCCGCGCGAGCAGGTCGCGTTCGGCGTGGGTGAGCGGGCGGTAGTAACGCGCGGAAAGCGTATCCAGATCTCCGCGGTGGATCCGCAGCCACGTCCGACCGTCGGCCCATTCCGATTGCAGGCGCAGGGCGTGGGCATCGCCGCGGAGCTGGAAGTGCAGCCGAGCTTGGAACGTCAGCGGGCGCGGCACCGAGCCCTGGAAGAGCAAGGCGTGGAGCGCCTCAACCTCCCGGCGCACGACGAGGCGTGGACGGAAGCCGAGCGGTACGTCGGGCAGGTGCAAGGATCCGGAGTCGACGCGTTCGACGGGGACGTCGAGATCGGCGCTGGCGAACGGTGTGTCGGCGGGGCCGGCGACGCGGATGGCGGATTCGATCCGGAGGCCCTGCACGCTGAGATCGACGCGGGGCGGAAACAGTCCGGCGAGTCCGGCCTCGATGCCCGAGGCGCGCACGCGGATCGGCTGGCCAGTCGGTGACGCGCTCCGTCCCGTCGGCGGCGGTACGATTTCAGCGTCGACGTCGGACCAGCGCAGCGTGGCCCAAGGGCGCAGTTCTGCGTCGTCGAACGTGACCCGGCGGATGGCCCATCCCCCGGCCCGGGCCTCGCTGATCGCCTGAGGGAGGGCCAGTCGGGTGAGGGCGCCGGCGAGCGGACCGCTGGCGAATAGGAAGATCGCGATGAACGCGCATCCCCCCAGGCCGAGCCAGAGAACCTTGGACCGTCGTCCGGTCGACTGAGAACGCGGGTGGATCATCGGCCGTAGAGCTCACCGAGCCGACGCAGGTAGGCGGTGGTGTCGCCGCCGAGGCTAGCGAGTTGCGCGGAGCTGTAGCGCCACTGCCAATTGCCCTCGGGCTTACCGGGGGTGTTCATGCGGGCGCGGCTGTCGAGACTGAGGAGATCCTGCAGGGGGAGGACGGCCAGCCGGCTGACGCTGCGGTAGGCGGCGCGGATGAAGTCCCAGCTGATCTCGGTCCCGTTGACCTCGAGGTAGCGGCGGGCGTGATCGCGTGCCGCCTCGGGTGCCGACGCGTACCAGCCGCGCGTGGTGTCGTTGTCGTGCGTTCCCGGATACAAGACCGAGTTGCGCGAGAGCTGATGGGGCAGGTAGCTGTTGTCGGCCCCGCCTCCGAACGCGAACTGCAAGATGGCCATGCCCGGCAGGCCGGTCTCCTCGCGCAGCCGGATCACCGAAGGCGTGAGCTCGCCGAGGTCCTCGGCGATGATGCGGGCCTCGGGAAACGTGGCGCGCACCTGCTCGAAGAAGTGGCGTCCGGGGCCGGGCTCCCAGGTCCCGTGGCGCGCGGTGGTGGCGGGGAAGGGGATGCGCCAGTACTCGTCGAAGGCGCGGAAGTGATCGATCCGGACGACGTCGTGCTGGGCGAAGGCGGTCCGGAGGCGGCGCATCCACCAGGCAAAGCCGTCGGCGGCGTGGTGTTCCCAGCGGTAGAGCGGATTGCCCCAGAGCTGGCCCTCGGCCGAGAAGTAGTCCGGCGGCACCCCGGCTACGGCCAACGGCTGGGCGGTCTGGGGATCTAGTTCGAACAGGTTTGGATCCGCCCAAGCATCGGCGCTGTCGCGGGCGGCGAAGATCGGAAGATCGCCGATGATCGCGATGCCGCGGCGGGCGGCGGCGGCGCGGACCTGCGACCACTGGCCGAAGAAGAGGTATTGCGTGAAGGCGTGTGCGTCGATCGCGGTGGCGAGGGTGCGGGCGATCGGCGAAGCGGCGGCGCCGGCGTGGGTGCGGAGGGCGGCGGGCCAGTCCCACCACGGCTGGCCCTGGTGGTGATCCTTGAGGGCGCGGAAGAGTGCGTAAGGCGCGAGCCACTCGGCGTGGAGGCGCTTGAAGTCGGCGAACGAGCCGTACGGCTCGCGGCCCTTGCCGGCGCTGAGGCGGGCGTGGGCGGCGTGGAGCAGGGGCCACTTCAGATGATAGAGCGCACCGAAGTCGATCCGGTCGACCGGCAGGGCGCGGAGCGGGCGCAGGTCAGCCGAGTCGAGCAGACCTGCGGTGACGAGCGCTTCGAGGTCGATGAGGTACGGGTTGCCGGCGAACGCGGAAAAGCACTGGTAAGGCGAGTCGCCGAAGCCGGTGGGACCGAGGGGACAGATCTGCCAGTGCCGCAGCCCGGCGGCGGCGAGGAAATCCAGGAAGCGCTCTGCTGCGGTGTCGAGGGTTCCGATACCTTGGTTTCCGGGAAAGCTCGTCGGGTGCAGGAGCACGCCGGCACCGCGGTCTTGGAGCCACGCGAACAGCGGTCCGCCCGGGGAGGGCGGGGCGGCGGCAGGGCGCTCGGCGTTCGGCATCCCGCCAGCTCAGCGGGAATGCCGACGGGCGGCAAGGCAACCGTGTTGCCGGGCGATTGCCGTGAACGGCGGCCCAGCATGGGAAGACAAGGAGGTGTCGGCCTAGAACTGGAAACAACCTAAGACGAGCCTCGCCGCCGGATGGGCTACGGTCACTGGGTATATTTTGTTACCATTGGAAACGGTCTCGACTCTGGGTGACGAGCGTCGTGATCAAGAGAGGTATCGCGTGAGCCCTCCTGATTCAGACACCGCCCGGCTTCCCGCGCAGACCGTTGCGCGGTGGTTCGCCGACGAGGTGAAGCCGCATGAGCGCTCCCTCCGGGCATATTTGCGCAGTGTCTTTCCGGGCTTTCCGGATGTGGATGACCTTGTCCAAGAGTCCTATGTACGTCTGATTCGGGCGCGGGAGAACGGTCGGGTCAGTTATGCCAAGGCCTTCTTGTTTACGACCGCGCGCAACGCTGCGTTGGATTTCTTCCGGCGGCGCCGAGTGGTCAGGATCGACTCAGTTGAGGACATCTCCAAGGTCGGGGCGCTCGAGGAGTCCCCGAATGCCGCCGAGGCGGTGAACCGTCAGCAGGAACTGGCGTTGTTGGCGGCGGCGGTGCGGCAGCTACCCGTGCGTTGTCGGCAGGTAATGACTCTGAGAATGCTTTACGGACTTTCGCACAAGGAGATCGCGGCGCAGCTGCGGATCTCGGACCAAACGGTGAAGGCGCAGTTGGCGAAAGGCATGCGGCGTTGCGCTGAGTATCTTTCGGCAAGGGGGGTGTCATGATGCGGGACCATCTGAACCCGGGTGATCGGCCCTCGTCGTCGGAGTCGATCGAGGCGCGTGCGGCGGCGTGGATCGCGCAGCGTGACGATGGCCTTTCTGCGGCCGAGGCGGCGGAGTTTGCGCGGTGGCGGTCGGAGGACTGGCGGCACGAAGCGGCGGTGGCGCGTCTGGAGACGACGTGGTCGTCTTTGGCGGGGTTACGCGATTTCCGGCCGGAGGCCTCGCGCCATCCGGACCAAGACCTGCTGGGGTTGGCGCGGGAGTCGCGCCGGGAATCCCGATGGCTGTGGCCGGCGGCGCTGGCAGGTGCAGCGGCTCTTGTGTTTGCGGTTTTGGTGGGGATGACCCTGAAGGGCAGGCTGGATCCGGTGCTGCGACACTCCGCGCAGGTCTATGCAACGACGCAAGATGGCTATCAGCGCGTGGCGCTGCCGGACGGCTCGAATGTCGAGCTCAACGCCTCCAGTGAGGTGGAAGTGAGTTTCACAACGGCGCAGCGGCGGGTGCGTCTGGTGCGTGGCGAGGCCCACTTCGTCGTCGCAAAGGATCGGAACCGCCCCTTTGTGGTGGACGCCGGTACGCTGGCGGTGCGGGCCGTGGGCACGGCCTTCAACGTGCGCCTCGGTGTCCAGGATATTGAGGTTCTCGTGACGGAGGGGCGGGTCGCGGTGGCCGATTCGCGGCAGATGCGGGCGGCCGAGACCGTTCCGGTGGCTGAACCTGCCCAGCGCGAAGCGGGGACCGAACTCGTGGCAAATCATCGCCTCGTCGTTCCGGTGCTGCAGCGGTCGGCGATCGGCGTGCCAGAAGTGGTGCCGCGGATCGAGCGCGTGACGACGGACGCGCTGCGGGAGTCCCTTGCGTGGCAAGGGCCGAGGCTGGTGTTTGCGGATACGCCATTGGCGGACGCGATCGAGCAGTTCAACCGGAGGAATCCGGTGCAACTGGAACTGGCTGATTCGGAGTTGGGGACGTTGCCGATCGGTGGCAGTTTTCGAGCTGAGAACGTCGACGCGTTCGTGCGTTTGCTCACGACGGGCGGGGAGTTGGTGGCCGAGCGTCCGAGCCCCAACCGTGTGCTGCTGCGGCGGGCCGGCGGCCGGACGGTCGTGGAACCCTGAACCGCCTATCCAATCGTTGCGTAGCCTATCCGCTCACTTGGTTCGTCTCACTTCCTGAAGGCCCGGGTCGGCTTCTTGGCCACCTGGGTCCTTCGTGAATGACGGCGAACACGACCCAATTCCTTCTCCGCATGTGCCAGTGGGTTCATGCCCTCCGTCGGTTGGTGATCCTTACCGCGATCGCCGCGCTCGCGTCTTCCCTCCGGGCCGCGCCGGCCAAGCGTGTGTACAACATTGAGGCGGGGGATGCGGTGCAGACGTTGCGGCAGTTCGTCGACCAGTCGGGCGAACAGGTGATCTATGTCGTACCGAAGGTCCGCGGAGTGCGGACCAATTCCGTCCGCGGCGAGTATACCGTGCGTGAGGTGCTCCAGCACCTGCTGGAGCGGACCGCCTTGGTCGTCGTGCAGGACGAGAAGACGGGCGCGCTGATCATCAACCGCGTTGCACCGAGCGCACCGCGGACGCGCACCGAGGCCGAGCTTTCCGAAACCACATCTTCTTCCAGTCAAGAACCCAAAACCATGAAATCCAGAAATCCGCTCGTACTCTTCGCCGCATGGCTCGCGCTCGGGCTGCCCGAGTTGCCGGCACAGCAGGCGCCTGCCTCAACCTCAGCGAAACAAGCTGAGGAGGAAGCGGTCAAGATGTCCGTCTACCGCGTTGTTTCCACCCAGGACCAAGGTTATGGAGCCAGCAACGCCACGCCGTTCAAGACGCGGCAGGCGATGGTCGACATCCCACAGTCCATCACCGTGGTCACCCGCGACCTCATCGACGACATCGGTGAGGTCGACCTCGGCAAGCTGCTGACCTACGTCGGCGGCGTGCCGAAGTTCGGCGGCGAAACCTTCCAGCTGCGCGGCAGCAACACCTCCCTCACCGTCCCAGTCGTCGACGGCCTCACGAGCCGCACGATCTACATGGACAACGTCTACATCGATTCCATCGAGATCATCCGCGGACCCGCTGCGCTGCTCTATCCGAATGCGCAGCTCACGGGCGTGATCAACAAGACGACCCTGCGTCCACAGGCGCGCTCGATGAGCTCGCTCAAGACCAGCATCACCGACTACGGCCTGCTGCGCGTGGTGGGCGACACCACCGGCGCGGTCGGCAAGGTGGGCGAGGGCCAGCTCAACTACCGCATCGTGGGCGGCGGCTCCCGCGGTGACACCTACTTCACCAACACCAAGGAAGACCGTACCCTTTTCCACCCTTCGGTGCAGCTCGACTTCAAGGACACCAGCGTGATGGTGGCGTACGACTACCAGCGGATCACCCGTCCCTCGAACCCGACGGGCGTGCTCCAGCCGAACGGCGTCATCTTCACCGGCGTGGGCCGGGAGAACAGTCTCTTCCTTCCTCCGGGCGCCTCCGAGACCCACACGCACCACGGCGTGCGGGCGAACGTGGTGCATCAGTTCTCCGGCTCGTGGGAGAGCCGTCTCGGCCTCGACTGGAACAAGGCGCGCCGGTTGGGCAGCGTCGTCCTTCCGACTGGTGGCGTGAACTGGGATGCGCGGACGATCAGCTTCTTCAACCGCCGCAATGACCTGAACCCGGAGAACGCCTCCATTTCGCTGGACACCAACGGCCGGTACACGCTCGGCGGAATCGAGAACCAGAGCACCTTCGGCTTTACCGCGACGTCGCAGAAGGCGGTCAACAAGCTCTGGACGAACTTCGACTTCGGCGGCCCGGGCAACCGGTTCAACGTCCGGCCGATCGATAACCCGAATGTGAACACGCTCCCGGTCCTGGCGGAGGGCAAGTACGTCGCTCCGGCGAATCCCGGCAGCCGCGTGCGCAGCGAATTCACCAACTTCTACTTCCAGCAGAACGTGGAGATCATCAAGGACCGGCTCATCCTCGTCGGTGGCCTCTCCCGCTTCAAGGACGAGACCTCGAATATCACGAACATCACGTCGACGGCCGCCACGGTCGTGAAGGTCAGCTCCACGCTGCACCGCGTCGGCTTCGTCGCCCAGTTCTTCGACAAGAAGCTGGCACTTTACGCGATGCAGGCCAACACGCAGCTGCCGCGCAGCCCCACCGCGATCCTGCAGGACGGCAGCGTCCCGCCGGCGGCGGAGGGCTCGGGCAAGGAAGCCGGCGTAAAGGTCAGCCTCCTCGACGAGCGCCTGAACGCGACGCTCTCGATCTTCGACCTCGAGACGACCGGCCTGTTGGTGTTCGGCGGCATTCTGCCGGACGGCCGCACCTACAACATCCCGGCCGGTCGCACCCGTGCCAAGGGCTTCGACGGCAACATCAGCATCGGCCTGTCGGAGGGCTTCGAACTGGTGACCAACTTCTACAATGGCACCGTCAAGGACCAGCTCGGCAACCCGCTCGACGACTCCTACGAGTCGAGCCTCGGCGTGGTCGGCAAGTACTCCTTCCGCACCGGTCCGGCCAAGGGCCTCCAGCTCGGCGCCGGCGGCTACCGCATCTCGGGTCGCGTCACCAGCACCGCGGCGCTGACCTACGCGGGCAAGCCGGCCTTCATCCGCAACAAGCCGGAGCCGATCATCAAGCTCTTCGCGAACTACACGCTGAACCGCAACTGGTCGTTCAAGGCTGAGCTCGACAACCTGACCGACGGTATCTCCCCGCTGGCGATCAACTCGGCCACGCTGGTCGAAACCAACATCGGGCGGAGCCTGACCCTGCACGCGATCTACAAGTTCTAAGGTTCGTCGTAGATCGGACTCAAGGCATCGGGCCGGCCTGCGGGCCGGCCCGATCGCATGGGGGACGGACTCGACGGCGCGAGACTTTCACGGTATCCGGTCCCCCATGGCTCGCTCAGCCGTGAACTCCGACCTGAACCGGAGGGATTTCCTTCGGTTGTCCTCGCTGGCGGCGGGGGCGGTCGTCCCGCCGATTGCGGCGGCCTCCCCCCTGGCCGGTGCGGCGTTGCCTCCGGCGGCCGCGGAGGGCCCTGTCACTTACCTCGCCCTCGGCCCGGACGAGGCCTTCATCGTCGAGCGGCTGGTCGACGTGATGTGTCCGGCCGATGACCTCACGCCCTCCGGCACCGAGCTAGGCCTCGCTCAATTCATCGACCGTCAACTCGCCGGCGCCTTCGGTCAGGGGCAGGGCCTTTACCTGCGCGGGCCTTTCCGTCCGGGGATCCCGGAGGACGGCTACCAGCGGCCGCTGAACCCGCTCGATTTTTTCCGCCATGGACTCCATGGACTCGACCAAGCCTGCCGGCGTCGCCGGGGCGGTGGGTTCACGGATCTTGACGCCGGCGTCGCCGATGCGGTCCTCACCGAGGTGGCAGCGGGCGGCTGGGACGCGGAACAGACTGGGCTTTCGGAGTGGTTCAATGACTTGCTCTACCCCCTCTTTGTACAGGCGTGCTTTGCGGACCCGGTTTACGGTGGCAACCGTGGCAAGGCGTTCTGGCGGCTGGTCGGCTATCCGGGGCTGCCGGCGGTCTACAGCCGGGACATGATCACGTATCGGGGACGCCCCCATCCGGCGGCGAATGATCCCAAGTCGATCGAGGACTTCAGCTGAAGGCCGCGAGCACGATGAAGATCCTGCCCGAGCACCCGTGCGTCATCGTGGGCGGAGGCCTGTCTGGAGGGCTGGTCGCGCGGCAACTGGCGCGACGGGGGCTGCCGGTCTTGGTGCTGGAGCGCGGAGGGGAGCGCCACCAAGGCGGGGAGTCGAGGCTTCCCTCCCAGCGCGATGAACTGCGCTGGGCGGTGCGCGGCGGCTTGATGCAGGACGCCGCCGTAGAGACCTACACGCTGCGTCGCTCGCGGAACGAGCCGTCGCGGCCCCTGCGCCGCTTGCAGGTCTTCCTGCCCGGCACGGGAGTGGGCGGCGCGGCGACGCATTGGAATGGGCAGAGCTTTCGCTGGAACGACTACAACTTCGCTCTCCGCACGCGGCTGGAGCAACGCTACGGCCGCGGGGCGATCCCGGACGACATGCCCCTGCAGAATTGGGGCGTCGGCCACGATGAACTCGAGCCCAGTTACGACCTGTTCGAAAAGCTCTTCGGCGTGGCGGGCAAGGCGGGCAACCTGCGCGGTGTGATCCAGCCGGGAGGGAACCCGTTCGAGGCGCCGCGTCAGAATGAGTTCCCCCAGCCGCCGTTGGAGATCACGGAGGCTGGAGCGCTCTTCAAGCAGACGGCGGAGCGGGAGTTCGGCTATCGGCCCTTTCCCTCCCCGGCGGCCAACTCGCCCGCACCTTACGTCAACCCTGACGGCATGCGGCTCGGGGCCTGCCAGTACTGCGGGCACTGCGATCGCTTCGCCTGCGAGGCCAACGCCAAGGGCACGCCGGACGTCCTGCTTTTCCCGTGGCTGAGCCGGCAGCCGGGCTTCGAGCTGCGGACGCACTGCCATGTCCTCGGGCTCGACTTCGATCGATCGGCCGGTCGGATCCGGGCCGTGCGGTATCTCGATCTTCAGACGGGTGAGGAGGTGCTGCAGCCCTGCCAGACTGCGGTGCTGGCGGGCTTCACGCTGACGAATGCCCGGCTCCTGCTCGCCGGGGGCATTGGGCGGCCCTACGATCCGGCCTCCGGCACGGGGGTCGTCGGGAAGAACTTTTGCTATCAGGCGAGTGCCGGCATCCCGCTCTTCTTCCGCGACCGCTGGCTGAATCCTTTCCTCGGCGCCGGAGCTTCGGTGACGGTGATGGATGAGTTCAACGACGACAACTTCGACCATGCCGGCCTCGGTTTTCACGGCGGCGGGTTCATCGCCGCTGGGACGAGTTCCGGCCGTCCGATCATGAGCCGCCGCCTGCCGCCGGGCACCCCGCGGTGGGGAACGGCGTGGAAGCAGGCCAACGCCGACTGGTACGCCCATCACATGGCGGTCGGGGTGCAGGGCAGCTGCTACCCGCACCGTGAGAACTTCCTCGATCTGGATCCGGACTACGCCGACGCGTTCGGCCAGCCGCTGGTGCGGATGAACTTCGACTTCCGCGGGAACGAGCAGCGGATGATGGATTTCATGGCGACCAAGGCCCTCCGGATCGCGCAGGCGATGGGGGCGACCGTGGTGGGCGGGGTCAGCCGCCCCGGGGCTGCGTTCGAGACGCGTTTCTACAACGGCACCCACGTCACGGGTGGCACCATCATGGGACCGGACCCGGACACGAGCGTGGTCTCGCCGCGGCTTCAGCACTGGGATGCCGAGAACCTCTTCGTTGTCGGAGCCTCCGTCTTTGCCCACAACAGCGGACACAGTCCGACCGTGCTCGTCGGGGCGCTCGCGCTTCGCCTCGGCGATGACCTCGCCCGCTACTTCGCCCGGCCGGGCCGCCTCTCGTGAGATCCTCCCTCCCGATGCCTTCCCTGCCTGTCGTCCTGCTTGTGGCCGCGCCTCTCGCCGCCGCGACGGGTGAGCCGTCGGCGCTGGCGGTGCCCGAAGGGGCGTTTGCGTCCTGTGCGGCCTGCCATGGCCCGGCGGCGGCCACCAATCCAGGGCCGGACCTGCGGGGCGTGATGGGACGGCCGGCGGGCCGGGCCCCCGGCTACCGGTACAGCCGGGCGATGCGCAACGCCCGCATCGTCTGGGATGCGGCGACCCTCGATGCCTTCTTGGCGAATCCGCAGGCGGTGGTGCCGGGCACCACGATGCCGTACGCGGGCGAGCCCGACGCGGCGCGCCGGGCGGAAATCATCGCCGCGCTCGCCGCGCTCCAATGACCCCCCATGAATCGAAAGACCTTTCTCGCCACCCTCGGCACCGGTGCTCTTTCGGTCGGTGCGACCCGCATGCCGTCCGCTGAATCCACGCCCCCGGCGGCGGCCCCTGCCGCCGCGCCCGCATCCACCCCGGCGCCCGGGCTGACCTCCCTGATCTCCTTGGCGGACATCGAGCGCCGGGGGCGCGAGGTCATGGCGAGTTCCACGCTGGCGTTCGTCTCCGGCGGAGCGGCCGACGAGCTCACGGTGGGGTGGAACCAGGACAAGTACCGCGAGATCCGCCTCCAGCAGCGCGTCCTCCGCGACGTCGGTGACCTCGACCCATCGACTACGCTCTTTGGTCAACGGTTGAATCACCCGATCATCATCGCGCCGACGGCGAACCACCGCGTCGTCCATCCGGAGGGCGAACTCGCCACGGCGCGGGGCGCGAACGCGGCGGGCGCGATCATGGTCCTCAGCAGCGGTGCCAACACGGCGGTCGAGGACGTGGCGAAGGTCGTGGAGCAGCCCCTCTGGTTCCAGCTTTACGTCGCCAAGGACCGCGGCCTGGCCAAGGCGCTCATCCAACGCGTCGAGGCCGCCGGCGCCCGCGGCCTCTGTGTCACGGTCGACAGCCCGCTCGACGGCGCGCGCGACCGCCAGGCGCGCGATCCGGTGAAGCTGCCTCCCGGCGTCGGGCATCCCCACTACGTCGGGATCACGGAGCCGCCGGTGGTCGTGAACCTCGACGTGGTCAAGCCGCAGGTCCTGCTCTGGCGGGACATCGAGTGGATCCGTTCCCTGACCACGATGCCGCTCATGCTCAAAGGCGTGATGAGCCCTGCGGACGCTGAAATCGGCGTCAAACTGGGTGCGGATGGAATCATCGTGTCAAATCACGGCGGACGTTGTCTGGATACGCAGCCCGCCACGATCGAGGCGCTGCCCCGCGTGGTGGACCGGGTCGCCGGCCGGGTGCCAGTGATCGTCGACGGCGGCATCCGGCGTGGCACCGACGTGGTGAAGGCCCTCGCGCACGGTGCAGCGGCGGTGCAGATCGGGCGCCCCTGCCTGTACGGACTGGCCGTCGGTGGTGCGGAGGGCGTAGCCCACACCGTCAAGGTCCTCCGTCAGGAACTCCTCATGGCGATGGCCCTCCTCGGCTGCCGCACGCTGCGCGACATCACGCGCGACGTCCTGTGGTCAGAATGATGCGGCGTATGGTCTCTAAACCTGTTTACCTATGAAAAAAATCCGTTTCGGAATTACCGGCTCCGGCTACATGGGACGCACCCACGCCGAGGCCCTCAAGCAGCTACCCGACGCCGCGGAGCTCGTCGCCATCTGGGGCGGGAGCCGTGCCCCCGCCCTCGCCCAGCGATACGGAGTGGCCTGCGAGCCCACGCTTGAGGCCCTGATGGCGCGCCCCGACATCGATGCGATCGTGGTCTCCACGCCACATTACACCCACGTGCAGGAGACGCTGCTCGCCCTCGCGAACGGCAAGCATGTGCTGATCGAAAAACCCATGGCCACGCGGGTCGAAGACTGCGACCGGATGTTGGCGGAGGCCGTGAAGCGCGGCCTGCAACTAGGCGTGGCGCATAACCTCCGTTTCCGCATCAACCTCCCGGTGGTCCGCCAGATCATCCAATCGGGCGAGCTGGGCTCGATCCAGAGCATGCACTTTTCAATGATCCGTCAGCTGGCCAACGCCGGCAACTTCGGCGGCAACAAGCTGGGCTGGGTGAACCAGCCTGAGACGGTCGGCTTCGTGATCGACGGCCTGCCCCACGGCGTGGACGCCATGCGCTGGGTCACGGGCGCGGAGGTCGTGCGCGTCGCTGGCCTCTGCCGCACGTACACCCCGGAGCGCGCGATCGAGGACACCACCGTGGGCATCATCGAATTCTCCAACGGAGCGATCTGCTCCACGCACACCACGATCGCCTCGCACGGCGACTACCATGGCGAGATGGCGCGGCTGAGCATCATCGGCAGCAAGGGCAGCCTCAACATGGATGGCTTCGGCGACCTGCACCGCACGGACCGGCAGTCGGGCTGGCGGCTGATCTCGACCCAGCCGCCCGTGATGGCGGACGATCCGGAGTCGGCCTTCAAGATCGGGCGCATGAAGGCGTTCATCGAGCAGATGCAGGCGTTCGTCGACCGCATCCACGGACGCGCCTCGGAGGTGGCGACGGGAGCGGATGGCCGCATGGGTCTGGCCACGTGTCTCGGGATGATGGAGTCGTCGCGGACCGGCCAGTTCGTCAAGATTGGCTGAGGCCCATGACGATGGCGCCCACGAAGGTTTTTCTGCAGCGCGATGTTCCGCCCTCGCTGGTGCGGGCGGAACTCGATGCATTCCTCTCGGCAAACCCGGGCGTGGAGGTGAGCGCGGCCACGGACGATCCGGGGGCGACGGCGGCGGCGCTGGGCGCGGCTGACGTGCTGATCACGGATCTTCGTCTGCCGGCCGCGCGTGACCTTTGTCCGAATGTCCGCTGGATCCAGCTGGTGTCGGCGGGGGCCAATCAGGTGGCCGGCACGTGGATCGAGGAGAGTGCGGTCGCGGTGACGACGGCGAGTGGGCTGCACGGCGTGCCGATCGCTCAGTTCGTCACGGGCGGGCTGCTCTCGCTCGTGCACCGATTCCCGGCCTTTGGCGCGGCGCAGGCGCGGCGGTGCTGGCCGGAGGACCGCTGGGCGTTGCGGGCGGAGATCCTCCGCGGCGCGACGGCGGGCGTGATCGGCTACGGGAGCATTGGCCGGGAGTGTGCGCGCCAGCTGCACGCGCTTGGGCTGCGCATCCTCGCGCTGGATCCCGCGGGGCGGGAGGATCGCGGTTACACCGCATGGCCCGGGACCGGTGATCCGGCCGGGACCCTGCCGGAGCGGTGGTTTCAGCCGACCGCGCTTCGGGAGATGCTCCCCCTCTGCGACGTGGTGGTGGTGGCGGCGCCCTACACCCGGCATACGGCGGGCATGATCGGGGTGGATGAACTGGCGCTGCTGCGGCCCGGGGCGCGGATCATCGTCATATCGCGTGGCGGGATCGTGCAGGAGCCGGCGCTGGCGGCAGCGTTGCGCGACGGCCGTCTGGCGGGCGCGGTCGTGGACTGCTTTGTGCAGGAACCGCCGCCTTCGGATCATCCCTTCTTCGATGTGCCGAACCTCATCATGACACCGCACCTGGCCGGTGCGTATGAAGGATTCTGGGCGGCCTTCTTCGATCTCTTTGCCGCGAACCTGCGGCGATTCACCTGCGGCGAACCCCTGTTTAATCAGGCCAACAAGAGGCTCGGCTACTAATGGCATCGCATCCTACTCCCTCCGGCACGGCGCTGGCCCCATCTTCCGGCGCGTTGCCCAGCGGCGCTTGGCTGGCGGTCGTGCTCCTGTGGTCCGCCGCGGCCTCGAACTACCTGACGCGGACGATGCTGACGACGATGCGCGGATCGATCATCGAGGAGATCCCGATGACGGATGCGCAGTTCGGCCTCCTCACGTCCGTCTTTCTCTGGACCTACGCGCTCTTCAGCCCGCTGGGAGGCTTCTTCGCGGACCGCTTCAGTCGCCGCTCGGTCGTGCTGGGCAGCATCCTCTCGTGGTCCGCGATCACGTGGGTCACGGCCTACGTCACGAGCTTCGAGCAGTTCCTCGTCCTGCGCGGGCTCCTCGGCATCAGTCAGGCGCTCTACATCCCTGCGGCGGTCGCTTTGATCGTGGATTACCATCGCGGCCCGACCCGGGCGCTGGCAGCGGGAACGCACACCACGGGTCTCGTCATCGGATCGATGATCGGCGGGGTGGGTGGCTGGATTGCGGAAGAGCGAGGCTGGACGGCGGCGTATTCGCTCATCGGGATCCCGAATCTGTTGCTTGGTCTGGCGCTGGTCTTCCTGCTGCGGGAGCCAAGCCGGGAGGACCGTGAGGTCCTGCGGGAGGCCGCGCCCCAGATCCGCTTCTCCGAGGCGCTCGTGAGCCTGCTGCGCTTCGGGCCCTTCTACTTTCTCCTCGCCTTCTTCGCGTTGCAGGGGGCGGTGGGCTGGATCATCATCGGCTGGATGCCGACGCTGATGCGCGAGCAGTACGCCATGGGGCAGGGCGCCGCGGGCTTCTCGGCCCTCGGCTACGTGTACGCACTCCAGATCACCGGCCTGCTCGGGGGCGGCTACCTGTCGGATCGCTTGAGCGTCCGTCGGCCCCGCGCCCGGGTGCTGCTGCCGACTCTCGTCTTCGTGGTGGGCGCGCCGATTTTTTTCCTCACCGGTTACTCCAGCCTCTTCGTTCTCACCGCCCTGAGCCTGATGGCTTGGGGACTGGCGCTGGGTTTCCTTGGGGCGAACTTCATGCCGATTGTCTGTGCGATCGTCGACGTGCGCTACCGGGCGACTGCGGTGGGAATCACGAACGCATTCGCCGCGGTGTGTGGTGGCCTCGGAGTCTTCGCGGTGGGCGCGATGCGGGACGCGGAAGTTCCCGTCCGGGCCGTGATCTTCCTTGCGGGCTTCGGTGCGTTGCTCTGCGGGATCGCACTCTGGTTGGTTGACGTCACGCAGCGTCGCCAAGCCGCCCAGAATCCTTCCTCCTCCACTCCATGAACTCCTCCCCGAAACTCACGACGTGGCAGTCTCTCACCCCGCCGCCCCTGCCGCGGGCCGGCACGCCGGTCACGGCGATCAACGGTACCCTGGTGGTCGCCGGTGGCACCTACTGGCAGGACAACGTGAAATATTTTGCGTCGCGCGCTGATCGCTACGATCCCGCGACGGATTCTTGGTCGGCGTTGCCCTCGCTCCCGAGCGGTCTCGGCGATGCTCCAGCGATCGTCTTTCACGGGCGGGTCCGTGTTTTCGGCGGCGGGACGTCCGGTCCCGGCGGCACGACCACTTGGGTGCTCAACGACGAAGGCTGGAGCGAGGACGCGGCGCTGCGCCTGCCCGCGCCCCGTCGTTCTTCCGTTGCCGCGGTGGTGGGTGACCGCGTCTTTCTGATCGGCGGACTGAGCGGTAACGGCACGGAGTTCGCGACGGCGACGTCGACGGTCTGGTCCGCGGGGCGCGAGGGCGGCTGGACCGAGTGCGCACCGATTCCCGGCCCCGCGCGTTTCAACGCGGCGGTGGGTGTGGTGGGCGGGAAGATCCTGCTGGCCGGCGGTTGCACGCCGGACGGAAGCGGCGTACGCAACCTTGACGACGTCCTCGCCTACGATCCGGTGGCGAACCGGTGGAGTCAGCTGGGCCAACTGCCGCTCGCCCTCCGCGGTGCCTGGGGCGTGGCCGACGGGGATCGCCTGCTCGTGCTCGGCGGCTATACGGATCGTTTCCTCACGGAGATCTTTGCCGTGTCCGGTACGGATGGCCGGGTGGAGCTGGTGGGCGAACTGCCCGAGGCGCTGGCCGACGCTCGATTCTGCGCCGTCGCTGGCCGCATCTACGGCGTGACCGGGGAGAACGGCATTAAGAAGCGATTCCCCGGGCTCATCGCCGCCGCCCTCTAACGATCGGGCTTTTTCGACCATGAAAATACGTTCGGTTAAGACCTACGTTCTATCCCATCCGATGACCCGTGCGACGGGGCCGGCGAATCACTACTATCGCGTCCGTACGACGCTGCTGATCAAGATCGAGGCCGAGGACGGCTTCTTCGGCTGGGGCGAGACCGTGTCATTTCCCGGCGTGCGCGAGATCATCGAGCGGCACTGCGCGCCAATCCTCATCGGCTCGGATCCGCGGGAGGCGCGGCAGATCCTACGCCGGTTGTGGGGCCAGAACTTCGGCAACGGCATGGCGATCGGCGGCGTTTCCATCGCGCTCGATGACCTGCGCGGCAAGATCCTTGGTTTACCGGTGGCCGAGCTCTACGGCGGCCGCCTGCGGTCGCGCGTGCAGACGTACGCCTCCGCGATGAACTACATCGAGGGCGAGGATCCGGAGCTCCAGTACCCGCGCGAGGCCGAAGCGTTGGTGAGTCAGGGTTTCAAGGCGATGAAGATGCGCATCGGCGGGCAGGAGATCCCGCGGGATGCGGCGGCGGTGAAGGCGGTGCGCCGGGCCGTCGGCCCAGACATCAAGCTCATGGCGGATGGCAATGGCGTCTACACGATGGGCGCTGCCGTGAAGATGGGTCGGATCCTTGAGGAGCAGGATTACTATTGGTACGAGGAGCCGCTGCCGCAGTGCGCCCCGGATTACTCGGGCTACGAGGAGCTGGCGCGCCAGCTGGATATCCCGATCGCGGCCTGCGAGGGCCTGACGGCGCGGGGCCGCTTCCGGGAGGCGCTCGAACGTCGGGCCATGGACATCGCGCAGCCTGACGTCGCGCTTTCCGGTGGCGTCGGCGAGGTGCTTTTCATCGCGGAGATGGCGGCGCTCTGGGGCGTGCCCTGCATGCCGCACTGCTGGGCGGGCGCGATCGTGATCGCGGCCTCGGCGCATCTGGTCTCCCTTCTACCCGATGCCTCGTTTGGACGCGCGGCGGAGCCCCCGCTGCTGGAGCTGGACTTCGTCGAAAATCCCTTCCGCGAAGCGCTGCTGGAGGAGCCGCTGGAGATCAAGGACGGCTACGTCGCCGTCTCTACGAAGCCCGGCCTAGGCATCACGGTGAACGAGGAGCAGGTCCGGCGTTTTCAGGTCAGTTAGACGGACCCGCGACTCGGCGTACCTTGACCGTTCGGCCGACCGTGGTGAACCGCCCTTCGTCAACGGTCCGGCGGTATTCCGCCGGATTCCGAACGTCGGTGGTCGTGTAAACCACGAAAACTTCTCCTGGAGCAACCTCGCGAACCCCGGTGTAGGCGACGGTCATGCTTGAGCTGAGACGCGTCTCGGCGGTCCACGTGACCCCGTGGTCGAGGCTGAAGGCGAGAAAGTTACCGTCATCTTGGTAGTCGATCTTGTGCCCGTAGGACATGACGAGCGTTCCATCGGCCATCTCTGTCACATCGGGGTCGACGCCGACCAGTTCGCGCGATCGACCAAACCGGCTGTAGGTCCACCGGAGGGGGTGCGCCGCCGTCCAGGTCCGGCCATCGTCATCGGACTCCGCCTGCCAGATCGCGTGTTCACGCCCCACGCGCATCAGGCAGATGAGGCGTCCCGCCTTCGGGCCTTGAGTGACGCGGACCAAGGCCGGCTCGCCGGCACCTTCTTGGCCGAGTGGTGAGGTCGCGATCACGGACAGCAGCTTCCAGGAGCGCCCCTCGTCGGTGGAGCGGATCAGGTACGAGCTACTTTGCTTCATCGATGGCAGATACTCGACCTTGGCGGTATCCCAGCGGAACCGTCCATAGGCGCAGGCAAGCAGCTCCCCCGAGGGCAACCGGAGCATGGAACGGCGGATGTACAGCCGATTGACCGGTTCGCCGCGGTCGTCGATTTGGCCCGCCGTGGCGATTTCAGGCACCTCGGCCTCGATGGCCTCGGCTGACTCCAACGAACGCAGACCATCGCGGGAAAGCCAGCGGCGCCCGGTGAAGGTGTCGCCACCCGCATGGTAGGCATAGACATCGTAAACGTAGATTCGACCGTCTGGCAGTTCCATGATCACGCCCTCGGTGATGGGTCCGGTACCGTGTTGTGCCGACGGTACCCAAGGTTCCCAGGACTTTCTTCCGTCGAATGAGCGGTTGAAGAACACAATCGGATCCCCCTTGCCAGGCACCCAGCGGACGTGGCCGAGCACGGCGGTGGTCCCGGTGCTGGAGTGGAACAAGTAGGGCCAGCCGGCCCCTCGGGCGACCGTCTGCTCCGGTCCGAGTTCGATGGCGATGCCGAATTGACCCACCCCGGTGGAGGGCGCCGCGGTCAGCGAGGCGACGAGGACAGCGATTCCGCTGAGGGTGAGGGCGGCGAGAAGGGGAAGGCGGCGCATGGCGGACGGGGTAGGGTAGGGGGTAGGGGCTGCTTGAGGACTCAGGGCACTGGGCCCGGCGTCCGGCGTCGGCTCTCTCACGGGGAGTGCCTGCGCGCGGCAAAGCGTCTGGGTTTGTTGCGATCGCCGTGAGCGACCTGCAAGGGTGAAGTCCAAGGGCGGTTGTCGGAGTTGCGCTTAAGCCGTTAAGACGAGCTTGGCCGACGGATGGGCTACAGCGACTGGATATAAGTTATAACCATTACAAATAGTCTCGACTCATGTAACGGCTGTGGCTCTCAGGATGAGGGAGTTGTGAGAACTCGCAATTTAGATGTCGCCCGGCTTCCCGGGCCGTCGGCTGCGCCGTGGTTCACGGACGAATTGAAGCCGCGTGAGTTTTCCCTCCTGGCGACGTCGTGCGGGACGAAGAGACGGGCGCGCTGATTGCCTACCGAGTTGTGCCGAGATTGCCGCGGACGCGCGCCCAGGCCGAACCTTCCGAAAACACATTTTCTTCCAGCCAAGAACCCAGAACCATGAAATCCCGAAACCCGCTCGTACTCCTCGCCGCATCGCTCGCGCTCGGCATCCTTGAGTTGCCGGCCCAGCAGGCCCCTGCCGGAACGAAACCACCGGAGGATGATCGCGTCCTCCTGTCTTCCTTCGAAGTCAGCTCCACCAAGGACCGTGGCTACACGTCCAACAACTCCGCCACGGGCTTCAAAACCAACGAGACGCTGCTTAAGATTCCGCAAGCCGTCACGGTCGTCACCCGCGATTTGATCGAGGACATGGGTTACGTCGACTCCTCCAACATCCTTCAGTTTGCCGGCGTCTCGAACTTCTTCGCCGGAGAGTCCTTCGCGATGCGCGGTACGCGCATTGGTTACCCGCTGCTGGACGAAATGCCTGATGGCGTCCCGTACCTCGACAACGTAAATCTCGACTCCTACACGGTGCTCCGCGGTCCGGTATCCACCCTCTACCTCAACGCCTCGCTTGGCGGTACGGTGCTGACGACTTCGAAGCGACCGCTGAATAAGGCGCAGTACGTTGTAACCACCCGGATGAATCAGCACGGGACTTACCGGGCGGAGGTCGATGTGACGGGTCCGGTCGGCAAGCTCGGCGACATCGCCGTCGGCTACCGGCTGGTGACAGCCCATCAGGCGGGTGACAATTTCTTCAAGAACGTCTCCGACGACCGGACGGTTTTCCATCCCACCCTCCAGTTCGCCTATAAGAACACCGTCGTGCGGGTCGCGTTCGACTACCAGCACCTCCTCCATATCCCCAACGCCAACAACTTCATCACTCCGACCGGCAAGCTCTACACGGGCGCCGGCCGTGACCAGGCGTATTTCGTGAAGGGCACGATGGAGGACTTTCATCGTCGCGGCTACCGGATGGTCGCCATCCAGAAGCTCGGAGAAAACTGGGATCTCAAGGTTGCGGCGACGCGGTGGTGGTTCTCCCGACTCGGCAGCGTGGTGTTTCCCGCAGGCGGCGTGAACTGGCCGAACCAGACCGTCACGTTCACCGCGCGTCGCAACGATCAGAAGGCCGACTTCTCCGTCGCCTTGGTCGATCTCAACGGCAAGTACCAGATCGGCAAGATCAGCACATCGACCGCCGTGGGAGCGAGCTACAGTGACGAAGTCGGCAAGAGCCGCTTTTGGTCGTCGGCTTCCTTCGGCAGCAAAACCGTGCCGATTGCCAATCCTCAGCTCGATCTGCTGCGTGCTCCGCTGACCAGCGAGTACGTCGCGCCGGCGAATCCGGGCTCGCAAGGCACCACCTACCGCGGGCAGGGCTACGTCCAGCAAACAGTCGACATTCTCCCGGATCGGCTCACTGCGGTCGTCGGTTTCACCCGCAGCAAGATCAAGATCAACAACATCACTAACCTCGCGACGCGTCCCCCGGCTACGGTGACCAAGGGCGATGAAATGCTGCACCGCTACGGGCTCGTGCTGAATCTGACCAAGGACATGGTCGTCTATGGCATGGAGTCGACCAACTTCTCGCCCACGAGTGCGCGCGATGTGAATCTCAACATCCTTCCGAGTATCGAAGGCAAGGGTCGTGAGGCGGGCATCAAGACCGCGTTCCTCGACGGTCGGATCTCTTCGACCCTGTCCTTCTTCAATCTCGCGCTGACCAACCAGTCGTTCTTCGCGGGCGTACGCCCGGACGGCATCAGCTACTTCGCGCCGATTGGCTCAACTACTCAAAAGGGTTACGACTTCGATCTGGCCTTCACGCCCGTGCCCGGGCTTCAGTTCGTGGCGACGTATTACAACGGCAAGGTGCGCGACCAGGCCGGAAACAAGGTGGCCAATTCCTACTCCGGCGACATCAGCCTTGTCGGGCGCTACGAATTTCAAAGCGACTCGCTTAAGGGTCTCATGCTGGGAGCCGGATTCTCGCGCATCAGCGGACGTCTCGTTTCGATCGGCGCCTACAACACGGGCGTGGTGGGCCAGTCGCCGCTCATCGAGATGGAGCCGGGCAATCTGCTCAATCTCTTTGGTACGTACCGCATCAACTCGCATTGGACGGTGCGCGGCAACATCGACAACCTGCTCGACGAAGCGTACGCGCTCGGCGCCCAGAACGCGTACTTCGTGGACCCGAGCCCGCCGCGGACGGTTTCCCTGTCCGTGATTTATCGTTTCTAGCGTGTCAGCGCTGGCGACGCCCCGTGGCCATTCCGCGGGGTGCCGCCGGCGCCTTTCACTTTCGTGTCTGCACTCAGGATCCCGGGGCCCGCTCCGGCGTAACCCGAGCTCCGGCCGCATCCGGACGAGCGGCCCCGCACCCGCCCACGCAAGGTCCGGATCGGCACGTCGCCTCCCGACGGACCCCGCAAATCCAACCCATGAAGTCTTCCCTCGTCGCTCGTTGGTTTATCTTCCCGGTCTCGCTGATGGTCAGCCTGTCCGTCGGCGCGATCCCCACCCTTCGTTTCGAGACGGAGACGCATGCGGTGGCGGTGAGAAACGTGACCGCTTGGCCCAACCTGACTCCGCTGGCCGATGGGTCGATCATCGCCTCCATTTTCAACCAGCCGAGCCACGGCTTCTGGGAAGGAGACGTCGACTGCTGGGGCACGGCCGACGCCGGCGCGAGTTGGCAGCTTCGGGGAACTCCGGCCCCACACGAGCCGACGACAAATCGGATGAACGTGGCGGCAGGAACAAACGCGAAGGGCGAACTCATCGTGCTGGCGGCGGGTTGGTCACACCGTCCGCCTCCACCGCCCAAGGGAACGCCGCGTCGCCACGATCCTCCGT
>CAIOYO010000196.1 GCA_903862595.1 uncultured Opitutaceae bacterium | reverse complement strand
GCCGAGAACGTTCACCCCATGGCAGGCGTGATTCCGCTCGAGATTGGCTGGCTGCGCGGGTGGGAACTCGGAGACCTTGAAGGGGCCGAGCGGGCCTTGGCGCGCGCTGCGCGGTTGGGGCCCTCGGCGCGACAGGCGGAGCGGCTCCGCGCGCGGGTGCTGGAGCGCCTCGACCGGAGCAACGGCGCGAAGCGGGCGTGGGCGACGGATGGGCGGATCAACCCAGCGGTGACCCCGGGCGCTCCGCTCGGGAGTGAGCCTTGACCGAGGAACGCGCCCACGGCCTACTGACGTCTCGACCGGCCGGTAGCTCGTGGCTCTCGAACAATGGGATTTATTGAACACACGTGACTTACCGATAAACTACCTCGTTCTTGAGGGATTTGAGCTTGCTCGGGGTTTAATTAATTCTAAGTTCATCAACTCACTCAACTAAAGTGAACACGTCTGCTTCTCATCTTCATCCCATCTTTGACCGCGTGGTTTCGCGGGCGGAGAAGGAGCGTCGCCTGAATCAGAGGGCGCGGGTGATTTGGCTGTTTGGCCTGAGTGGGGCGGGCAAGAGCACGCTGGCGATCGGATTGGAGCGGGCGCTGCTGGCGGACGGATTTACGACGCACCTGCTGGATGGGGATAACGTGCGCTCGGGGCTCAACCGGGGCTTGGGCTTCAGTGATGAAGACCGGACTGAGAACCTGCGCCGGGTGGCGGAGGTGGCGAAGTTGTTCGTGGAGGCTGGGGTGGTGGTGGTGGCGTCGTTCATCACGCCGCTGGCGCGGCAGCGGGCGCTGGTGCGGGAGATCGTGGGGCCGGCCGACTGCCTCCCGGTCTGGGTGGACGCCTCGTTTGAGACCTGCGCGCGCCGGGACCCCAAGGGACTCTACGCCAAGGCAGCGTCGGGCGCGGTGACCCAGTTCACGGGGCGGGATTCGGGCTTCGAGGCGCCGGTGGCCGGCGAGGGCGCGTGGACGCTGCGGACGGAAGAGCAGACGCCAGAGGAGTCCCTGCGGGCACTGCGGGAGTGGGTGGTGCCACACCTGCGGGTGGGCGGGACGACGCGGGCCTGAGGCGCCCGAGGAGCATTTCATGAGTTCGTATCATCTTACGCACCTAGCGCAATTGGAGCACGAGGCCATCTTCGTGATGCGCGAGGTCGCGGCCCAGTTCGAGCGTCCGGCGCTGCTGTTTTCCGGCGGCAAGGATTCGATCGTCATGGTGCGGCTCGCGCAGAAGGCCTTCGCGCCGGCGCGCCTGCCGTTCCCGCTGCTCCATGTGGATACGGGGCACAATTTCCCCGAGACGATCGCCTTCCGCGATCACTTGGTGGAGTCGCTCGGCTGCCGCCTGATCGTGCGGCGCGTGGAGGACTCGATCCGCGCCGGTCGCGCGCAGGAAGAGAAAGGGCCCAATGCCTCGCGCAATGCGCTGCAGACGGTGACGCTGCTCGATGCGATCGAGGAGTTCCGTTTCGATGCGTGCCTCGGCGGCGCGCGGCGGGACGAGGAAAAGGCGCGGGCGAAGGAGCGTTTCTTTTCGCATCGCGACGAGTTCGGCCAATGGGACCCCAAGAACCAGCGCCCCGAGCTCTGGAATCTCTTCAACGGTCGCAAGCACCCCGGCGAGCACTTCCGCGTCTTCCCGCTCTCGAATTGGACCGAGATGGACGTCTGGCAGTACATCGCGCAGGAGCAGCTGGAAATCCCGTCGATCTACTTCTCGCACCGCCGCCGCGCGGTGCGTCGGCAGGGCGTGCTGCTGGCGGACACGCCGTTCATCACGCTGCTGGAAGGCGAGGCCTTCGAGGAGCTCACCGTGCGGTTCCGCACGGTCGGCGACGCCACCTGCACCGGAGCGGTGGAGAGCACGGCCTCCACGCTGGAGGAAATCATCCAGGAAGTCGCTTCGGCGCGCGTCACGGAGCGCGGGGCGCGGGCCGATGACCGCCGTTCCGAGACGGCGATGGAGGACCGCAAGAAGGCGGGCTACTTCTGAGAGCCGGCATCCGCAGCGTGAGTTGATCCCTTTTCTTCATGTCCACTGACCCGAGATACCTCGCGATGGATTTGCTGCGGTTCACGACCGCCGGCAGCGTCGACGACGGCAAGTCGACCCTGATCGGTCGTCTCCTCTACGATTCCAAGGCGATCTTCGAGGACCAGCTTGAGGCGATCGAGCGCGCGACTGAGCAGCGCGGCGAGGACCACCTCAATCTCTCGCTGCTCACGGACGGCCTGCGCGCCGAGCGGGAACAGGGGATCACGATCGATGTGGCGTACCGCTACTTCGCGACGCCGCGGCGCAAGTTCATCATCGCCGACACGCCGGGCCACATCCAGTACACGCGCAACATGGTGACCGGCGCCTCGACGGCGAACCTCGCCATCGTGCTCGTCGACGCGCGCAAGGGCGTAGTCGAGCAGACCTGCCGGCACTCATTCATCGCCGCCCTCCTGCGCATCCAGCATCTGGTGGTCGCGGTCAACAAGATGGACCTCGTCGATTGGTCCGAGGACCGCTTCAACGAGATCGTCCGCCAGTACAAGGACTTCGCCTCGCGCCTCGAGATCCCGGACATCCGCTTCATTCCGATCTCCGCGTTGCACGGCGACAACGTGGTCGATGGATCGGCGAACATGCCGTGGTACCGCGGCGGCTCGCTCCTCTACACGTTGGAGACGGTCTACATCGGCAGCGATCTCAACCACGTGGACGCGCGCTTCCCGGTGCAGACGGTGATTCGGCCGAATCGCGACGAGCATCACGATTTCCGCGGCTTCGCGGGCCGGATCGCCGGCGGCGTGTTCAAGCCGGGCGACGAGGTGCTGGCGCTCCCGAGTGGCCGCACCTCACGGATCAAGAGCCTCTCCGGGCCCACCGGTCCGCTGACCGAGGCGTTTGCCCCGATGTCGATCGTCATGACGTTGGAGGACGAGATCGACATCTCCCGCGGCGATCAGATCGCGCGGCCGAACAATGCGCCGCAGCAAACGCAGGACATCGAGGCGATGGTGTGTTGGTTCTCCGACAAGCGCCTGCAGCCGGGCGGCCGTTACCTCGTGCGGCACACCACCCGCGAGGCGAAGTGCGCGCTCAAGACCGTCCGCTACAAGGTCGACATCAACACGCTGCACCGCGTGCCCGGAGATACCGACATCGGCATGAACGACATCGGCCGCGTGCACCTGCGCACGGCGGTGCCGCTGTTCTGCGACACCTATGCGCGGAACCGGGCGACGGGGAGCTTCATCCTCGTCGACGAGTTCAGTCACGCGACTCTGGCGGCCGGGATGATCGTCGCGACCTCCGCGGCCGAGCGGCCCGAGTCGGGATTGCTCGACATGGGCGGACTTTAAACCTGGGCGGCGCGGTCCCGGCGCCCTTGGGCCGGCCCGCCTCCGCGGCTAGAGGAGCGGGGCGAGCAGCCGGCTGAGATCCTCGGCCATGGTCCGAAGCGGACGGTCGCGGCGCCGATCCTGAGGAGCCGGACGGCAGCGCTCGAGCAGACTGCGGGCCCAGTTGCGCATGCCGGCGACATCACCGGGGGAGTAGACCAGCACGCTGATCTCGAAGTTGAGGAACAGGCTGCGCATGTCGAAGTTGGCGCTGCCCACGAGCCCGATTCGGTAGTCGATGATCACGCCCTTGCTGTGGAGCATGCCCGGCTGGAAGAGCATCACGCGGGCGCCGGCCTTCTGCAATTCGCGCAGGTAGTGGCGTCGGGCGAAGTCGGTGATCGGGTGATTGGATCGCGCCGGCACGATCACCGTGACATCGCAGCCCGCTCGCGCCTTCACGATCAGGGAGCGCTGCAGCACTTCATCCGGGACGAAGTAGGGAGTGACGATCCAGATGCTCGCCTCGGCCTCCTGGATCATGGACAGCACGCCGTCGTAGAGCGGGTCGCCGTCGAGATCGGGGCCGCTTGGCACAACCTGCAGGATGCTGTCTCCTGCGGGCGGTGGCGCCGGCTCGGTCCACCGTTCCTGCAGTGCGGTGTACGACTGGCGCGACGCGAAGCACCAGTCGGTGAGGAAGACATCGTTGAGCTCGATGACCGCTGGGCCGCGCAGGACTGCGCCGAAGTCGGCGAAGCGCTTCCGCCACGCTTTCGGACCCATGTAGTGTTGGGCGAGGTTGTGTCCTCCGACGATCGCGGTGGTGCGGTCGAACACGGCGATTTTGCGATGATTCCGGAGATTGGCGTAGCCGCGGGAGGTGAGGGGCAGTACCGGGAGGAAGCGCACGACCTCACCCCCCGCCTCCCGGAGCGGCCGGCAGAAACCGAAGCTCGCGAAGAGGCTGCCGACGCCGTCGAGGAGCAGGCGGACCTTGACCCCTTGGCGCGCTTTCTCGGTCAGCGCATCCACCAAGCGTCGCCCGACAGCGTCGCGGCTCAGGATGAAGGTCGTGATGTGAATCTCCCGGCGTGCCGAGCGGATGTGTTCGAGGAAAGTCTGGAACGCCTGTTCGCCGTCGGAGATGAACTCCACGTGGTTGCCGCCTGTGACCACTCCTGCGCCCGTTTGGTTGATGGTCTGTGCCGTCGAGCACGGAGGTGGCAGCACCGGTGTCTGGCGCACGATGCGCCGCGACGCGGCGATGTGGGAGCGCCGCCGTGCCACCCGCTGCAGTTTCCGGCGGCCGATCAGCAGGTAGAGTGGCACGCCGACATAGGGAAGCAGCACGATGATCAGCAGCCATGCGAGCGTGTTGCTTGGCTGCCTCCGCTCGCTGAGCAGGCGGGCGATCGCGAACACGGCCAACAGGAAGCCCCCGATCGTGAAGAGGTAAGGGGTGATGCTGGTGGACAGCACATCCCAGGCGCCGGAGGGCAGCGTTGGCATCTCGCTGCCATGCAATGCGAATCTCGCCCGGCCGCAACCCCCGTCGCCCGGGGATCTTTCCGCCGCTAGGCCGGAAAGTGGTGGTAGGACCTGGATTCGAACCAGGGAAGGGCGAAGCCCAAGAGATTTACAGTCTCTCCTCGTTGGCCACTTGAGTATCCTACCAACCGGAACGCGTCAGAACAAAGGATGGGCCGTCCGGCGCAAGGCTTTTCTGGCGGTACCCCACAAGCCTCCGAGCTTCGAGTCATTGACTTGAAACAGACTCGCAGGGCGCGCGACCACGGTTTTCGCTCGGTGTCGGATGCAAGAGTGCACCGCGGTCTAATTGGGATTTCGTCGCAGGATCACGCGAAGGCGACGGGGTTTTCAGCCGAGGGGGCGTGCGGTTGGTCGTCGTTCTCTGGTCGCAGGGCTTTTTGCGTTGAACGACTTCGGTGGATCCGTCGCGATTGCAAACGGTGTCCGCAAAGCCCGCCCCAATGGCCGAACGCCCGCTCCTCGTTTTCCGCCAGATCACCAAGTCCTTTGGTGCGGTTCGGGCGTTGCG
>CAIOYO010000195.1 GCA_903862595.1 uncultured Opitutaceae bacterium | reverse complement strand
CGCGGTGTCTCCGTCGCGAGCGCGACGAACGCCGCGAGTGCGGGATCGAGTGACTCGGTTTGCTTCCAGCCCACCACGAGTCGACTCTCTGGGGCCGGGCCGGCGAGGGGACGGAACGTCACTTCTCCGGGCAACGTGCGAGCTTCGGATGGGCACATGAACGTGGCCCCGAGACCGGCGCGCACGAGGCCCACGGCGTTGGCGCGCGGCCAGACCTCCTCGGCGATCCTCGGCGTCACGCCCGCCTGAGCGAATGCCGCGAGGGTGCGATCGTAGAATCCGGGATTATGGACTCGCGGGAAGAGAACAAACGGCGTCGCAGCGAGGTCCCGCAGCCGTAGCTCGCGGCGCCGGGCGAGGGCATGTTCGGCGGGCAGGAGGACACCGTTTCGCTCCCGCAGGAGGAGGTGAGTGGCGACACCCGGCGTCATGGCGTCGGGATGGAAAAAGCCACAGCCCAGATCACCGGCGGCGAGGTCGGCGAGCTGGGCGGAGGTGGGCGATTCGTTGAGTTCGAGCCGGATCCCGGGGTGGCGCCGATGGAACTCCCGGAGGATGGCGGGCAGGACCGTCGCCATCGCGAGACCCGTGAAGGCGATGCGCACGAGTCCCCGTTCTCCCGCAGCGGCGGCGCGGGCCTCATCGGAGAGTGACGCAAGAGAGCGGAGCACCGGTTCGAGTTGTCGCAGCAGTGCCGCGCCGGCCGGGGTCAGGTTCACCTCGCGCCGCGTCCGGGCAAACAGCCGGACACCGAGGGCCTGTTCCAGCTGAGCGATCGCCCGGCTGAGGGCGGGCTGGGCCACCGCGAGCGTCTCGGCGGCCCTTCGAAAGTGCAGCTGGCGCGCCACCTCGCGGAAGTAGGCGAGATGCCGGAGGGTGAAGGGAAATTGATACTCCACAGGCATCACAGAAAGCCAAACAAGTATTTCCTGTTACCACAACCTTCTGCTACAATTTCCTTCGCCCCGAAGCCTGCTCCGGGCATTATCTACCCTTCCATCATGCCGAAATCGCTTTTCCAGAAAGTCTGGGACGCCCATGCGGTCCGGACGCTGGCCAACGGCCAGACCCAGCTCCTGATCGGGACGCACCTCATCCACGAGGTCACTAGCCCGCAGGCCTTCGGAATGCTCCGCGACCTTTCGCTCAAGGTTGCGATGCCGCACCGGACCTTTGCCACGGTCGACCACATCGTCCCGACCGACCAGTTCGCCGAGCCGTTCGCTGATCCGCTGGCGGACGCGATGATCAAGGAACTGCGCCGGAACTGTGCGGAGTTCGGCATCACCTTCTTCGACCGCTCGACCGGCAAGCAAGGCATCGTGCACATCGTCGGACCGGAGCAGGGCATCACCCAGCCCGGCACGACGATCGCTTGCGGCGACTCCCATACGTCGACCCACGGCGCGTTCGGGGCGATCGCCTTCGGCATCGGCACGACGCAGATCCGTGACGTGCTTGCGACCCAGACGATGGCCCTTGGCCGGCTCAAGGTCCGCCGCATCAATGTCAACGGTCGCCTCCGCCCCGGCGTCTACGCGAAGGACGTCATCCTCCACATCATCCGCATCCTTGGGGTGAATGGCGGCACGGGCTACGCCTACGAGTATGGTGGCGAGGTCTTCGACCGCTTCACGATGGAAGAGCGCATGACGGTGTGCAACATGTCCATCGAGGGCGGCGCGCGCGCCGGCTACGTCAATCCGGACGAGACCACCTACGCCTACCTGAAGGGCCGGCCGTATTCGCCGAAGGGCGCCCAATGGGACGCCGCGGTGGCGCACTGGCGCAGCTTCGCGAGCGATCCGGGATGCTCCTACGACGACGTGGTCACGATCGACGCCGCGGACATCGCGCCAACGGTCACGTGGGGCATCAATCCCGGCCAAGGCATTTCCATCAACGAGCGCGTCCCGGATCCCCAGACGGTTTCGGGCGACGAGCGGACCTCCGTGGAGGAGGCGCTGGCCTACATGAAGCTGCAGCCGGGAGCGCCGATCAAGGGCACCCGGATCGACGTCGCGTTCATGGGCTCCTGCACCAACGGGCGCCTGAGTGATTTCCAAGAGGTCGCGCGTTTCCTCAAGGGGCGCAAGGTCGCTCCGGGCGTGAAGGCGATCGCCGTCCCCGGGTCGCAGGGCGTCGGCGTCCTCTGCGCCGAGCTCGGCATCGACCGCGTGTTCCGCGACGCTGGCTTCGAGTGGCGTGAGGCGGGTTGCTCGATGTGTTTGGCGATGAACCCAGACAAGCTGGTGGGCGATCAGCTCTGTGCGAGCTCGTCGAATCGCAACTTCAAGGGCCGCCAGGGCTCTCCGACCGGCCGCACGATCCTCATGAGCCCGCTCATGGTCGCGGCGGCAGCGGTCACCGGCACAGTGGCGGACGCCCGCGAGGTCTTCGCCGTCGCCGACCGCTAAGCGAACGCACCTCTCCGCGCGCCGTTCCCCTGCTGCCTCGTTTTTCCTCCTTCCTCGACTCTCTTTCTCGCCATGGCTCTCGCCAAGATCACCTCCGTTTCCGGTCGTGCCGTTTACGTGCCCGGCAATGACATCGACACTGACCGCATCATCCCCGCGCGCTTCATGAAGTGCGTGACCTTCGATGGCCTCGGGGAATTTCTCTTCTACGACGTCCGCAAGAACGCCGATGGCTCCGATAAGGCGCATCCCTTGAATGAGGCGCGCTTCAAGGGGGCCACGATCCTCCTGTCCGGGCTGAACTTCGGCTGCGGCTCCTCCCGCGAGCATGCTCCCCAAGCGATCCAAAAGTACGGCTTCCGGGCCGTGGTCGCAGAGGGCTTCGCGGAGATCTTCTTCGGCAACTGCACCACGCTCGGCATTCCCTGCATGGTGGCGAAGCGCGAGGACATTGCGCGGATCGCCGAGGCGGTGAACGCGAACCCGCAGCTGGAGGTCACTCTCGACCTCGATGCCCGGGAGATCCGGTTCGGCGGGCAGGTGGTCAAGGCCACCCTCCGCGAAAGCGACCGCGATGCGCTGGTCAACGGTCGCTGGGATGCCATTGGAGAGCTGCTGGACGGTCGTTCGGCCATCCAAGCCACCGCCGCGAAACTCCCGTACCTCGCCGCCTAAGCGGCTCGATCGTGCCGCGTCGCCCCGGGTGAACCCCGCATGCCGGGGGCGATTTTCGCCATTTGGTGAGATTTTCTGAACCTTTTCCCCGCCCGGACGTCTCCACAGCATCACCGGTATGTTCCTCGCCCTCATCGATATCTTCAAGGGAGCCGACTTCCTCATCTATCCGCTCGGGCTCTGCTCGGTGGTGATGGTGTTCATCCTCGGCGAGCGTTCCTACGCCCTGCGCAAGGCGGCGGTCATGCCGCAGGACCTCGTGGACGCCGTGGTGGACGGAAAGCCGATCACCGGTGGCCAGCACTCGGTGCTGGCGCGCATCATCGCGTTCGCCGAGCGGCATCCCGGTGATGCCGGGGCAGTGAAAGCCTTTGCGCGACTCGAGCTCAATCGCATGGAGCGTGGACTTCCGTACCTCGATATCATCTATGCGGCGGCGCCGCTGATCGGATTGACGGGCACGGTGTGGTCGCTGCTCCGAGTGTTCTCGGCGATCTCCGGCGAGACCGGTCTGCCTGATCCGGTGCAGTTCACGTCGGGTGTGGCGCTGGCGCTGTCGGCGACCCTGCTCGGTCTGACCATCGCGATTCCTGCTCTGGTCGGCGGTGGCTACCTCCAGCGCCGCGTGGAGTCGTTTGCGGCGCAGCTCGATGTCTTGCTCGAGCGCATCATCGCCCGCACGGCACCGGCCGCGACCAACGGCTGACCGCTGCGTAAAGCCAGCGGATTACCCTCCCTCGACCTTCTTTCTTTGTCATGAGCGGACTCTACCAGCGGCGCCGTAAGCGGGCGGAGATGAATCTCCTCCCGTTGATCGACGTGTTGGTGATGCTGATCTTCTTCTCGTTCGTGACGATGCAGTTCCGCTCGGCATCGACCCTCAACATCAGCGTGCCGAAGGTGGAGACGGCGGGTAAGAACGAGTTTTCCGGCAAGATCACCATCGGTGTCGACAAGGATGGGTCACTCTCCTTCAACGGTCGGCCCGTGACGTCCGAGCAACTCCTCCCGTTGCTGGAGGAGGTGAAGAAGGCCAACAAGGACACGCCGGTCCTGGTGCGTGCCGATGAGGTGACTCAATTCAAGAAAGTCACCGAGGTGTGGGATACGTGCCGCAAGCTTGGCCTGAGCAAGGTTGTCATGCAGGTGCGGCAGTAACGGGTTAGCTCGGTTGATCGGCTCCGTGGAGCGGCCTCCGGCGAGCCTGAGCCGCAGAGGGTGTCGGCTGCACCGGGGGCGTCAGCGATCGGATCCGCTTTACCTGAGGCGATGTTGCCTTCAAACGGGTGGTCATGAGCACTGCGCAGCGAACCGCCGTGATTGTGGGTGCCGGCGTGACCGGATTGAGCACCGCGTATCAGTTGGCCCGGATGGGCTACGGTCGGGTGATCGTGTTCGACAAGGACGGGATCGGCGCCGGATCGAGCCGTCGGGCCGCAGGTATCACTACCGGGCTGCTGTGGTCGGAGACGGGCATTCGCGCGCGTCAGGTTGCGACACGTCTGTTTCGGGAGCTTTCTCGAGACCTGCCGGGCTACGTCTTTCACAACGAGCATGGCTGCCTGAATCTCTTCGATGAGCGACTGTGGCCGGCGCGGGAGCGACTCCTTCCGCTCTATGATCGCCTCCTCGCGCCCTATCAGGTGCTCGGTCCGGAGGAGATCCAGCGACGTTGGCCGGCCTTGCGCGTGCCGAAGGGTTTTCTCGGCCTGCATGATCCGTTAGGCGGATACAGTGAGCCGACGGAGTATCTGGCCGGACTGCGGCAGCGATTGCTCGAGCTGGGAGTGGAGCTCCGCGAGCGTGAGACCGTTTCCGGGCTGGAGTTGCGCGGCGATCGGATCGTCGGCGTGCGCACTGCCTCCGGCGTGGTGGCGGCGGATGCCGTGGTGGCTGCGACCTATGCGTGGACGCTTCCGTTCCTGGCCTCGGCTGGAATCACGCTGCCAGCCAAGACATTCGTTCATCAGCGCTACGTCTCCGAGCCGCTGGCGGCGCCGCTGCCGCTGCCGCCCGTGAACGCGGATCCTTTCGGTGGCTACCTTCGTCCAGCCCACGGCGGGCGCATCCTGCTCGGCGTGGAGACGCCAGCCCGCCCGGAGTTCCGGGTGAGCGACCTGGGCTTCCGACTCGACGAACTCTCGGATCAGGAGGGATTGCGCGACCGAGCCATCGAACGCTTCCGGGACTTCTTTCCGCCCCTCGCGACGATTCGTTGGGAGAGCGCGCATGTCGGCTTGCTGTCGTTCTCTCTGGACGGCGAGCCGATCCTCGGACCGGTGCCCGGCTGTTCCGGCCTCTTTGTTGGACTCTGCTTCCACTCGGGCGGCTTCAGCTACAGTCCCGCATCAGGTCGCTTCCTCGCCGAGTACGTGGCGAATGGCGCGCCTTCGATCGACCTGACTGCCTTCCTGCCCGGGCGCAACCCAGCGGACGAGACGCAAGCGTACCTAGCCGCGACCATCTCGCAGGACCAGTCGTTCCGGCGCCGTCACTGAGCCTTGCTCGCACGGCGTGCGGGTTCAGGCGTCACCGGATTCCGGCAGCCAGAGGCAAAACGGAAGCCGACTCAGCGGCGTCCAGGGCGCGAGTCGCCGCGGCGGCGAATCGCGCTGTTCACCGCGAGATCTCGTGATTCCGCCGCTCGGGAAACGTCTGCGTCGTGCCGTCTTGGAGGCGGAACGTCGTCGTCTCCACGAAGCTCGCGGAAATCAGATGACCGGATCTGAAGCTCAGGAGTGCATAGCGAAAATCGCCCGCGATGCCCTTGCCGAAGTCCCGCGGTTTCCCGTCGGACAGCAAGATCAAGTCTTCGCGTTCTCCCAGTCGGACGCGGTAGCCCACGGCCGCGGGATCCGGGAGTTCCACGCGTTCGACGAAACAGCTCATCGCCGCCGGCTCCGTCTCGGGGCCGTAGGGGGCAATCAGCGTCGCCATCCGATCGGACGCCGGCTTGCCGGTGAGGGGACGTCGGAAGATTAGCCAGTCGATCCCGCGGTGGTTCGGTTCAGCCGGGAGGCCGGAGAGCTGGGCAAGACCGCGCTGGCGCTCGCGGCGGGTCCAAGGACGGTCCTCCTCGTTCTGGCGGATCACGAAGCCGGTGTTGCCGTTGGAGATGAAGCCATCCTGCGTCGGGCGCATCGCTAGCGGCGTGTGCAGGTTGAATTCCATTTCGCGGTCAGCCGCGGACGTCTCTGCCGCGTCGACGACCAGCCAGTAGCGTCCCTTGGCCCAGAGAACGTGGCGGCGGAGGCGGGTACCCTGGTGGCGGACGTAGCCGTCGTGCGTGGCGGCAAACACTTCGAGGCTGGGGAGGAGGGCCCAGACCTTCTCGTACCCCGGCAGATTCCGTTTCACGGGCACCGCCCCGTTGATCGTGATCATGTTGTGGGCGGTGGGGTGCTTGTACCACGTGAGCTGCGCGGGCTCCAAGTAGCCGAGCGCGCCCAGTCCGGCGTCGACTGCCAGGGCCTGCCCGTTCGCGTAGAGCTCAAAGGAGAGCTGATCGAAATGGCTGTGGTTTTGGTGGTCGCCGTAGTTGATCATCATCCACCCGGCCTGCGGATTCCACGACTCGCGCATCACGGCAAAGCGCGAGTGAGGAAAATCGGCGGAAAGAGTGGAAGGCGTGACGGGCTTGACCGGTAGCTTCCCGAGCTCCGCTGCCGAATAGGCGCTGGCGAAGCCGCCGATGAAGTCGCCGCGCTGGAAGAAGCCGGCCATCTCCGCGAAGAGGGGCAGCAGGTCTCGCCCGCGGCCGGCGTCGTTGAAGGGCGCGTTGGTCCCGATCGGAGTGGTGGTCAGGACGAAGAACTCAATGAACTTCTCCAACCGCGGCAGATACTCATCGAGCAGGCTGCGGTCGCCGCGAAAATGCTCGAACATCACCATGTAGCGGTGGAACACGCCGAACATGTACGCCGCATAACTGGTCGTGCGTTCGACGTAACCGCCATCGTCCAAGATGTCCTTGCGGATATGCTCGACCATGCGACCGCGCCCATGTTCCAGCCAGGTCCCGGACTCCGCGAACTCGGGGTAGGCGAGCGCGACGTACGACAGCGTGTGCGCGGTATGAGTTTGCCAGTTGTACGGATGAAAGGGGGTCCGCATGAGGCACTGGTCCATCCAGCGGGCGGATCCCAGGAGATTCTTCAGAAAACGCTTGGTGGTTTCAGGTGAGAGGTCGGGGCCGAAGACGCGCTGGGCGTTGATCAGTCGCTCGGTGCGGTTCGAAAGGCCGAGTTCGTACCAGATGAAGTCGTAGCTGACCGTGACGTGAATGACTTTCTCCGGCTTCACGTCATCGATCTGCTCGTACCATTGGTTGAAGAGACTCTCAAATGCCTTGCTGCGCACGGGCGTCGGCTGGACGACCTGCGCCTGCGTGAGGGCGTCGAGAACGCCGAGGTAGTGGACCCCCCACTTGCTCATCGTCGGATACGTGTGCGTAAAATCAATGCGCTCACCCCACGTGTGACCAAACAGGCGGAATCCGCGTTCCGGCGTGTAGACTTCGTCGGACGCTGCGGCGATGGCTGCGGCGCGGGCCGGATCCGCTTGTACCTCGCGCCGGAACTGATCGCGGGTGATGAAGGGCTGCTTCGTTGCGGCATCGTACAGGGAGAGACGACCATTGTCCGGGCGCCGCACGAAGTAGTCGTGAAGTAGGCGCGCCACTTTCCCCTCGTCGCCGGCCGCCACCGCGCCGTCGAGGGCCGCCTGGATTTCTGGGATGCGGAGCGAGGCCACCAACTCAGCGTCGGAGATGTGACGGATGCGGTGTTCGAAGTACTCCGGATCGATCGTCACGTCGTGCCATTCGGAAAGCTGGAGCCGGAGATCGAGCGTGCTGCGGTCGCTCTTTCCCACCTCCTCATGGCAAAGCGGGCAGTGCCATCGACCGTCCTTCTCGTAGGCCGTGTTCTGGAGCGAGATGGACTCGCCGGACCGATCCAGCGCGTGCGTGGTGACGGCTGATCCGAGGAGCAGGACGGCGACGAAAAGGGGGAGGTGACGGAGGATCATCGGCGTTCGGGTGATCCGCGAGTCCGAGCGGATAAACCCGCAAAGGCAACCTTGGGGTCTGAGGCGCGCCTCAGGAGAGAGCCCGGGCGAGTCCGATGAGAGCCGCGGGGAGCTCGCGGTGGATGCGTCGGTAGGGAATCTCGCCGCACATGAGCGGTACGAAATCCGCGGCGTAGCCGGCGCGAGCCTGCGCTGCGGCATCGGGCGCGTAGCCCATGCCGCCGACCAGGCTGACGAGCCAGGTCTGGGGATGGGGCGACGCAGTAACGATGTCGTGCTGGAGGCTGTGGTACAGCTCGAGCCCGAACCCGAGCAAGGCGACGGGGCCGATGCGGACGCCGTGTAGGCAGACGGGTGGATTCGGAGCGCGGTTGCCTCGCCATCCGGCGAGCAGGGCGCGCAGGCCGTTCAGTCGCGTCAGCTCCATGCCGTGCGTCAGCAAGGGGGGCTGGCCGCCGGTGTGCGGAAAGTCGGTGATGCCCGCGCGCCGGAACACCTGCTCCAACTGGGCGATGCGGCGCATCACCTGTGCGCGAGTCCACGGCTGGCGTGCGAAGGTCGCGCGGGTGCGGCGGGTGCGGAGTTCGTGGGAGGTGAGCGGCTGCGCCGCGCGGAGCGAGCGCTGGATGGCTGCGGCATATAACCGCGCGATGGCCCGCAGAGCGCGGAGGGATTCGGCGGGGTTGCGGTGGTTCAGCTTCGGGTTGAGGTCACCGAGGGCGCCGGGAAGGAAGAGGGCCACGGTTCCGGGATGGGCCGCTTCGAGGCGAAGACTGGCGATCCCGGCGTAGTCGCCGTGGATCGCGGCGGTTTTCTCGCCGTACACGACCGGATGGCAGGCGAAGTGATGCAGCAGTCCGATGAGCCGCCCGCTGGCGTAGGCCGCGAGCACCCGGACCGTTGGGTCGGTCTGCTCCGGATGGGCCGGTCGCCAGGCTGGATCTAGGCGCTCGGCCAGATCTGCGTTCATCGCAAAGCCCGCGTCGGTCTCGCGGTTCACCGCGATGCCTTCGCACGGTCCCGCGGCGACGCGCCACTCCGCATCCGCGAGCATGGCGCGCGCCTGGGCCGCGGCCGCCGCCGCCCGAATCGGCAGCGTCTCGACGTACATTTGGTCAGCCTCTCCCCATCCCAGCATGCCGCCCACGGCGGGCGCGCTGTGGGTGTGTGTGACCGAGAGAAACACCTCTTCCGCGTCGACCCCGGCCGCACAAGCGGCCTCGGCCCGGATCCGGGCGTCGAGCTCTCGCGGCAAGCCGCAGAGCTCCACGCTGACGATCAGTGCGGTCCGGGCGCGGTCGCGCAGCAGGACCGCGCGCGCATGCAGGGGCGCGACGATTTCAGCGGCGGCTCGGTTCCGGTACGGTCCGTAGCCCGCCAACTGCACCCCGAGGCGCGGGGTGATATCGCTGCGTCCGAAGCCGACTTTCATCAACGCCGTGCCGGAGTAGCCGGGCCCCGGAGCCGCTCGTGCTCGCGCAGGTCATCGATGGAGGCCTCAACCTTGGCAATGATCTCCAGCATGCGGTCGACTTGAGCCTCCTGGGCATCGACGAAGTCGAAGCGGGTCTCGATGGAGTTCGCGATGCGATGGCGGCAGTGGGGCAGGGGAAGGTTGCGGTAGTCGACCTGCGCCGCCTCCAGCGCTGATAGCCACGACACGCGAGGTCCTTGGTAATTCTGCCAGTGGAGGCGCGCCCAGTCCGGGATCGGGGACGGAACGTAGCCGAAGGCCAACATGCCCTCCGCCTTGAGCGCGGCGGCGAAGCTGTCGCGCGAGACGCCCGCGGCCTTCGCGTCGAAGTTCATGGTCAGCAGGTGGTACACGGGCTTCACGTCGGGCGCGTAGCGCGGCATCCGCAGGAACGCCGACTTCGCGAGCCCAGCACGGAAGCGGTCCGCGTGGCGGCGCCGTTCGGCCAGCCAACCGTCGATGCGGCCGAACTGTTCCGTCAGGAGTACGGCATTCAATGGCGTGATGCGGTACGTGTAGACGAGCGAGTCGACCCACGGGCGCAGATCGTCCGGGAAATCCTTTTCCGGCGAGCGGCCCATGTGCTGGCCGATCATCGCCGCTTTCCAGAACACCCGCTCGTCCGGCGTGACCAGATACCCGGCCTCGGTCGTGGGCAGCACCTTTCCGCCCATGCACGAGAAACCGGCGGCATCGCCGACGTTGCCGACACGCAGGCCGGCCACCTCGGCGCCGTGCGCCTGACTGCCGTCCTCGATCAGCTTCAGGCCCCGGCGGTCCGCGATCGCGCGGAGACGGGGCAGGTTCGCCGGCTGGCCGAAAATGTGGACCGCGAGAATCGCCTTCGTCCGGGGCGTGATCGCCGCTTCCACGGCGTCCGGATCGATGAGGCCGGTGTCCGGATCGACGTCCACGAAGATCGGGATCGCCGTCTGGTGCAGGATGCAGGAGGTCGAAGCGCCCCACGTGTACGGGGTCGTGATGACTTCATCACCGCAGCAGACTTCCAGTCCCGCGAGCGCCCCTTGGAGCGCGGCGTGACCCGAACTGCAGGCGAGGACCTTGCGGCCGCCGTGGTAGCGCGAGACGACGTCCTCCGCCTCGGCGATCTCCGGAGAGTGGAATCGTCCGAGTCCGACCGCCTTGCCGGCCCGGAGGACATCGCCGACACGGGCGATGGCCTTCTCGGAGAAGTGGGGGAAGGCCGAGTAGGTGACTTCACCGACTCGGGTCCCGCCGAGGAGAGCGAGGCGCTGGGCCGAAGGGGCAATGACGGAGGCCATGGAGAATGGTGCGAGAAGGTTGTTGGGTTCGCTCCACGCCTCCAAGGCAAAAGGCGTCAGTCTCGATCAATGTGATCAGCCTCGTTCGCTCGCGAGGGAATGAAATTTCTTTGGACCGCCCGCGTTATGGGGTCAGCGGCACCGCATCCCGGGGCACGGCGATCATGTCCAATGAGGCAGCCCGGTCGGGTATGCCGACGCTGCGCACTCCCACGGCTGAGGCGGCGGGTGGTCGCAAGGGATCGTAGTAGACTGCTCGAGTGTCGTTCAGGCTGTTGCGCGGCGAGCCGTCCTCGAGGAGGTAGGTTGCCTTCACGAGGAGCCGGAAGCTGCTCCCCGCCCGTCCGAGCGTGGGTCCGAGTCGGGCGAAGATGGTCGGCCATTCCTCGGTGGGTGACACGTTGGGACCGGCCTCGACGTCACTGAGGAACAGCAGGGGAACGCCCGCGTCGACGATCGCCGCATGACTGAAGCGCGGCGAGCGAGGCTTTCCTGCCAGCACCGGGAACGTCAGCGGTGCTTCCAGCTTCGCGGCGCCGCGATCACGGGCTACGATCATTTCGATTTCCACCGGCAGGGGGAGGGTCCACTCGGTCACGATGACCGGCGGGCACTTCCCGGCGGGAAACAGCGGAACGATCTGGGCGAGAGCGTCGTCCCGACTCGAGAAAGGCTGGAGGAAGACGCGGATCTGGGCGACCCCGGCCGGAGCAGCGCCGAGTTCCTTGGCGGAACGCAGGAGCGAAGCCATGGTGAGGGCCACGCTGCTGGCGACATCCGACCCGCGTTCGGCTTGTCCGGAGAGAAAAATGCGTGATCCGGCGGGAAGCAGCGCGCCGCCATCGGCGGTGGGGGTCGTCAGGTCGAGGCGTTGCGCGCTGACGGCGATCGCCTCGACGGCGACGCGGGCGCCGGGCCGGGCGAGCGGCGAACCCTGCCAAGTGACGGCCGGAGCGTGGACCGGAAATCGCCGGGCGAGGACGTCGGCTGCGGCGGCGTGGTCTGATTCGTCGACCAGCGTGATCGTCAGCCGGACAAGGTGACGCTCGTCGGACGCGACGGCCCTCAAGCGTTGGCCGAGATCATCGAGGATCCCGCTCAACTGCGCGGCGGCGTCACTGGCCTCGGTGCCTGCGGGCAGCAGATGCGGTGAGAAGTAGAGCGTCGTGTCCGGTGCGCGGACGAACTCCGCCTGACCGGGAGTCGTTGCGGACAGCCCGCGCTGCAAACGAGCGATCTCGGCGGGAGCTCCGGTCGATCCGGGCAGCGTCGCACCTGGCATCAGCGGAGCCACGAGCGCGGTGACGGTGATGAGCGCGGCGAGGCGAAGCATCGTCGCCGGGCGGACGCTACGGGTGTCGACGGGGAGACTCATCGCGTGCCGGTCGGTCGCGGAGAACTGCGAGGACGTGGGGGGACGAAGGGAGAAGCGATCACGCATCGGGAACGCGCCCGTGACGTGCGGGAGAGCAGCGCCGCAGGCTGCCGGAAGCGTCGCCGGAGCGATTGCGGACGCAAGTGCAAGTGCAGCCTTGTGCGGCACCTGCCTGAAACCGGCGTGCGGCCTTGGGGCCTGCCTATGCTGGGTTGGTCTCGGCCGCTGGTGAGGCAGTCGGGGGTGCATCGACCTGAGACGCACCGGTCGGCGCTGCGCCGGGTGGAAAGACGCGCGAGGAGCGGACCTCGCGCACGCAGACATCGACGCGGAGCGAGCGGGTTGGGGCGCCTCGGTACGTGCCGCTGACCGGGCGGATATCGGTGTAGTCGCGGCCGACTGCGACTCGCACGTAGCGATCATCCGCCGGCCGCGCGTGCGTGGGATCGTAGGCCAGCCAGCCGACGCCGGGCAGCCACGCTTCGATCCACGCGTGCGACGCCTCGTTTTCACGAGGGCGACGGGTGGGGTTGAAGAAATAGCCGCTGACGTAGCGCGCGGGAATGCCGAGACTCCGGCAGAGGCCGAGGTGGACGTGGGCAAAGTCCTGGCAGACCCCCGAGCGTTGGCGCAGGGCATCGGTCGCGAGGGTGTGCACGCCGGTGGAGTTGGGGCGGTAGGCGAGCGTCCGGTGGACATGTTCGCCGAGGCGTTGCACGTCGCTCCAGACATCGGAGCGTCCCACGTCGACCACATCCTGTGCCTCCCGCCAGATCTCGACCTCGAGAGGGACGTAGGGGGAGCTCGTGTGGAACTCCGCAAGCATTTCGTGCTCGGGCGACGCGGAGAGTTCGGTGGCGCTGACCTCCGGAACGAGTGCACGCTCGGTCAGGGGCACGGTCTCGATGCGGGAGATCGTCGTCACGCACAATTGCGTGTGTGGATCCGGCACCTCGAAGTAGTGGACGGTGTTGCCGTGGAAGTCGCGGTAGTCGCGTGCCTCGCTCGCCGGGCTGATTCGCAGATCGAACGCGAGGCAGCGCTGGCTTTCGGTGTCGGCGGGTCGGAGTCGAAGCTCGTTGAAGCTCTCCTTGGCTTCACCGGCGTAGGTGAACGTAGTCCGGTGGACGACGCGCAGGTGCATCGGGGGCCTTCGCGGTCGGAGCGGACTTGATTACGAGCGGGGGAGCTGGGCGCCGCAGTCCGCCGGAGAGGGGCCTTGAAGCCCAGGAGGCGATGTGACGTGCATCCGGGTCGCGGCGCAAGGAGTGGGGTGGGAGTGGGCGCGGCTAGGTAGCAGATGGATGGCCTGTGGTGGAGCGAGTGGAGCATCCGAACGGAACGGATCGGCGAGAGGCGTGGCGTCCTTGCGTTGCTGCTGCTGCTGTTGTTGTTGCTGCTGGTCCTCGACCGAGGACTCGGCGGGGTAGAACATGGTGGTTTCGGCGACCTCATCGCTGATTGCGGCGAGAGTGGCCTGACAGTCGACTAGAAATTCATGCAAACCCCGCTTGAGGACGTCGTTGATTGAGAGGGACTCGAGTTCTCCGAGCAGCCGCCGCGAGGCGCGCGCGGCGTTCGAGCGCGGACGGGCACCGGTCTCCGCGAGGATCCGGCGGAGGAGGTCGTCGACCTGTGCGGTGCAGAAGTGCAGCGAACGCGGGAAGGTGTCGGAGAAGATGAGGAACTCCGCGACCTTCCACGGCAGCACCTCGCGCACATGGTGGTGTCGGTAGGCATCAAGCGCGGAGGCGGAGCGGAGGACGGCTTGCCACTGCGCGGTGTCGATGGCTCCGCCCACGTCGGTGGCACTCGGGAGGAGCACGTGATATTTCACGTCGAGGATCCGGGTCGTCTTGTCCGCGCGCTCGAGCATCTTGCCGAAGCGGATGAATTCCCACCCCTCGTTGCGGGGAAAAGTGGCGTCGGTCAGCCCTTGGAAAAGATGCGACGCACGGATGATTCGGTTGAAGAACTCCTGCGGGCCGCTGCGCCAGACATCGGCCGTGGACGTCGACTTCAGGATGAGGTGGAGCTCGTTGATCACTTCCCACATCTCCAGCGAGATTTGATCGCGGATCATGCGGGCGTTCTCGCGGGCGGCGTAGACGCAGGACAGGATCGAGCCAGGGTTGCGCAGCTCGAACGCGAGGAAGTCGGTGACGCTGTGGCTGTCGGCCGCCGCGTGCAGGGCCTTGAACTCCTCTTGCGCGCCGGAACTGAGGATCAGGGATTCCCAGGAGTTCAGCGGGGCGGGCGAGAGGTCTTGGAAGTCGGCGAGGAACTGGAGATTGACGTCGAGGAGTCGAGCGGTGTTTTCCGCGCGTTCAATGTAGCGACTCATCCAGTACAACGAGTGAGCCACCCGCGAGAGCATGAGGGTGGACTGGGTGCGACTGGAGGGAGAAGAAGGCGAGGGCATGGGCTGGCGGGGAATCATTCGTCACCCTTCAGGACCCACGTATCCTTGGATCCACCGCCTTGGGAGGAGTTCACCACGAGGGAGCCGCGGCGCAGCGCGACACGAGTGAGGCCGCCGGGGGTGACGGTGATCTTGTCGCCGTAGAGGATGTAGGGTCGCAGGTCGATGTGACGCCCCTCGAGTCGCCCGCCGCACCACGTCGGAGAGCGCGAAAGCATGATCGGATCCTGAGCAATGTAGTTGCGAGGATTGGCGGCCACCTGAGCGCGGAACCGGGCGCACTCCTCCTTGGAGGCGGCGGGCCCGATGAGCATCCCGTAGCCTCCCGCCTCGTTGGCGGCCTTGACCACAAGGCGATCGATGTTGTCGAGGATGAAGCGCCGGTCGGAAACCTCAGAGGCGAGGTACGTGTTGACGTTCGGGAGGATGGGCTCTTCGCCGAGATAGTAGCGGATGAGCTTGGGAACGTAGGCGTAGATGACCTTGTCGTCGGCGACGCCGGTGCCGATCGAATTGGCGAGCGCGACCGTGCCGGCGCGGTACGCGTTCACCAGACCTGGCACGCCAAGCATCGAATCCGGGCGGAAGACGGTCGGGTCGAGAAAATCATCATCAATCCGCCGGTAGATCACATCGACCGGCTGCAGCCCGCTCGTGGTGCGCATGTAGACGCGCCGCTCGCGGACGACGAGATCACGGCCCTCGACGATCGGGATGCCCATCTGGCGGGCCAGGAAGCAGTGCTCGAAGTAGGCGCTGTTGTGGACTCCGGGGGTGAGCAGGACCACGCAGGGGTTTTCCTTGTGCTCCGGGGCGAGGTGGAGAAGCGCGCGGAGCAACTGCTCGGCGTAGCCTTCGACCGGTCGGACCCCGTAGCTTTCGAACAACTGGGGAAACGCGCGGCGCATCGCGGCGCGGTTCTCGATCATGTAGCTCGCGCCGGACGGGCACCGCAGATTGTCCTCGAGCACGAGGTAGTTGCCCTGCGCATCGCGGATCAGATCGGTGCCGCAGACGTGGACATAGATGCCGCGCGGCACCTTGAAGTTCATGAACTCACGACGGAAATGCTTCGCGCCGAGGATCAGTGCTGCCGGGATGACCCCATCCTTCAGCACCTTCTGGCCGTGGTAGATGTCGTCGAGAAAGCAATTCAGGGCATGGAGGCGCTGCGTGAGGCCGGCCTCGATGCGTCGCCACTCGGAGCTCGGGATGATGCGCGGGATGAGATCGAACGGGAAGATGCGCTCGGTGCCTTGGGAGTCGTTGTAGACCGTGAACGTGACGCCTCGACGCAGAAAGGCGGAGTCGACCGCGGCCCGTCGCTGGTCGAAGTCGGGCACCGGCAGGCCTCCGAGCCGATCCGCCAGACGGCGGTAATGAGGTCTCACCCCGTTGGCAGTGCCCTCCGCGAACATCTCGTCGAAGAAGGTGGAGTCGGTCTCGTAGGAGGAACTGATGACGGTCACGGGAGAGAGGGGAGGCGGGAGGAGGAGGCTGCGGGCGTAGGCGAGTGGTCCGTCAGGACCGGGCTGGCGGAACAGTCGTGCGATTTATAGCAGGACGCTTGCCACCCGAGGCTCCGCAGTGAAAACAAGGCGAGTCTGACGGAGGCTTCACCCGCGGCGTACCTGGCTGCCTCGTGGTGGCAGGTGGATCGTTCGCGAGCTGAGGGCAGGGTGGACAGGAGTCGGCGGCGCCGCAGGGCCCTGAGCCGGTCGATCTCGTGCTGACCGCGGACCCTGCTTCGGAGCGCGGAGTCTTGGCCGCTGGAATTGCTCCGGGCCCTCGGCCGATTGGCGGGCTCGGCGAGGATCGCCGCGGCCGTTGATCGCAACTGGTAAACCGATGTTACAAGCGGATTGGTTTTGTCTCTGGTTTGGCGCGCCGTCCTCGTCCTGTTGAGTGTGCCCCCTTCCCCGCGGACACCCGCGTTTTCCTAGCCCTGATCGAATCGCGGGTTCCCGCGTGTCGCTCCGGTGAATGCGGACCTGACTTCCGACCAAGAAAACCATCGTTACCATGAAAATCGATCCCATCAGGACTTCACTTGTTCTGGCTCTACTCGCAGCTGGTCCGACCTTCGCGCAAGTGGCGCCGCAACAATCTACTGCGCCCGCCGCCGAGAAAGCCGAGGATGTCGTCAAGCTTTCACCGTTCGTTGTCTCGAAGGGCGGGGATGAAGGCTACCGTTCGCAGCAGACGATGATCGGCAGCCGCACCGCCAAGAACGTCTTGGAGCTGCCCGTAGCCGTGAGCATCATCGGCCTGCAGCAGCTTGAGGATGCGGCCGCGGTCGACGTCCACGAAGTCCTGAAATACGGCGTGAGTGGCGTGACGCAGAGCCAGTCGTTCAACAACGACACGAACATCCGCGGGTTCCGTGTCGGTGGCACGCTCCGGAACGGAAACATCACTCGTGCCGGCAACAAGCACTATCCGTTTTACGACATCGAGCGCGTCGAGGTGCTGAAGGGTCCGGCCGCGATGCTCAATGGCACCAATGGTGGCATCGGTGGCACGATCAATTACTTCACCCGCCGGCCGACGGAGACGCCGCAGGGCGAGGTCAAGTCCTCGATCAACAGTGCCGGCCGCCTGCGGAGCCAGGTGAACGTTTCTGGGCCGCTGAAGAAGGGCGATGATTTCCGCGTGAACTATCGCACGACGGTTGGCGTGGCGAACTCGGATGCCCCGCATGGCAAGGACATCGAGTGGGAAGACCAGCGATACTACTCGGCGGCTCTCGCGATGTACTTCGGTAACGACACCAGTCTGACGGTCGAAGGATCGTTCGACGATAGCCGCACGTACCTCTATCTCCTCGACTTTCTCGATACTTCGGTTGTCGCGAATTCGCGCACCGGACTGATCGACGCCAAGCTCAATCGTTACTCCACGAAGAACTACTCGATGGCACGCCAAGAGGACGCCTTCTGGCCGATGCAGTACACGGACATCTCCGCGACCTATCTGCAGGCCCTGACGGATAACGGGAACCTGCGCTTTGTCTACAACTTCAACCGTCTGACGGATAGTCGCCGGAACAATCGCGGCATCGATGTTCGCGCGGATAACTACACCTTGGCGCGCCAAGACGTGCGCAATGATAACGGCCTGACCGCGCACAGCTTCCAGATGGATTACCAGCACCGGATCCCGCTCAAGTGGGGCAACATTGATACGATGGTGGGCGCCGACGGTTCGACGGTGAACAGCTTCGACAACCAGTCGATCCTCTTCATGCCCGATGTCGATTCGCGGACCGGGCTGTTTCCAAACGATGCGGCATTCTTCGCTCAGTACCCGACGAATTTCGACATCTTCGAGAAGCCGCGTCCGGCGTCCGCTGGCTCACCCGCCACCCGCTCGCGTAGCAACTCCCGCAACCTGTCTTACTACCTGCAGGAGAATGTGTCCTTCCTGAACGACCGGGTCATCGTGGTTGGCGGTTTGCGCTGGTTCAAGCCGTACCGCTCGACCCGCAATTTGGTCACGAATACCCTGACCGAGGAGATCACCCCGAAGTTCCAGGTGCACAAGTTTGGTTTGGTCGTGAAGCTGCTGCCAACGGTTTCGGCCTACTACACCGATGCGCAGAACGTCTTCCCCTCGGCGCCGGGTCGCACAGACCTCGTGATCCAGGGAGACCAGCTGGGCGAGCCGTTCCGTGACTCCGAAGGCAAGCTGAAGGAGTTGGGCCTCAAGTTTGACTACAAGGTGTCGGAGCGCGTTTCAGTCTACGGCGCGGTGGCCTATTTCCAGATGGAGCAGACGAACCTTCGTACGTTCGGCACGCTGCCGTCCGGAAATCAGGGTATCATCCAGTCGGCCAAGGACACGAGCGAGGGCTGGGAGGCGGACTTGGGCCTGCGAATCAAGACGCAAACGGGCGCGGCGGATCTGATCGTCACCATCTTCAATGGTGATTCCGCGATCGCGGCCGACCAAGGCAAGGCCTACGTCCGACAGGCCAACGCCTTCGTGCCTTGGAAATACAGCTTCTTCGGGCGGTACACGTGGAGCAGCGGTGCGCTGCGCGGAGTCCGCATCGGAGCCGGTTTCGAGGACGAAGACAGCAAGCGCAATGGTGCTCACCTCGTCGCACGCCCGTTGACGGCTGATGCCTTCGTCGGCTACCCGATCAATAGCCGCTGGGACGCTCAGCTCAACCTGAGCAACCTCACCAACGAGCGTTATATCGTGCAGGTGGCGGCGCGCGGCCTCGTGCAATCGAGTGATGAGTTTCGGGCCAAGCTGACGCTGACCTACAAGTGGTGAGCGGGTGGGGTGCCTTCTTCCCGCCTGACTTCTCGGGGCTGGTCCGACCAGGGCTAGCCCCGCAGGCCGAGCGGGTGGACCGGCCTCCTCTTGGTTGGCTGCAGGGCGTGATACCGTGTCCCTTCCCGGAGTGTCCATGAGAGCGCCCCTGCTTCCCGTGCTCCGAGTGACGCTGCCGCGGGTGGGTGCTCAGGGCTTCCGGGTTCGAGCGGTCTCGCTGGTCCGCGAGCACTCACGATGAGGGCGAAGCAGGTATTCTCTCGGGTGGGACGTGCCGTGAGCGGCAACCTGGCGCGACGCCTTCGCTGGGGGTGGAGTGCGCTGGTCATCGGAGGGGCGGTGGCGGTGGCGGGCGCCCCGGCGACGCCGCCCAGACCGAACATCCTTCTCATCGTGGCCGATGATCTCGGCTTCTCGGACCTCGGTGCTTACGGGGGCGAAATCAGAACTCCCCACCTGGACCGATTGGCGAGGGAAGGGCTGCGCTACACTCAATTCTACAACAACGCCGTGTGCGTCACCACGCGGGTCTCTTTGCTGACGGGCCTGTATCCGCGCCAAGGCCCGAATTGGGGTGGAGAGTCGGGATTGCTCAAGCGGAACATGGCGACGTTGGGTGACATGTTGCAGACAGCCGGGTATGAAACGGTCCTGACCGGCAAGTGGCATCTTGGCGCCGAGTGGCCCCAGCGCCCGATCGACCGGGGATTCGGTGAGTTCTACGGGGTGTTGAGCGGTGGCTGCAATTACTTCAACCCCGCCCAGCCGGATCCGCCGTTCTACGGAGGCCAATCGCGGCCATTCGCGCACAATGATCAAGCCATCACGACTTTTCCGGAGGGGTATTACGCAACCGATGCGTTTTCCGAGCATGTCGTTCAGATGATTCGCCGATCCGCCGCCTCGGCGGAGCCCTTCTTCATCAATCTCAACTACACGGCCCCGCACTTTCCGCTGCATGCGCTTCCCGAGGACATTGCCCGCTACCGCGGCAAGTACGCGGAGGGCTACGAGGAACTGCGTCGTCGTCGGTACGCACGGTTGACGTCGCTGGGTTTGCTTGACCCGGCGGTGACGCCGCTGTCGGAGCGTGATCCCAAGTCCGGGAGCTATCGGTACGACTACCCGATCGCGGCCTGGCGCGAGCTCGAGCCGGCCGTACGGCAGCGGGAGGAGGCGCGCATGGAGGTGTACGCGGCGATGGTGGATCGGATGGACCAAGGTATTGGACGTGTGCTGGCGGCCTTGGAGGAAACGGGGCAGGCGGACCGAACGCTGGTGATCTTCCTTTCCGATAATGGCGGGTGTGCGAGCTTGCCGCTGCCGGAACAGGTGGAGCAGTACGAGGCGGACAACCGGGGGATCCCGGTGGGAGACGGGCGCGGCTACGAACTCCTCGGGGCGGGGTGGGGCTGGGCCGTGAACGCGCCTTTTCGGCGATTCAAGACGTGGACTTACGAGGGTGGAGTCGCGACTCCGATGATCGTACGCTGGCCGGGCGTGATCGCGCCCGGTACCGTCACGGATGCCGTGGGTCATGTGATCGATTTCATGCCCACCTTTGCCGAGCTGGCCGGCGTTGGCACTTCGGAACGAAGCCGCGGGCCCTTGGCCCCGTGGCTGGAGGGGGAGAGCCTGGTTCCCTCCATGAAGGGTCCGGCGAAACCCCGTGAACGTCCGTTGTTTTGGGAAATGTACGGTAACCGCGCCGTCCGCGATGGCCGTTGGAAGCTGGTGTGGGGAGCGAGCGAAAGACGCTGGCAACTCTACGATCTGGCCACTGATCGTTCCGAGACCCGCGATCTGGCGGCGGTCCATCCGGAACGCGTCGAAGCGCTCGCGACCGCCTGGAGCGAGTGGGCGGAGCGCACGGGAAACGTGCAGAGTCGTGAACCCGGTAGCTGACTCATTTAAAGTTCTTTCCGCGTCCGGTCGCCTGGGTGCCGGAGCATTCTTTCCCATGAAACATCCGTCCTTCCCCCTCAGTATCCTCGCCGCCGCCTCCGTCGCCACCTCATGGGCGGCGCCGATTGAAATCGGCAACCGTCGCGAACTCTTCGTTGATGATGCCCTCGTCGAACGCGTCTCGGGCCGAGCTGAGCTCCGGTTGAACGAGCCGGTGCCGCGCGAAGTGGTGCTGCGCCACGACGAGCCTTGGGAAGGTGCGGGCAGCGGGTATCACAGCGTGTTCCAGGACGGCGCCCTCTACCGCATGTACTACAAGGCGTGGCAACGCACCGTCGGCCCGGGCACTCCCAATACCGATGATAATCCGTTGCTGTGCTGCTACGCGGAGAGCGACGATGGCATTCACTGGCGGAAACCGGCGCTTGGGTTGTTCGAATTCCAAGGCTCCAAGGCTAACAACATCGTCATGGCGAGTGGTCAGGTGGGGCCGTTGCACGTCGACGCGGGACATCCGGCCGTCTTCAAGGACCTCAATCCAGACGCCCCGGCGGACGCGCGCTACAAGGCGATCTTCCGGTCCGACGCCGCCTGGGGCAAGGAGACGGCGGATCGCCCTCGGGGTTTGCTCGCATTCAAATCGGCCGACGGCATCCACTTCACTCCGCTCGTGACGGATCGTCCGGTGATCACCAACGGTGCCTTCGACTCCCAGAACCTCGCTTTCTGGGATACGGTTCGCGGTGAGTATCGGGCCTATTGGCGCTATTTTCAGCGGAATGACGACGGCAGCAAGGGGGGAGCGACGCCGACGGGCACGCGGGCGATCCGCACTGCAACCTCGAAGGATTTCGTCCACTGGCAAAACGAGGCGAACCTGAGCTACGTCGACTCCCCGGACGAGCAGCTTTACGTCAATCAGATCAAGCCCTATCCACGGGCGCCGCACATCTTCATGGGCTTCCCCATGCGCTACCTCGACCGGGGCTGGTCCGAGGAAATGCGTGCGCTGCCCGAGTTGGCGCATCGCGAATGGCGCGCCGCGATCGTGCCACGGCTCGGAACGGCCCTGACCGATTCGCTCTTCATGGCCAGCCGGGATGGCCTGAATTTCAAGCGCTGGAACGAGGTCTTCTTGCGGCCCGGCCCGGAGCGGGCCGGAGCGTGGACCTACGGTCAGACCCTCATCGCCTGGGAGCCCGTGGTCACGAGATCCGCGATCGAGGGAGCTCCGGATGAACTCTCCTTCTACGTGAGTGAGAGTTACTGGAGTGGTCGGTCCGGCAGCACGGTGCGACGCTACACGCTGCGGCTCGATGGCTTCGTCTCGTTGCACGCGCCGATGGCTGGGGGGGAGTTGCTGACCAAGCCCGTGCGCTTCGCCGGTTCCGCCCTCTCGCTGAACTTCGCGACATCTGCGATCGGTAGCGTCCGCGTTGAATTGCAGGACGAGCAGGGGCGTCCGCTTCCGGGGTTCTCCCTTGAGGAGTGTGCCCCGCTCTTTGGCGACACAATCGACCGGACGGTTCGGTGGCAGGGTGGTTCTCTCGCGGCCCTCGCTGGTCAGCCGGTGCGCCTGCGTTTTGCGGTCAGTGATGCGCAGGTCTACTCTTTCCAGTTCCGCCCCTGAACGCCGCGGAGCTCCGCATGGCAGGCCCCCCCCCCCCATCCACGCATGAATCGCCTTCCGCCGCCCGTGGGACGGGCACGCCGGCGAGAGGATCGAGGACATCTCCCGGGAGAGAAGTATCTCGGATGTGACGTGCCGCCTTCTGTGAACTCCGACCTCGTAGCTTAGATCATGCGCCTTCGCTTCTTTCTCCTTTCCCTTCTGTTGCCCTGGTGGGCAGCCAGCGTCCTCGTCTGTGCTGACGCGGTTCGCCAGGGAGCGACGGTAGCGCTCATCACCAACGCTGAGGGGGCCCATGTCTCGGCTTATCTTGCGGCGCTGGCTGGATCAGGCGACGTGGCCGGAGTCGTCGTGGCCGATCCGTCGGGCCGGTTTGCGGCCGCGGCGAAGAAGACGCTGGGGGCAAAGTTCGTCGCTGCTTACGACTCCTTCGATGCACTCCTCGCGGAGCACGCGCCCGACCTCGCGCTCGTGTCGCTCGAGCCGGGTCTCGCGCCGGCGGCGATCGATCGCGCCCTTGAGGCGGGGTGTCATATTCTTGCTGAGAAACCGGCGGTCCTGAGCGCGGAGCGTTTCCACGCGCTGGCGCGCAAGGCGGAGGCCAAGGGGCGGCACCTCATGCTGGCACTCGCCAATCGATCACGTCCGGAGATTCGCTTTGCGCGCGAGTGGATCGCGCAGGGAGGGCTGGGAAGAATCTACGGGGTGGAGGTCCACATGGTCGCTGATCAGACCCGTCTTGGGCGCCCCGGTTACGGTGACAACTGGTATGCCCAGAAAGCGCGGGCTGGGGGCGGGCACCTCATCTGGCTCGGGATTCACTGGGTCGACCTCGCGATGCTCGTGACCGGATCCGACATCACTCACGTCGCCGGCTTCATCGCCAACGTGGGAGGGAAACCTTTTGACGTGGAGGATTCAGCGACCCTGAGCCTCCGCTTCGCCAATGGGTCGCTGGGCACACTCACGTCGGGTTACTACCTCGACAAAGGGTATCACTCGCATCTCAAAGTGTGGGGATCGCAGGGTTGGTTGGAGATCAATCTGCACGGCGGTGAGACCCCGGTACGCTACTACACGACGACTGAGCCGAATCCCACCGTGCGGAGCTTCGTCAACGACCAGCCCGACGGCGGGTATGCACCCTTCGTCGCCGCGGGCGTCCGCGCCGCTCTCGGTCTGGAGCCACCCCCGATCACCACGGCGGAGTCCGAGCGCGTGCTCAAGACCCTGTTCACCGCCTATCGCGCGGCTGAGTCTGGCCGCACGCAAGCGGTCCCCTAAGCGCCCGCCACCCTTTCCTCGCGTCCTCCTCATTAGCCAGTTCCCCGCGTCCCCATGACTTCTCTTCCCCCGTCCGCCGCTTCGCTTCTCACCCGCCGCCAAATCCTCCACCGCGCTGCGCTCGTCGGCCTCGGCACGGGGATTTCCGGTGCGCTCAGTCCGGTCAGCCTCCGTGCCGCCAACGCGGCCGGCCGCAAGCTGCGCGTCGCGGTGATGGCCCTCGGCCGTGGCATGGCGCATGTCCGGGCGCTGCTGGCGCTGCCCGACGTCGAGATTGCGTACCTCGCGGAGGTTGATCCCTTGCGGCTCGCCGCCGGGCTGAAATTGGTGAGCGAGACGCAGAAGACCCCATGCCGGGGGGTTGTTGACTTCCGGTCTTGCTTGGAAGATTCGACGCTCGACGCGCTGTTCATTGCGGCGACGAACTTCTGGCACACGCCGGCGGCGCTGCTTGCGATGCAGGCGGGGAAGCACGTCTACGTCGAGAAGCCCGGCAGCCACAATCCGTACGAGGCCGAACTGATCGTCGCGGCGACCCGCAAGTACGGCAAGGTGGTGCAGATGGGCAATCAGCGGCGCACGTGGATGCGCGAGGCGATTGCGGCATTGCACGCCGGTGCCGTGGGTGAGGTTCGATTCGCGCGTTCGTTCTACTATGCCTCCCGCGCGTCGATTGCGACGCCGTCCCGACCCGCCCCGCCGGATCTGGACCTGAGCCTGTGGCAGGGCCCGGTTGCGGATGAGCCCGGGCGTGAGATCGGGAAATTCGTTCACTACAACTGGCACTGGCTCTGGCACTGGGGCAACGGCGAGTTGGGCAACAACGGCGTCCACACCCTCGACATCCTGCGGTGGGGTTTGCGGGTGGGCTACCCACGGAAGATCACGTACACCGGGGGGCGGTACTGGCACCGCGATCCCCAAGAGACGCCCGACACGGGCACTGCGGTCTTCGACTACGGGCACTGCGGCATGGAGTGGGTTCAGAGCAGCTGCGTCCCGCGCTCAGCGGAGAAGCCGACGGCGGAGTGCATCTTCTATGGGGACAACGGCACGTTCGCGATCACGGGGGGCACCACGACGGGTTGGACAGTCTACGACCCGAAGGGCGTGAAGGTGAGCGAAGGCAAGGGTCCGAACGCCGGCGATGCTTCCCACATCGGTAACTTCCTTGAGGCGATCCGCGGCAACGCGACGCTGAACAGCCCGATCCAGGAGGGCCAGATCAGCGCGATGCTGTGCCACTTGGGCAACATCGCGTACCGCACAAATGCCACCGTCCAATGCGATCCCGACACCGGTCGGATGATCAACCATCCGGCCGGGGAGAAACTCTGGAAGCGGCCGTACCGCAAGGGATGGGAGCCGAGCCTTTGAGCGTTCTCGTGAGCGTGTGAATCGGTCTCAGCCGCGTACCGTACCTTCCGCGGATGAGGGTTGGCTTCGACCGGACCGTTCTCCAATGCGGATCACGGCCGTTTGATCTTATGCGTGCGCTGACGGACGATTCTCTGGCGGCGGGGAGGTTGGACCTGGTTTGCCGCGTTCCTGCTGCTCCGTGCGGTGCCTTCGGTGGCGGCCCAAGGCGAGTCCTCGGGTGCAGCCGATGCGCTCGCGCCGATCCTGGGCGCGCTAGCCTAGGCAGCGGAACGCCCCAGCAGGAGGCGGACGTCGCCGTCGAGACTCCGGAGCCGAGGCCGGGCGATGGGGCGCGTCGCCTCGGAGTCCGGGAACGGGCCGAACGCACTGCAGCGGTGCATGGGGCGGCCCGGGGTGTTTGAGCGCCGCGTTCGAGCATGCTTCGGGCGCCGTGCGGCCAGCGGTCGTCCCGTCCGCATGTGCATGGTTTAATGTGATTTATGGGTCGAATCCAACCGACTTACGCCGGCGCGAAGCGGATCGCCGTCGGAAGCATTGCCACGAGGTCGGTTCAGGAGGCGTGGTCCGAGGTGGGCCCGGACTCCTCGTGCGGCCGCTCGATGGAGCCTGGATCGGACTGTCTGAATTCCGGTCAGTTTGTTTTGGAGGGCGGGGCGTGGTGTCTTCACGCGCCTAGGAGAAGGGTGGGCGTTGTTCCCGCTCTGCTCTTCGTCACCCCCGGCCGCTTCGCTGCGGCAGTCCAGTCCGACCCAGAACCCCTCCAAGACAAGACCATGAGCAGAGTTCGTGCTTCCGTCACGTTCGTGTCGTCCCCCGCTGCCGCGCTCTTCGCGCTCTTGGCCGCCCTTCCGGCTGGCCTGGGTGCCCAAGCGGTGACGCCCGCTTCGGCGCCCTCCGCGCCGGCCAAAGAGGAACGAATCCCCGTCGAAACGGCCCAGCGCCCGGCGGCCGACCAAGCGGTGGAGCTTTCGCCGTTCACGGTGACGGCTGACAACAATGGCTACCAGGCCTCGAATACGATGTCGGGCACCCGCCTGAATACGAAGATCGAGGACTTGGCCGCCTCGATCTCCGTGGTGACGAAGCAGCAGATCCTCGATACGGCGGCGGTCGATCTCAACGACATCTTCACTCTCGAGGGCAACACGGAGGGCATTTACCAGTACACGGACTTCGTGATCGATCGCGGTTTCACGGTCGACACGGTGGCGCAGACCCCGGAGGTCGCGAACCGCGTCCGTGGCTTGGGTCAGGCGAACCTAGCGAACAACGGCTTCGCCAGCTCCCGGGCCATTCCGGTGGACACGTACAATGTGGACTCGATCGAGATTGCGCGCGGACCGAATTCGAACCTGTTCGGCGTCGGTGAGGTCTCGGGAACGATCAACCTTATCCGCGGAACCGCGAACCTCTCCCGTGACATCACGCAGACCGCATTCCGGGTGGATGACCGGGGCAGTGTGAGGGCGTCGATCGACCTCAATCGCCACTTCTTCGATCGGCGGGTCGCGTTGCGCGTCGCGGCGGTGAATGACGAGACGGAGTTCGTGAGAAAGCCCTCGTTCGACGACACGCGCCGCATGACCGCGGCGTTGGCCGTGCGCCCCTTCCGCAACACGACCCTCCGCGCGTCCTACGAAGTCTACCGCAATTCGGCGTCGCGTGCCAACTCCACCACGCCTCGCGATACCATCACCGAGTGGCGGGCCAACGGAAGTCCGGTCTGGGATCCGACTTTCAACAACAACACCGGTGGCTGGCGTCCGCTGGCGGGAACGACCTACACGTCGATGACGGCGGCCCAGGAAGCAACGGCTTTGCCCCGCGGCATTCTCAACGGCGGGACGGGCTTCTGGAATCGCCCGAGCCTCTACGTCAATCCGGACGGCTCGATCACGCGTTACGAAGTGGCTCGCACCTCGACGACGGCGTTCCCGAGCGGCGCGAACACGAATCTGCGCTATCAGCAGATCGGCACGGCGATCCAGCGCGGAGGCGGTTTTTACGGTGTTCCGCTGGTCCCTCTCTTTCAGCAGGCAGGTGTGACGGATCAGTCCATCTACGATTGGGAGGAGATCAACTTTGCGGCCCCGAACTATCTGGAGAAGAAGGCCGGCATCCTGCAGGTCCAACTCGAACAGTGGATCCTGCGGGGCCAGAAGCATCAGCTCGCGATGCAGGCTGGAATCATGCGGGAAGACATCGAAAACCGCTCGCGTTCCTTCATCGGCGCGTCCGATGGCGCTCCCCCGGTCATCCAGGTGGACATCAACGAGAAGTTCCTCGATGGGACGCCGAATCCCAACTTCCTGCGTCCCTACGTTGGCGGAACGGAGATGCAGACCTTCAGTCGTCCGGAGAAGAACGACAACGCCCGCGCCACGCTGGCCTACCAGCTCGATTTCACGCAGGATCAGGGCCTGTCGAAGTGGCTGGGCCGCCACAATTTCGCGGCCTATGGCGAGTTTCGCGAGAACACCTTCGCCCAGAACGCGAACGGCCTCCGCTATCGGGATCAGGTCATTTCCAACGAGACGTGGCACACGGCGGCGAATTTGACCAACCTTCCGGCGCGTGGTCCGGAGAATCGTTTCTACACCCGTTATTACATGGGTGATGCGCTCAACGCGGCAGGATCCGTGATCGACTACGCAGGCGCCCGGCCGTCGTCGCTGTACGGTGCACAGACGTTTCGTTGGTACAATGGCGTGGCGCAGCAGTGGGTGAACGACTCCGTGGACATCGGCGAATTGTACTTCGCGCTCGGGAAGCAGAAGTCGCAGCTGCGCTCGCGCGGACTCGTCTGGCAGGGCTTCCTCCTCGATAACCGGATCGTTCCGGCCCTCGGCTGGCGGCGTGACAAGAGCCGCTCCGTCCAGAACCTCACCGTCCCGGTTTTGGCGAACGGTTACTTTGACGAGTCTTTCCTCGATCGCTTCCCGGAGAACTGGATCGAGAGCTCCGGCCCCACCTCCACCAAGGGCGTCGTGGTGCGCCCCCTCAAGGGTATTGCGGGTCTTGAGAATCGAGCCGCGCGCGGCAATCGCTTCGCCGAGGCGCTGAGTAACCTCCGGCTGCACTACAACGAATCCAATAGCTTCCAGCCGGCTCCGGCCGCCTACAATGCGTTCGGTCAGCTCCTGCCGGACCCGACGGGCGAAGGTCAGGACTACGGGTTCTCCTTCGATCTCCTCGATGGCAAGATCACCGTTCGCTTCAACAAGTACGAGATGTTCTCAAACGCCTCGCGCAGCGGTTCGACCGCGGTGCTGGCGACCCGGCCCCTGCGTCTCGACTTCGATACCTCGGGTGACGCCGCCGGATTCGGTGTCGCGGGCGGCGACTCGTTCGACCTCGAGGACAACGCCTTTACGTGGGTGACGTCGTTAAATCCCTCTTGGACGCAGGCGCAGGTACTCACCGAAGTCTATCGGCTCATCAACTACCCGCAGGCCGAGGTCGACGCGATCAAGAATCGTTCCCTGGCCGACATCAACAACGTGAAGTCGAAGGGCACGGAGATCGAGGTGTACTACAACCCCACGCGCTATTGGACGGTGCGCGCCAATGTCACCCAGCAGCAGGCGATGGACACGAGTCTTTCCCCGAATATCCAGCGCTACATCGACAAGCGCTGGACCACGTGGACGACGCTGCGCGTGCCGACGGGCATCGTCCCCGCCACGGGCCAGCCGCTGCCGAACGCCGGCCAGCTCTGGTGGGACGTGGGCGCTCCCGGTGCCACGGGCAACAACATCCCCAAGAACTTCTACGCCAGTGCCGTGGATGCTCCGTACAAGCTCGCCGTCACCAATAGCGGCAAGCCGCGCCCGCAGACCCGCGAATGGCGGATGAACCTGACCACCAACTACCGCTTTGCTGGCCTGAAGACGGACAAGCGCTGGCTGAACAATCTCTCCGCCGGTGGCTCGCTCCGCTGGGAGGACGAGGCGGTCGTCGGTTTCATCGGCAAGTCCCCGGAGGCCGACGGGGCCATCCGGCAACTCGACGGCAATCGGCCGATCATGGACTCGGCTCGCACCTACGTCGACCTGATGGCGAGCTATAATCTCAAGTTCCTCGACAACCGCGTGAGCGCACGGCTCCAGCTCAACGTCCGCAACGTCACCGAGAGCGGCCGCCTGCAGGTCGTGGGCTACAATCCGGACGGGACGCCCTGGAACTTCCGGATCATCGATCCCCGCCAGTTCCTGCTCAGCGCCACCTTCGATTTCTAAGGCAGCAAGCGTGGCTTCGGCGCGCCGTGCGGCACGGCGCGCCTTTTCCTTCATCGGCCTGCGCCCCATCGCCGGTCGCTGGAGCCGATCGGTTGCTGGCGTCGCGCAAGCGGCCGATCAACGAGGCATGGATGCGTTCTTCTTGGTCGATTTTCGGCTATTCGCCTGACCAGCGGACACGCCAGGCGGAGCTGCGCCCACGGTCTTCCGGGTGGGCGCAGCGCTCCGGTTGAAGGCGCAGGGGCCAGGGCTCTTGGGGGGATGGTTAGTGCTCGGCGTAGCGACGTCGGAATCGCGGCAGCTCCAGCCGAGCGCCGTCGTCGCAGGCTCGGGTGACACCGCGGCCGTTTGCTGCCCCTTGGGCGGGCCCAGAGCAGGCGGGCAGGGGTAGGGCGAACCACGGGGCCGAGCACCCTCGCCATGCCGTCGGGAGGGTTGGACGCACTGCAGCCCTTAGTACGTGCGCCGGGACCTTTTTTCGTCATCGGGGTAACAAAAAACCCGTTGTCCCAGAGGGACTAACGGGTTTCGAAACTGGCGGGATGGACGGGACTCGAACCCGCGACCTTCTGCGTGACAGGCAGACGCTCTAACCAGCTGAGCTACCACCCCGGAGTGGGAAAAGACTGCGGACGCTAGGTTCGCGGCAAAGTGAGTCAAGCGTCGTTTTGATGGTCTCAAAAAAACTGCCTCCGGCCCTCCTGAACCCACTGGCGGCCAGGCGCTAAGCCGGAGGACCGGGAGGCCTCGGCGACCTCCCTCACGCGGCCCGGATCCGCTCTTGCTGCGGGGGACTCGTCCCTTCATCGAGGCCGTGAGACGGGTGGGTCTCGTCCCTCCTGGCCCGGCGTCCACCGTCCGGCCGCGTGCGTCCCGCGTCCGACGCAGTCTCCGGACGTGGCGACGGGGTCAGGCCCCGGCGGCGCCCCAGGTGTCCTTCAGCGTGATGGTGCGGTTAAACACCAGCCGATCCGGACGGCTTTCCACCGCGTCAGGGGTGAAGTAGCCGAGGCGTTCGAACTGCACGCATTCGCCGGGCTGAGCCGAGGCGAGCGTGGACTCGAGCTTCGCGGACACCTTTTCCAGGGACCGGGCATTCAGAACTTTGAGAAAATCTTCCTCGGCCGCGGGCTCCGGGACGGTGAATAGACGATCGTACAGCCGGACCTCTGCGTCCACGCAGTGGCTGGCGCTGACCCAGTGGATCGTGCCCTTGACCTTGCGATCCGCGTTCGGCTGGCCGGCGCGGGTGCTGAGATCGGCCGTGCAGCGCAGTTCGATGAGGCGGCCTTCCGCATCCTTGATGATTTCGTCGAGGCGGATGATGCAGGCGTACTTCAGCCGCACTTCGCCGCCGGGCTTCAGGCGGAAGTACTTCGGCGGCGGCACCTCGGCGAAGTCGTCCGATTCAATGTAGACCTCGCGCGTGAGCGGCACCGGACGGGTCGTGGGATTTTCGGCCTGCGGATTATTGGTCGCGCGGCATTCCACGCTCTCGCCTGGGGCGAGATTCGTGAGGACGACGCGGATCGGCTTGAGGACCGCGAGGCGGCGGGGCGAGGCCGCGTTGAGTTCATCGCGCACCGTGTGTTCGAAGAGAGCGATATCGGTGACGCTGTCGTACTTGGTCACGCCGACGCTCGTCACAAACCGGCGCAGTGCGGCGGCCGGGACGCCACGGCGGCGCAGGCCCGAAAGCGTGGCGAGGCGGGGATCGTCCCAGCCAGAGACGACGCCTTCCTCGACCAGCTTGAGGAGGCGGCGCTTGGAGATGAGCGTGTAGCTCGGGACCAGCTTCGCGAATTCGTACTGGTGCGGCAGGGGTCGCGGGAGATTGAGGCGGCCGAGGATCCAGTCGTAGAGCGGGCGGTGATCGACGAACTCCAGCGTGCAGATGCTGTGCGTGATGCCCTCAAGGTAATCGCTCAGGCAGTGCGCGTAGTCGTAAAGTGGGTAGATGCACCACCCGTCGCCGGCGTGGTGGTGAGCGACGTGCCGGATGCGGTAGAGTAGGGGATCACGCAGCCAGACGTTCGGCGAGGCCATGTCGATGCGGGCGCGCAGCGAGCGTGCGCCGTCGGGGAACTCTCCCGCGCGCATGCGCTGGAAAAGATCGAGGTTCTCGGCGACCGAGCGGTTGCGGAACGGAGACTCCCGGCCAGGGCGGTCCGGGGCGCCGCGGTACTCGTCAGTTTCCTTGGGCGAGAGATCGCACACGTACGCGTCGCCGTTGCGGATCAGCGTAAGGGCGTACTCGTAGAGCGCGTCGAAGTAGTCGCTGGCAAAGAATGCTTCGCAGTCCGCGTCTTTTGCGCCGACCGGCGCCGGACCGATCAGGCGATCGGTGCGCCCGTCCGCCGCCGTCCGTGTCTCCGGCTTGGCCCCGCGCGGCTTGACGCCGAGGCAGTGGTCCGCCCAACCCTGGATCAGCCAGCGGACGTCGGCGGTGATGGAGTCGACGTACTCGACGTCCTCCTTGACCGGATTGGTATCGTCGAAGCGGAGGTTGCAGCGTCCGTTCTGTTCGCGCGCGATGCCGAAGTTGAGGCAGATCGATTTCGCGTGGCCGATGTGCAAGTAGCCGTTGGGCTCCGGCGGGAAGCGGGTGACGATGGACGTGTGCCGGCCGGCCGCGAGGTCGGCCGCGACGATGTCGCGAATGAAGTCGCTCGGAGTTGCGGAGGTGCTCGGGTCCACGGACATGGGAGGAAAACTCAAGCAGGTGGCGGCGGGGCAAGGCAACGGCGGAGTTTCCCGCGGAACCGTGGCCTGCCGTGGGCGAAGCGGCCGATCTGGGGCGCGGTGCGGACCGGCCAAGCTCCCGCCTTGTCACGACTGGATGCGGCGCCGGAAGGCAGTGATGACCGGGGCGGCCCGTCTGGCGGCCCGCCGTTCCGGGCGCTTAGTGAAAGTCGTGGGAAACGGGGGCGAGGAGGTCGCCGAGGGGCAGGGGCGCAAATTCCTCCGCCAGTACGTGGATCACGCCGGCGCGGTGCTGGAGACGCCCCGTGATCCGCAGCGCAGGTTCCTCGCTGATGACCCGCCGGAAGCGCTCAAAGAGGGCGGGGCGGACGATGGCGTTGGCGATGCCGGTCTCGTCCTCAAGGCTGACGAAGACCGTACCTTTGGCGGTGCCGGGGCGTTGGCGGCAGATCACGCAGCCGGCGATGGTCAGCCGGGTGCCATCGGCCCCGAGGGGGAGATCGGCGGCGCACCACGCGTCGG
>CAIOYO010000194.1 GCA_903862595.1 uncultured Opitutaceae bacterium | reverse complement strand
GGCGTAGAGCCGCCGCGCGCCGCGTCAGGTCAGGATCGGCTTCACCACGTTGCCGAACACGTCGGTGAGCCGGAACTGCCGTCCCTGGTAGCGGTAGGTAAGGCGGGTGTGGTCGACGCCGAACAAGTGGAGCATCGTCGCATGCAGGTCGTGGACGCTGACCGGCTTGTCGACGGCCGCGTAGCCGAGTTCGTCGGTGGCGCCGTAGCTCATGCCTCCGCGGATGGCGCCGCCGGCGAGCATGATCGAGAACCCCTTGATGTGGTGGTCGCGCCCCTTGCCCTGGGCCATCGGCGTGCGTCCAAATTCTCCGCCCCAGACGATGAGGGTGTCGTCCCAGAGCCCGCGCTGCTTGAGATCGCGGATAAGTGCGGCGGTGGGACGATCGACCTCCTCGGCCTTGTACTTCACGTGCGCGACATCGTCGTGATGGTCCCAGTCGCGGTGGTAAAGCTGGATGAAGCGTACGCCGCGCTCGGCGAGGCGCCGGGCGAGCAGGCAGTTAGACGCGAAACTCCCGTCACCCGGCCGGGCACCGTAGGCCTCCAGCGTGCGGGTCGGCTCCTTGGAAAGATCCATCAGCCCCGGGACGCTCGTCTGCATTCGGAACGCCATCTCGTACTGGTTGATGCGGGTGGCGATTTCCGGGTCGGCGACGGCGTCGTGCTGGCGGCGGTTGAGCTGGTTGACGACGTCGATGATCTCCTCCTGGTCGGCGGACGTGACGCCGGCGGGCGGCTGCATGTACTGCACCGGATCGCCGACGGACTGGAACTTCACGCCCTGGAAACGGCTGGGCAGGAAGCCGCTGTGCCACTGGCGGGCGGCGATGGGCTGCATCTGGCCGCCGCGGCCCTGGGACATGAGGACGATGAAGCCCGGCAGTTCCTCGGTTTCGGTGCCGAGACCGTAGAGCAGCCAGGATCCCATGCTCGGGCGACCGGCGATGATCGAGCCCGTGTTCATGAACGTGTGGGCTGGGTCGTGATTGATCTGCTCGGTGTACATCGAGCGGATGATGCAGACATCGTCGGCGACGCTGCCGATCTCGGGGAAGAGCGAGCAGATTTCCTGGCCGGATTTGCCGAAGCGCTGGAAGGAGAATTGCGGTCCGTAGCACTTCAGCTCGGTGCCCTGCAACTGGGCGATCTGCTGGCCGCGGGTGAACGACTCCGGCATGGCGGTGCCGTGCATGGCCGCGAGCTTTGGCTTCGGATCAAACGTCTCCAGGTGCGACGGACCGCCTGCTTGGTAGAGATAGATGACGCGCTTGATGCGGGCCGGGTGATGCAGTTGGTCGAGCACGCCCTTCCACGGACCACTGTCGCCCGCGAAGAGCGACGGATTGAGCAACGACCCGAGGGCGAGCGAGCCCAAGCCGGCGGCGGAGCGACCGAGGAAAGCGCGGCGGGTGAGGGACGGAAAATCGTAGGGAGAAGGATGCATCGCGGGAGGCGGGACGGGCGGTGGGCGGCTCAGGAGCGCGTGACGGTCTCGTGGAGATTGAGCAAGGCGCGGGACACAGCGGTCCACGCTGCGAGTTCGGCCTCCGGAAGATCGGCGGCGACGGGAGATTCGCCGGTGGAGATCAGGGCCCGGGCACCGGAGGGGTCGGCGCGGTAGCGGGTCCGTTGTTGCTCGAACAGCTGGCGCAGCACGTGTGCCTCCTCGGCGGTGGGCGGCCGCGCGACGGCCCGGGCGAATGCCCAGTCGAGCCGCGCCTCGAACGTCCAGCCTCCCCGGCGCAGGATGCGCTCGGCGAAGATCCGCGCCGCCTCGACGTAGGTCGGGTCGTTGAGCAGGACGAGCGCCTGCAGCGGCGTGTTGGACGTGGACCGGTGCGTCGTGCACTCGTCGCGGGCCGGAGCGTCGAAGGCCATCAGGCTCGGGTGGAGCAGCGTCCGCTGCCAGTGCGTGTAGACGCCGCGGCGGTAGAGCTGGTCGCCGGTGTCGGCGACGTACTCGCGGCGGGGGAAGTTGAGCGGTGCGTAGTATCCCTTGGGTTGATACGGCTTGGCGCTTGGGCCACCGATCCGCGGCGCGAGCAGGCCGCTGACGGCGAGGGCGTTGTCGCGGATGAATTCCGCGTCGAGCCGGAAGCGGCTCTGCCGCGCGAGCAGGCGGTTGAGCGGATCGCGTTCCTCGACGCCGGGCAGCGGGACGGAGGAGCGGCGGTAGGCGCGGGAGCTGACCATCAGGCGGACCATGTGCTTCACGTCCCAGCCGCTCTCGCGGAATTCGACGGCGAGCCAGTCGAGCAGTTCGGGGTGAGACGGCCAATCGCCCTGGGAGCCGAGATCCTCGACGGTGCGCGTGAGGCCCTCGCCGAAGTAGAGGCGCCAGAGTCGATTGACGAACGTGCGGGCGGTGAGGGGATTTTGCGGTGAGACGAGCCACTCGGCGAAGTCGAGGCGCGAAACGCGCTTGCCGTCGCTGGCCGTGAGCTTGCCGAGGAACTCAGGGATGGCGGCCTCGGCGACGGGGCCGCTGTCGTCCATCCAGTTGCCGCGCGGCAGGACGCGCAGCTCGCGCGGGGTGACGCTGCGCGAGACGGGCATGGACGGCAGGCGCTGGTAGAGATCGTCGCGGGCGATGCGCGCGGCGTTCAGGCGTGCGCGCAGCGGCGCGAGGGACGGGGCGTTGGCGCGGAAATCGTAGGCGATGCGGCGCTTGTCCTCGTCGGTGCGCTCGGCGGCGGGCTTCAGCATCGCGTCGAGGGTGCGCTTGGGAATGCCCGCGGGATTGGGGTCCGGGTTGGGCTGATCGTGAAGCGCGATCCGGAAGCGGCCGAGATGCTGGTACGGATGAGCCTGCGAGTGGCGGATGCGAACCGTGATGCGGGCGTCGGGCCCGCCGGTGAACGGCTCGGCGAGGTAGAGGGCGAAGCCGCCGCCGCCCCCGCGGTTCAGCGTCGCGGCGGTGGTGAGATCGCCGTCGATGGCTTTGCTTGGGTCGAAGCCCGCTTCGCTGCCGAGATTGGCCGAGGCGGACGCGATGCGCAGCGCGGTCGGGCGGGCGTCGGCGGAGGCGGCGCCGGCGACCTCGATTTCAGCGATGAAGAAGGCGGCGCCGGCACGAGCCACGTCGGCGCCCGGGAAGCGCTCGTCGTTGATCGTTTCGAGCCGCAGCGCCGTGACGTGACTGAGCGGAGCAGCGACGGTCACGATGTAGGTGTCGTGGCGGGGGTTTTCACCACCCGGGACGATGGAGTGGTCGTCCTTTTCGATCGTGAGCGGGGTGCCGGCGGTGGAGCGGGCGGCGAGTGGCTGCTGCTGCTTCCAAGCGAGACGGCCCGCCTCGTGGGCGGCGACGATACGCGCTTCCCAAGCGGCGCGTTCGGTGGCGAGTTGATCGTCCGTCGGCGCGGCGATCTGCTTGGTCAGCGCGGCGATTTCGGCCTCGAGCGCCTCCATTTGGCTGCGCTCCTGGGCGGTCTTGAAGAGCGATTCCTCGCTGAGATTTTCACGGGTGAAGCCGCCGCTGAGATTGTAGGCGCCCTTCTCGTGCAGGTCGGAGAAGACGGCGGCGACGCTGTAGAAGTCCTTCAGCGTATAAGGATCGAACTTGTGATCGTGGCATTCGGCGCACGCCAGCGTCGCTCCGAGCCAGACGGTGGCGGTGGTGCGGACGCGGTCGGCGGCGTATTTGGCGAAGTACTCCTTGTCCTGGATGCCGCCCTCGCCGGAGATGCGGTGGAGCCGGTTGTAGCCGGAGCCGACACGTTGCTCGGGGGTGGAGTCGGGGAGGAGGTCGCCGGCGATCTGCTCGCGCGTGAACTGATCGAACGGCAGATTCTGGTTGAAGGCGCGGATCACGTAATCGCGGTACGGCCAGGTGCGGAGGGTGACGTCGTTGTGGAAGCCGATGGAGTCGGCGTAGCGCACGAGGTCGAGCCACGGCACGGCCATCCGTTCGCCGTAGTGCGGGGAGGCGAGGTACTGGTCGATCAGGCGCGCGTAGGCCGCCTCGGGGTCGACACTAGCGACGAACGCCTCGACGTCCTTGGGGGCGGGCGGGAGCCCGGTGAGATCGAGGGCGAGGCGACGGATCAGCGTGCGGCGGTCGGCCTCGGAGGAGGCGGGCAGGCCGGCGCGGGTGAGACCGGCGTCGATGAAGGCGTCGATGGCTCCGGAGCCGGGCGCGGTGGGCAACGGAAGAGTTGGGCGCGTCGGGGCGACGTAGGCCCAGTGGGCCTCGTAGGCAGCGCCCTCGGCGACCCAGCGCCGCAGCGTGTCCTTCTGCTCGGCGGTGAGGGTGCGCGCGGAATCGGGTGGCGGCATCTGCTCGTCCGGATCGGTGGACAGGATGCGCTGGATCGCCTCGCTGGTGTCCGGGCTGCCCGGGGCCCACGCGAAGCCCTCGATGGCCGCGTCGCGATCATCGAGACGCAAGTCGGCCTTGCGGTGGTTTTTGTCCGGACCGTGGCAATGGAAGCAGTTTTCCGAAAGGATGGGCCGGATGTCGCGGTTGAAGCTCAGGGCTGCCGGCGGTGTGGCAGCGTGGGTGGACCCAGGGGCCGCCGGAACGTCGGCGGCGAGCAACGGGGCGAGGACTCCGGCAGAGCCGAGGATGAAGGCGTGGAAAAGCGGGAGGGCGACGCGGGCAGGATCCATGGCGCGGGGTGGAGTGAGGCAGGCGGGCCGCCGCACGGAGCAAAATGCTCCGGCGACTCGCTGCGCCAACGCAACTCCCCCACCGCCGAGAGGCAACCTCGCGTTTCAGGAATTTTCCCTGAAATTTCAGCGCACGGGTTCGCGCTCGATGACCGGAGGAATCCGGGCGGAGATCACCTCGTGGCGCTGGCGGCTGATGCCGAAGATGATGCGGTCGGGTTCGGCGCTGCGGTCCCACGCCCATGACTGGCCTTCGAATGGTACGTCGATGGTGGTGACGTAGTCGAGGGTCACGCCGGAGCGCGGGATGCGCAGGACATAGAGTTCGGCCGCGTCGTGGCCCGTGACGTAGAGCAGGCCGTCCGGGCCCCAGCTTCCACCGGAGCAACTGCTCTTACCCCACGTGGCGACGACCTGCGGCGGAAAGAGCCACGACTCGATGAGCTGCCAGTCGTCATTGAAGCGGCCGACGTGGGTCCAGCGTTGGTCGAACCCCGGCGTGGTGCCGGCGTCGTTGTAGTTCGCGAAGCAGGCCCACCAGACGCCGTCGCGCCTTTCCGCCCACGTCAGCGAGCCCAGCCGGATGCCCAGGCTGGTGGACGCGACGGGGGCGAGGGTCGCGGTGTCGTACACCTCGATCGAGCTGGCCATCGGCAACTGGGGGAAGTTCGAGTGGGCAAGGATCAGGCGACCGTCGACCACATGGCCGCCGTTGAGGTGGATGATCGGACCGCCGCGGAGTCCGACCCACTCGTCGACCTGTTCCCCGGTGGCTTTGCGGTGCTTGGTCACGACGAAGTTGCCGATTCCGTAGAAGTGGTCCGCGTCGACGGCGACGCCTTGGTTGGCGCCGCGGACGGGCCAGCGGCCCAGTTCGGTGGCGCGCAGTCCGCTGCGGTGGAGCGTCGGCTCCGGTGCGCTCGGCAGCGAGCGCAGCCACGCGCGGTTCTCGGAGATGCGCGCCGCGTGCGCCACGTCACCCGCGACTGCAGCCGGGCCTGCGGTTGCCGCGCTCGCAGTCGTGGTCGTGGTCGCGGTCGCGGCCACCGCCATGGTCATCGCCACCGCTGGCACGGCGGCGAGCGCAGCGAAGGTCACGATCCGCCCGAACGGATCAAGGTGACGGGAGATAGCCGGGCGGTGGGCGAAAAGGCGGTGAAGGCGAAGCATCGGCGGGAATGGATGACGAGCGAAGGGGCGGGGATCGGGAGGAGGCGGCCGACCATCAACGGCTAACGGACGGACCAACGGACTAACCTGCGGCGGACGACGACCGGGTGGCGGCCGGTCGTCGTCCGCGTCGGGCGATCAGAACCGGCGGGTCAGCTCGAAGGACCACGTCCGGCCCGGCAGCAGGTTCTGGAAGACGCCGGGATCATAGCTGAAGCCCTCGGACGTGTTCAACGGCGGTTCCCGGTCGGTCAGATTGACCACGCCGAGCGACACCTTGGAATTCCGCAGGAAGACCGGAGCCTCGGCGCCGAAGCTGTAGCCCACCGTGAGGTTGTACGTGATGACCGGATCGACGACGCGGCGGTACACGGTCTGGCTGCCGGTGAAGAACGGCTCGATGTAGTCGGGGCGCCCGAGGGATTCGTAGATCGCGGCGGTGGTGGTGGCGCCGGAATCGTGCGTCTTGCCGACGAAGTAGGCGCCGGCGAGGGCGGACCACGCGCCGCGGCGCCACGCGACCGTCGTCGTGCCGCGCCAGCGTGCGGCACCGCCGGCGTAAAGACCGTTGTTCAGCACCGGCGGGAGGTTCGCCGGAGCGAGAGTGGACTCGGACTTGGACAGCCGGGACCACTCGGTGTTGAGGACCACGTTGCCGAACGGGGTCTGGGGCGCCACGTAGCGGAGACCGAGGTCGACGCCCGCGTGCTCGCTGGTGGAGATATTCACGAACGGACGGTTGAGGGAGAAGATGCGACCGGCGGCGGCGCGGAGGGCGTCGGGCGTGGCGGCATTGGCGGTGTTGTACGTGGCGAACACCGCGGCGTCTTCCGGCGTCAGCGCGTAGCGCACGACATCCGGATCGCCCTTGTACGCAGGCGTGCCGCTGCCGAGGTCGATCGTGGCGATGGCCTTCCCGGCGGCGAGTTGCGAGCGCGTGTAGGCGATGAGCAGGGCGGTGTCGCTGTCGCGGATTTGGGCGACGCTGCGCTGCCCGAGCAGGTTTTCGCGGCTGATCTGCCACCAGTCGGCGGTGACGCTCAAGCCCTTGACCGCCGGGACATCGATGACGGTGCCGTAGGTGAACCCCTCGGACTCCTGGGCCTTGAGGTTAGGATTACCACCGAAGTACGTGCGCTGCACATACGGACCCTCCCGGGTCACGGTGTTGCGGTAGTTATCGGGATCGCCGGCGCCGGCCGAGATCGACCAGCGCGGGCTGGTGAAGAGGGCGGCGAGACTCGGGGCCATGAAGCCCTCGTTGTAGGAACCGCGGAGCATGACCGCGGGCGCCGGGCGCCAGTTCAGGCCGACCTTCGGCTTGGTGGTGTCACCGAAGTCGCTGTAGCGCTCGTAGCGGCCGGACGCGGTGAGCTCGACGGAGTGGAGCAGCGGCAGGGACTGATTCGGAGCGATGAGCGGCACCACGACTTCGGCGTACACGCTGGAGATGCGGCGCTGGCCGATGACATCGGGCCGCGGCGGGTGGAGCAGGAAGTCGTTGTTGAGCGGATCGAGACCGGAGCCGGCGGGGTTTTCGCCGCTGAACGGAGGACGCAGATCGTCGAGCGTTTCGCGGCGGTATTCGGCACCGGCGGCGGTGCGGATTGGGCCGGCCCAAGCATCAACGAGCGTGCCGGCCGTGCGGACATCGCCGCTGGTGATGGAGCTGGTGGCGTTGCGCACGTAGACCTCGGAGAAGGCGTCGACGACCGCCTGCGGGTTGGAGTACGGACGATCGGCGACCACGGCATTGTCCTGCACCTTGAACGTGTAGCCGAACGGATTGTAGGCGTTGGCGTCGGTGCGCTGGAGGACCTGCTGCAAGCGGCTTTCGCGCACATCGGGGAAGGCCTCATCGGAGCCCTTGACCCGATTGTAGAAGCCGGAGCTCTCCCAGGACCAGGAGCCGCCGAGGCGTCCCTTGAGCCCGGCCGCGAGGCGGATGACATCGGCGCGCGTGTCGACGGACTCGGCGGCGAGCCCGGCGAGGGTCATGGCGGTGAAGCTGAGGGTCCGCGGCGCGCCGGTGAGGCGCGGCGTGCCGTCGCTGTTGGCGGCGCCGGTGGCGGAGTAGAAGCGGGAGCCGTACGGATTGTACGGATTGTCGATGGCCATGACCATGAGCTGGTCGGACGTCGGCGCGTTCAGCGCGAGCGGCTGGCGCCGCATCGTCGACAGCGCCGTGTAGTACGACACATCGGCGAAAGCGGTGATCCGCTCATTGACGTCGAATTCGCCGGAGACGAAGGCGTTGCTGCGCCGCGTGCGAGGCGCGGCCATGCCGAACTGGTTCAGATCGAGGAAGAACTCCGGATTCGCGGTGCGCGTCGGGGCGACGGACGTCAGGGCGGGCGTGCCGTTGACGGGGCGGAAGTAATTGGCGGCGGTGCCGGTGCCGATGCGGAAGGTCGGCCAGTAGCCGCGGGCCGAGCGGGCGTCGAAGGGCCCGCCGGCGACGTTGAAGGGCGGCTCGGCGCGCGAAGAACTGTCGGCGAAGCGGCTGAAGTCACGCTCGGTGAGGAACAGCGCGTCGCGGTACAATGCCTCGATCGTGCCGAAGACGCGTCCGCGTCCGCCGTCGAGGCTGGTCCCGAACGTGTAGGAACCCTGCACGCTCTCGCCGCCGCCGTGTTCCGGAGCGCCGATCCGCAGCGAGGCTTCGCTGCCGTCGAACTGGCGGCGCAGGACGTAATTGATCACCCCGCCGACGGCGTCGGAGCCGTAGATGGACGACGCGCCATCGCGCAGCACCTCGATCCGCTCGATTCCGCGCGTCGGCAGCTGATTCACGTTCACCGCCTGAGAGAGCCCGGCGGTCATC
>CAIOYO010000193.1 GCA_903862595.1 uncultured Opitutaceae bacterium | reverse complement strand
GTGGGTGGCGCTGTGGATCGCGGCGATCTTCCTGCTCGACCTGATCTACAATGTCTGGCCGTCCAAGAAGGATGTGAATGGCGACGCGCTGCCCTTCCTGCAGTTGCATCAGCTGTGGACCGTGACGGCCGTGATTGGCGTCGGTGGCATTTGCGTCTGGGCGTACCTCCGCAGCTTCCCGACCACCAAGCTGATTCCGATCCGCGATCCCCGCATCAGCGAATCCCTTACTTACCATGAGTCTTCCGCAGACTAAGTCCGGCTCCGGTCGGTTTTCCGTGCTGGCCGCCCTGGGTGCGGCGGTCGTGCTCGGCGTTTTCATCGTGGTTTACGTGGTGGCGCGGCGTCCCGCGGCGCCCACTCCGGCCGCGGTCGGTGCTCCCGCCGAGGACGCTTGGAAGTTTTCCTCCGAAGGTCGTGCTGCTCGCCTCAGCGAGTTGCGCGCAAAAGAAGCGGCGACGTCCACCTCTTACGGATGGGTTGATCAGTCGGCTGGCTTGGTCCGGCTTCCAATCGACCGCGCGGTTGAGCTCACGATTCGCGATCTCAATTCCAAGGCGGGCGCGTCCCGTCCGAAGTCTCCCTAAGTTTTCCTTTTCGAATGGCCTCCCCTTCCTCTCAGACCAGTCCGGCGGGTATGGAGGGTGCGTCGATTGACGCATCCGTCCGCCTCCCCGGGCTGTATTTTGCCGCCGCTGCCGCGGTCTGGCTTGTGGTGGGCACCGCGTTGTCGGTCATCGCCGCATTCAAGCTGCATTCCCCGGCGTTCTTGGCCGACTGCGAGTGGCTGACCTATGGCCGCGTCCGCGCCGCCGAGTCCGCCGTTCTGGTCTATGGATGGGGCTTCAATGCAGCGTTCGCGATTGCCGTCTGGCTGATGGCCCGACTGGCGCAGGCCGAGGTCCGCCGCCCGGTGACGTTGGTCGTCTCCGGGGTCTTCTGGAACGTCGGCGTTCTCTTGGGTACGCTTGGCATCTTGGGCGGTTATGGCACCGCCGTGGAGGGTCTGGAGTTTCCGGCGTACGTGAACATGATTTTGTTCGCGGCGTATGCGTGGATCGCGATCTGGGCATTGCTGACGTTCCGGGCGCGCCGTTCGCCGCACGTGTTCATTTCCCAGTGGTACCTGCTCCTCGCGTTGTTGTGGTTCCCATGGGTCTTTTCTCTGGCGCACTTGCTTCTCGTGGTGGATCCCGTGCAGGGCGTGATGCAACCGTTGGTGCAGACGTGGTACTCGCACAGCCTCTTCCTTTTCTGGTTTGGCGGCGTCGGTGTCGCAGCGCTCTACTATTTGGCGGCGAAGCTGACGGGTCGCTCGATCGCTCATTACCACCTGAGCACGCTCGGTTTCTGGCTGCTCGTGATTTTTGGCGGCTGGGCGGGCCCAGCCCGTCTGGTGGGCGCGCCGGTGCCCGCGTGGGTCGTTTCGCTGGGCATCGCCATGTCGTTCGTCCTTTTGGTCGTGGTGTGTGTCTGGGCCTGCAATCTGGTCCCGACGCTCGCTCGTGCGTCCGCCGCGGTTCGCCAAGACGTCTCCTATCGTTTCGCGGCTGTGGGTGTCGCGGCCTTGCTGGTCGCCCAAGTGGCGTCGGTTCTGCTGTCGCTTCGCGGGGTCTCGGAATTGCTCCAGTTTACGTTCGTGCAGTCCGCGCTCGCCCAGCTGAACCACTACGGTTTCTTCAGCATGGTCGCATTCGGCACGCTCTACGTGATGCTTCCCCGGATCACCGGGCGTTCCTGGCCGGTTCCGAGCCTGGTCGGCTTCCACTTCTGGAGCTCGTTGCTCGGGTGTCTGGCGAGCGTCGTCGCTCTCTCGATCGCGGGTTACAAGCAGGGCGTGGGCCTGAATCGCTTGCCCGCGGGTGAGGGGGCGGTGCCGACACCGATTATCGATGTCTTGCAGAGCCTCCAGCCGTACCTCTTCACCCAGACCTCGGCGATGGTGCTGCTGGTCGCGGGTCATGTCGCGTTCCTCGTCAATCTTGGCTGGATGGCGGCGAGCTGCTGCTCCTGCTGTTCGCCTGCGTCGTCCTCTCTCCCGAACGCCTCCAAAGCCGCTTGAGGCTCCCGTACGATGAACCGCATCGCTCTCCTGTTTCTCGGACTCTTCGCCGCTCTGGCCGCCTCTTGGACGGGTGTAATCCTCGTCAACCAAGGTTCGGTCGGCCGACTGGCTCGCGTGGTGGACGCCAACGAAGGCGTCGCTTTCCCGCAGCCTATGCCCGGCTTGGCTCAGCAAGGTCACCTCGTTTACCAAGATCTCGGCTGCGCCGCATGTCACACCCAGCAGGTTCGCCGGCCGGGGTTCGGCATTGATGACAAGCGCGGCTGGGGCGAGCGCCACAGTGTTGCCCGTGATTACCTCCTCGAGCCCCGCGTCTTGATCGGTGCACAGCGGATTGGTCCGGACCTGCGGAACGTGGGTCAGCGCAAGGACGGTCAGGAGGGACGCGATGGACGCGAGTGGCACTACCGGCACCTTTATGATCCGCAACTGACCTCGCCGGGGTCCGTCATGCCGCCGTTCCGTTTCCTCTTCGAGACCCGGAAGATCGTGGGCGAGCCCTCCCCGAAGGCGATCCAGTCGCTTCTGCCCGCTTCGTCCCAGCCTCCCGCGGGTCATGAGATCGTCCCGACGGTCCGTGCTGAGCGACTTGTTTCCTATTTGTTGAGCTTGAAGGACAGTTACGCTTACCCGGAGGCGGCCAATGTCTACGTGGCCAAGTCCGAGAGCCAGGGCGGCACCGCCGCGGAAGGAGCGAAATAATGAGCAGCCACGATCAGGAATCCACTCGCCCGTTGGGCGACGGCTCCGACGCGAGCCTGCAGAATGTCCACGCCGACCTTACGGCCAATAAGCCCGAGCCTAAGGATGGATATTCGATGCTGCCGCTGTTTCTCCTCGGCCTGCTTTCGGCCCTCATCTTCGTTGGCTCGATCTACTTCGTGCACTACCGCGGCGGAGTCGACCCGTTGGTCTACGATGAGCGCTTTGATCCGAAGACCGCCGCCAAGTCGGCCACGGTTGCAACGGTCGATCCGATCGCGGCTGGAAAGCGTCTCTACAATCAACCGGGTGCGTGCGCCACGTGCCACCAGGTGAATGGCCAAGGCGTTGCCGGCGTCTTTCCGCCCCTCGCGGCCAGCGAGTGGGTCTCGGGCTCCGATGAGCGTCTCATCCGGCTCGTCCTTCACGGCTTGGTCGGTGAAATCAAGGTGAAGGGTAACACGTACAATGGCGCGATGCCGGCATTCGGGCTGGGCAGTGGTTTCAATTGGTCGGACGAGAAGGTAGCCCATGTCCTGACCTATATCCGCAGCGAGTGGGGCAACGCGGCTCCGGCCGTGGATGTCGCCAAGGTCACCGCGGTTCGAACCCAAGCCACGGCCGGCCGGACCAAGCCGTGGACCGCCGTCGAACTCGAGGCTGTTCCGTAAAGTCGGGAGCGGGGAGCCGGCTTCGGCTCCCCCTTTTAGCTGTTTTTGCCCCGCGGGCACAGCCCCCGGGCGTTACTCGCCCAAGCGTCGCTGGGTCACCAGATGACCTTGGACGTAGTCCCGTACCGCCTCGGAAAGGGGTGTCATCTCGCGCGCATAGCCGCTGGCGCGTAATTTGCCGATATCGGCCAGCGTGAAGTACTGGTACTTGCCCCGCAGGACCTCGGGCATGTCGATGAATTCGATCCGAGGCTCCCGCTGTAGGGCGCCGAACAGGGCGCGTGCCAAGGCGAGCCACGTATTTGCCTGGCCGGAACCCAGATTGAAGAGCCCGCCGACTTCGGGGGCCCGGTCAGCGAAGTGCAGGGTCATCTCGACAGCATCTTTCACGTAGAGGAAGTCGCGCTGCTGCTCTCCGTCGCGGAAGTCGGGGCGATGGCTCCGGAATAGCTGCACGATGCCGGTTGACTGGATCTGCTGGAAGGCCTTGTGGACGAGGGAGCGCATCTCGCCCTTGTGGTCCTCGTTGGGTCCGAAGACGTTGAAGTACTTCACCCCGACGATCCGGTTCAGGAGTCCCTCGCGATCGGCCCACACGTCGAAGAGGTGCTTGGAGTAGCCGTACATGTTTAGCGGCCGGAGCTGGCTGAGGTCCGCGAGTCGGTCATCCATCCCCCGGGATCCGTCGCCATACGTCGCGGCGGAGGACGCATAGATGAATCGTGCGCCGATATTCAGCGCCCAACGGGCGAGTTCCTTGGTGTACTCAAAGTTGTTGTCGATGAGGTACGAGGCGTTGCGCTCGGTGGTGGCCGAGCATGCTCCGAGGTGGAACACGCACGAGAACGTTCCGAGGCTGGCCGGACTCTCGCGGAGTTGTCGCCGGAACTCTCCGGCCTCGAGGTAGTCGGCGAAGCGAAGCGGAGTAAGGTTCCGCCACTTTTCGTCACTGCCGAGCAGGTCGGTGATCACGATGTTCGTGAGACCGCGTCGGTTGAGGGCCCAAACGAGGGCGCTTCCGATGAAGCCGGCGCCGCCGGTGACTAAGATTCGTCCGGAGAGGGGACTCATGGCCGGAGGAGCATGAGGGATTCCGGGGCCGGGGAACAGCCCGATCAGCCGTCTCGGCTGAGTTCCGCTGAGCGCGCCTTGGCGGCGAGGACGGTTTCCTGCATCATCCCGCGGAAATCGCGGGCCGCCATGCGCTGCAGTCCGGCGAAGGTGGTCCCGTTGGGCGAGGTGACCTGGTTGCGCAGATCCTCCGGTTCGGCCTGGGTGCGGGCCATCAACCGCGCCGCACCGAGGACCGTCTCCAGCGCCAGCAACTGCGCTTGGTCCCGGGAAAGGCCCGCGGCGACGCCGGCGTCGCGCAGGGCAGCGGTGAACTCAAAGACAAACGCCGGCCCGCAGCCACTCACGGCCATGAGGGCGTCGATCTGGGACTCTGGAAGCTCGATTTCGCGACCGATGGCGCCCAGCAGCGACACGATGAGCGCCCGATCCTGGGTGGAGAGCGGAGCAAGGGAACACCAGCCGGTGACGCCGGCGCCGATGGCCGCCGGCGTGTTGGGCATGCTCCGGACGAGCGCCCGGGCCCGGGGAAAGACGGTGTGGAGGCGGGCGAGCGTCTTCGCGGCGAGAACGGACACCACCATCTTTCCCGCCGTGAGTTCGGCGAGGCGGGGATCGGCTGCAGCGAGGTGCTGCGGCTTGAAGGCCAGCACCACCACATCCGCACCGTCGAGCGCCTCGTTCAGGTCCGATGTGTGTCGGATGCCGGTGCGCTCCGCGAGCGTTCGTGCCGACGGACCGCTCCCTCCGATACAGCGGATCTCCTCGGGCTTGCACACGCCCTGAGCAAGCAGGCCATCCACGATGGCCGAGGCCATTCGTCCAGCACCGATGAATGAGAGGCGAGGCATGCGAAAGGAGGTTAAGTCGAGGAAGGCGGGGGATCGATCGGGTGGTGAATCTCGGCGACGGCGCCACCGCCGTCACGGTTAAAGAGCATGACGTCGCCCCCGAGGCTGCGCAGCGCGTGTCGCGCCACCGTGAGGCCCATGCCCACGCCCACGGTCTGCTTGGAGCTTACGAACGGTTCGAACATCTGGTCGCGAATCTCCGGGTCAATGCCTCGGCCTTGGTCCTCGATGCGGAGGATGATCCTGGATTTAGCCGGTTCGTTCTGTCGAATCGTCCGGATGCGGATCGTCCGCGGAACCACCGGCAGCCCCTCGTACGCCTCCAGCGCATTCATCAGGAGCTTGGTCACCGCGTCCTCGAATACCTCGACGTGCGTGTGGATCGCGAGGTCGGACTCGGTGTCTTCCCAGTCGATGATCGCGGGCGAGGGGTTGTCCGCGCGAAAGCGGGCGATCGCGCCCGCGACCAGTGGACCGAACGCGCGGCGGCTGGTGGGCACGTGTGTGCTCACCGCCAGCGAGCTGAGCTGCTTGATGATTGCGACGATGCGCTGGACGGCATGTTCGACTTGGT